>JBILQZ010000091.1:0-6722 GCA_044372935.1 Sediminibacterium sp. | reverse complement strand
TTTTGGAGCTTTTGAATTTGTTTTTGCAATTCCTTGTCGATAGGGCCTGCTTTCACTTCTGCTACCACAGGCTCCACTTTCTTTTCAACTGGTTTTGGTGCTTGTTTGATGGCTTCTGGATTGGCTACTTTTTGCTTTGCCATGCGTTCTTTCCATTCTACCCATTCTTTATAGTCTCCTTTAAATTCAATGATTTTTTCGTCTTCAATTTCCCAAATTTTATTCGCTGTTTTAGAAATGAAATAACGATCATGACTTACTAAAATGATAGAACCATCGTATTTAGTTAAGGCTTCAGCTAATAGTTCTACTGTGGCCATATCCAAGTGGTTGGTAGGCTCATCCAGCATCAAGAAATTAGCTTTGCTGATGATGGTTTTTGTTAAAGCAACTCTTGCTTTTTCACCTCCACTTAATACCTTGATTTTTTTATCGATATCATCTCCTCCAAAAAGGAAACAGCCTAATAAGGCACGTAATTCTAGATCTGTTTTTTTAGTACCGCATTCCTGAACTTCTTGAAGAATGGTATTATTTAAGTTCAAAGATTCTAATTGGTGTTGCGCATAAAAACTCTCGTCCACATTATGCCCCCAAACTCTTTCCCCTTCAAAGTTTTCCATGCCAGCAACAATTCTTAATAGGGTAGACTTTCCTTTACCGTTGGCACCAATCAAGGCGATTTTATCACCTCTTTCAATTTCAGCAAATGCATTTTCCAAAATAGTGAGTGTAGGGTAGCTTTTGTTGATGCCTTTTAAATCTACCAATACTTTGCCTGGTGTTTTATCTACTGCAAAATTGATTCTAATATTAGGTCTTTCAATTTGTACATCTTCAATGACGTCTAATCTGTCTAATCTTTTTTGAATAGACTGTGCTTGAGCTGCTTTAGAAGCTTTTGCTTTAAACCTTTCAATGAATCTTTCTTGTTGTCTAATGTAGTCTTGTTGGTTTTCAAAAGCCCTTTGTTGAATTTCTACACGTTGTACTTTTTCTACTTCATAATAATCATAATCTCCTGTATAAAAATTCAATTGTTGTTGGTACACTTCAACAATTTTATTCACCATTTTATTTAAGAAAAATTTATCGTGACTTACAATCACCACACTGCCTTTGTAATGCAATAAATATTTCTCTAACCATTCTATACTTGGTAAGTCTAAGTGGTTAGTAGGTTCATCCAATAACAACACATCTGGTGCTTGCAAAATCATTTTAGCTAATAGCACACGCATTCTCCAGCCTCCACTAAACTCTTTGTAAGGGCGAACCAAGTCCTTATTGGTAAAGCCTAAGCCATGTAATACTTCTTCTGCTTTGTGCTCAATATTATAGCCGTCTAAGACATCAATTTCATGTAAAGCATCCGTGTATTTAATTAAGATATCGTTGTCTTCTGGATTGGCTTCTAGTTCGATGCCTAAGGTTTCAATTTCCTTTTCTAATTCACGCACTCTTTCAAAAGCACCTAATGCAACTTCTGTGATGGTTTCACTGGTATCAAAACTCAATAAATCCTGGTGTAAATAGCCAATAGTGGTATCCCTGCCTTTTTCAACTGTGCCTTTGGAAGGTAAGTATTGACCCACTAATAATTTCAAAAGGGTAGACTTTCCAGTACCATTGTAGCCAATTAGTCCAATTCTTTCACCTGGTTGAATATGCCAAGTGGCGTCAGTTACGATCGCTCTTGCGCCAAATTCAAAAGTCACATTTTGTAAGCCTATTAACATAATTTATCAATTCAGTGCGCAAAGTTACTGTGTTGTAGTGGCTAAATATGCATAATTTTGAAAAAAATTCTATATGCCTAAAGGCTTGTTTTTATTTTTATCTATCTGGTTGTTAGCTTGCCAATCCAGCCCAAATGAAGCTATACAACCCCTTGAAACAAACTTCATAGCCACAAGGCAGGATGATAGGGTAGATCAGCAAATTCAACCCCTTTTAAATACCTACTTTGCGGTGATGCAACATTTGCAAGCAACAGACACATCCAGTTTGAATGTTTTTGGTGCAAAAATGATTCAATTGGCAGATAGTCTTGCTCAAGCACCTTTGTCAAAAGATACAGCGACGCAACAAAATGCGGTGCAAGGTATACTGAACATTCAATCCGAAATGGCAGCCATTTTAATGGAAACTGACCTTAATGAACGTATACAAGGGGCACAAATGTTGACCTTGCATTGGATTGAATTCTTAGGATCGATAGGCTATTCAAAACAACAAATTTATATCTTTTCTGATGCAGAGGAGCGCAAATGGATTGGGCTAAATAAGTCTAGTATGAATCCCTACACAAAGGAGGCCAATAAAACCTATACGGCTATTCAAGTATTGCAAGAATTAAAATAAAGCTGAACTATTTGTTCGGTTTTGGAGGCTCGAATACAATCAATAATTTGGCATTTATTTTATTGGTAGAAGTAATAAAATACTCCTGTCTTGTACTACCGTCTTTGTATAATAAAAGTGCTGTGTTGGGGGGTACGGTACCCATATTATGTGCTACGATAATGACTTCGTGTTCTCTGATATTTTCAGTAAAATTAAATTCAAGATGGATTGACTTATAGCTCAATCTTTTTTTGTTAACGAGTAATTGCTTGTTGTCATATACGATAACTGTATCGTTATCGATGGTGCCATTATCAAATAAATCAATACTTACTTTACTATTATTGGTAATAATTTTTTTCACCAATTTGTTTTCGCGTCCAACCAATACCCAAGGCAAATTGATGGGTTGATTTTGAATGGATCTTTGAGGCGGCGTAGAATTCGAAGTTGTCGTATTTTCTTCAATCACTTCGTCTGTATTAGTCTCTATTACTGGATTAGATTGAACTTGAATCATCTCCTTGCTAGGGATGGGTGCAGTTTTTTTGATATTTAACGGGCTATCTTTCTTTATAATTGTATTCTTCTGAATACTATTATTGACCATATTTTTTTGAGTCGTTACAGGTGTATTTTGACCCACTGGACTGTTAACAATAACTGTTTTTGAGGTTTGGTTATTTTTGTTAACACTGTATAGGTTTTGTACCTTCTCTAAAAAGACTTTGCCACTTCCGCAATTTCTTTTTCCATTCATTGCAGCAGACATATAAGTGCCCTCTAAAATTTCATGACCATCCACTATTTTGTAGGTCAAAAAATTCGACATTAAACAAGCTTCTAGTTCATTGGCAATTTTAAGTTCATCAAAACTTGTTTCATTTATTTGAACCAGCTGAGTTCTTACACTATGTGTACCTCTTGCAAAGGCACTCGCATAAAATTGATCCGTCTTTTTAGTGGTGGTTTGAGCCGTAATTTGGTGGGTATTATTTTCTTTGATATCAATTTGGTAGGTATAACTATGCATCAAAGCATCCTCATTGGCTATGAAACTGCCTACCCACTGACCCGTCAAATTTTGGGCATTTATTTGCAGGGAGCAAATGATCAAAAATAGGAGTAGGGTCGTCCTTGTCATAGTTTTATTAGAAGTTTAAATTTAAGTATTAATCTAAGTATAAACAAGCATCCTTTTTTTCGTTATCTTTGTCCCTATATATTTATTCGTACAAACATGGTTCAAATTCAATTTCCGGATGGTGCAGTTAGATCTTATGAAAAAGGGATCACTGCTTTAGGTATCGCAAAATCCATTAGTGAGGGTTTAGCAAAGAAAGTATTAGCAGCTTCTGTCAATGGCGAGGTATGGGATGCCACACGTCCTATTGAGGCAGATGCGTCTTTAAAATTGTTGACTTGGGATGACCAAGATGGTAAATCTACCTTCTGGCATTCTTCTGCCCACTTATTAGCGGAGGCAGTTGAAATGCAATATCCAGGAGCAAAATTTTGGGTAGGACCAGCTTTAGATAAGGGCTTTTATTATGATATTGATTTAGGGGGTAAGAGTATCAAAGAAGAAGATGTGATTTTGTTGGAAAAGAAAATGAATGACTTGGCTAAACAAGCCAATGCTTATATCCGCAAGGAAATGACCAAGGCAGAGGCATTGGCTTATTTCACAGAAAAAGGGGATGAGTATAAGTTAGATTTATTGTCTGGATTAGAAGATGGTACTATTACATTCTATACACAGGGCGGATTCACTGATTTGTGTCGTGGACCACATATTCCTAATACAGGGGCTATTAAAGCCATCAAAATCACCAATATAGCTGGTGCATTTTGGAAAGGAGACGAGAAGAATAAAATGTTGACCCGTGTTTACGGAGTAACTTTCCCGAATCAAAAAGAATTAGACGAATACTTATTATTACTTGAAGAAGCAAAGAAAAGAGACCACAGAAAATTAGGAAAAGAATTAGGTATTTATACCATGGATGATGATGTTGGACCAGGTTTGCCTTTATGGATGCCTAACGGAACCATTATCATCGAAGAATTAGAGCGTTTAGCAAAAGAAACCGAAGAAGCTGCTGGATATAAGCGTGTGGTAACGCCACATATTGCTAAAGAAAGCATGTATATCACCAGCGGTCACTTGCCTTATTACCAAGATAGTATGTTCCCTCCAATGGAATTGGATGGTACTAAATATTACTTGAAAGCGATGAACTGTCCGCATCACCATAAAATTTTTGATGCAGAACCAAAGAGCTACAAAGACATGCCACTGCGCCTTGCAGAGTATGGTACTTGTTACAGGTACGAACAGTCAGGTGAATTATTTGGCTTAATGCGTGTACGTTGTTTACACATGAATGATGCACATATCTATTGTACCAAAGAGCAGTTCGCGCAAGAATTTAGAGCAGTGAATGAAATGTACTTGAAGTATTTTAATATTTTCGGAATCGACAAATATGTGATGCGTTTGAGTTTACATGATCCTGCTAAATTGGGTCAGAAATACATCAACGAGCCTGAATTGTGGAAGGAGACAGAAGACATGGTTCGTCAAGTATTAATCGAAACAGGTACGCCATTTGTTGAAGTGCAAGATGAAGGTGCATTTTACGGACCAAAAATTGACGTACAAATTTGGAGCATCATTGGACGTGAATTCACATTAGCAACCAATCAAGTAGATTTTGCTCAAGGCAAAAGATTCAATTTAAGTTTTACCAATAAAGACAATGAGCCAGAAACGCCATTGATTATTCACCGTGCGCCATTGGGTACACATGAACGCTTTATTGGCTTCTTATTAGAACACTATGCAGGTAAATTCCCAGTATGGTTAGCGCCTTTGCAAGCTAAAATCTTACCGATCAGTGATAAGTTCATGCCTTATGCCCAAGAAGTATTGGCTGAATTACGTAAAGCTGGAGTGCGCGCTGAGATAGATGACCGTAACGAAAAAATTGGTAAAAAGATTCGCGATACCGAAATGATGAAAGTGCCATATATGTTGGTGATTGGAGAAAAAGAAGCAACAGAAAGCCAATTATCTATCAGAAGACAAGGTAAAGGGGATTTGGGTATGATGGACAAAGCAGCCTTTATTTCACAGATTCATCAAGAAATAGTGGAAAGAAAAGCCCCTGATGCTTAACATTGACTATCTTTACATCACAAAACAACGTTTTAAAAATTAATGGCATTACCGAACAGAGGACCAAGATTTAACCCAAGGTTTCAAAGACAACAGGAACCAGAACATCGTATTAATGATCGTATTAGAGTTCCAGAAATTCGATTGGTTGGTGACAATATCACCGTAGGAGTTTACAACACACAAGAAGCGCTAAAAATAGCTGCAGATCAGGGTTTGGACTTAGTGGAGATTTCTCCAACAGCCAATCCACCGGTATGTAAAGTGATTGATTATAAGAAGTTCCTGTACGAGAAAAAGCGTAAGGAAAAAGAGATGAAAGCGAACTCAAAACAATCTGAGATTAAAGAGATTCGTTTCACTCCAGGCACCGATGATCATGACTTTGACTTTAAAGCAAAACATGCCGAGAAGTTCTTACAAGACGGAAATAAAGTAAAAGCTTACGTTCAATTTAAAGGTAGAGCGATCATGTTCCAGGACAGAGGTCAATTACTTTTATTGAAATTCGCTGAAAGATTAGCGGAAGCGGGTACTTTAGAAAGTATGCCTAAATTAGAAGGAAAGAGAATGTTTGCCATTTTCCAACCTAAAGCGGGTGGTAAAAAGAAGCCAACAGCTTAAATTTTCTAGATTAATCAGCTAATAAGCTGATTTTCAATATAATTCTTTAAATGGGCTCGAATTTTTCGAGCCCATTTTCTTTGCTATATTCCCAATCTATATTACCTTTGCCATCCATTTCCCACAAGGCCCAATAAGTGTTCTGCCTGAGTAGAACCGCCAGCAGGGAGTAATCGATAAGATTATAATAATGCCAAAAGTAAAAACTAACTCAAGCGCAAAAAAGCGTTTTAAAGTTACTGGAACAGGAGAAATCACTTTCCAAAAAGCGTTCAAAAGACACATTTTAACCAAGAAATCTACAAAGCGTAAAAGAGCGATGAGAAAGAAAGGTTTAGTAGGATCAACTAACAAAGACTTCGTTCTTCGTTTATTAAGATTAAAAGGATAATCAATCCTGGAGATCATTTCAACCATTTAATTCACCGAGTCCGAGGCTTTCATTAGCCGATTCAAAAAAATATTAATTATGCCACGTTCAAAAAATGCCGTTGCATCTAGAGCAAGAAGAAAAAAGATTTTAGATCAAGCCAAAGGTTTCTATGGTAAGCGTAAAAACGTATATACCGTT
>JBILQZ010000090.1:0-6820 GCA_044372935.1 Sediminibacterium sp. | reverse complement strand
ACTTGGGGATTGGATAAAAGAAATTAAGCATGTTAAATCGATTCTATATTATAGGTTGTTTGATTTTGCTTGTTCAGCTTGTCCATGGACAGCATTTGCAATTGGTTGAAAACAGAGGAGAGTTTGGATTATTTGCGGGCAAGTCAAGTTATGTTGGAGACATTGCTCCAGGTGGGGTAAATTTTAAAAATAGTATGGGTGCATTTTTTAAAAAACAATTCAATGATTATGGTGGCTTTAGATTGAATTATGAACAATTGAGTTTAGCAGCTGATGATAATTTATCAAACAATATATATGCAAAGTCAAGAAACTATTATTTTTCACGAGGCTTTCATGATATAAGTTTAACAGGGGAATTTAATTTTATAAGGTATTTACCTGGCAATAAATCCTATCGATTCACGCCTTATTTAGGCATTGGTATTGGTTATATGCTTGCTCTTGGAAAGGATTCTGTATCATTTACGCCGCCCTCTTTAGTTGCAGAAAAAAAAGGGTTTGTACATTTTCCTGTTCAAGTTGGGTTCAAGTTTAACCTAACACAGCGTTGGAATCTATTTGCAGAAACGATGTATCGATTAACGACGTCGGATGAATTAGATTATTTGGTCGATGGTCAACTAGTGAATGCTTATCAAGGAAGTAGATCTGGTAAAGACCAGTTTTTTTCCGTTAAAGCAGGCATATCCTATGGTTTGATTAAAATTTATGGGGAAGAAAAGTGGAAGCCTGGTAAAAAGTCAAGATTGGCCAGCCAAAAAGAAAAGGAATCAGGGGATAAAAAGTCTGGATTCTTTAGTAGACTTAAATTTAAGCGCAAATAACCTATTGATTTTCTTATTTTTACAGCATGGAAAATTTGGATTTAAATAAGCTTCCTAAGCATATAGCCATCATCATGGACGGGAATGGCAGATGGGCCGAGGAGCAGGGGAAGGATCGTTTATATGGTCATTACCATGGGGTCATCAGTGTTCGTAAAGTGGTTGAAGCAGCAACAGAAATAGGTATTCAATACCTAACCCTATATGCATTTAGCACTGAAAACTGGGATCGACCTCAGGCAGAAGTAATGGGCTTAATGTCCCTTTTTGTGGACACCATCAGCAAAGAAGTTCCAGATTTACATAAAAACAATATCCGACTTCATTTTATTGGCAACCTTGATTTATTGCCGGATGAAGCGCGTCAAGCCTTAGCCACTGCTACCGCAACTACTGCACAAAATACTGGTTTACAATTAGTTATAGCATTAAGTTATAGCAGCCGTTGGGAAATTATTCAAGCAGCTAAAACCCTAGCCACCCAGGCCCAGGCGGGACATTTAGATCCAAGTCAAATTGATGAGGCCCAATTCATACAAGCTTTGTCTACCAAAGACTTCCCCGATCCCGAATTGATGATTAGAACCAGCGGGGAGCATAGAATTAGTAATTTTTTACTCTTTCAAGCAGCTTATGCGGAGCTTTATTTTACCGAAACACGTTGGCCGGCTTTTGGCAAAGAGGCCTTTACCGAAGCCATTTTGGATTATCAGTCCAGAGAGCGCCGATTCGGCAAAACAAGCGCTCAGATCAACTTAAATACATAAAATTATTAATGTGTTTTTTTGGCTTTTTAACAAAGACTTTGAAATATTACGAGTAATTTGCGCCTCTTATAAATTATACATATTTAGCCCCACCAGCAGATGCAGAAATTGACCCAGTTTACAATAGGAATTCTATCCTTACTTATCTTATCCACCTCGAGTTTTGCGCAGGACCAAAATGCGCAGGATTCTGTTAGCCAGATCAATGTTAAGTTGCTGGGTATCTTAAATCAAAAAACACCTTCTAAGTACAAGATCCGTTCGATCAAAGTGGTTGGTAATCAATTTTTTGATGAAAATTTATTGCTTTCTCTTTCTACCTTGAATGAGGGGGACGAAGTGGCCTTGCCAGGAGGCGATAATTTTGCAAAAGCGATCCGTAAATTAATGGATCAAAATTATTTTAGTGATGTTAGTGTGTATTTGACAGATGTGAAAGGCACAGATATCGATGTAGAGATCAATGTGGTGGAAAGACCTAGATTATCACGCTTTACTTTTTCTGGTATAAAAAAATCGGAGACCGAAGAACTTTCTGGTAAAACAGGCTTAACGCCAAATAGGGTAGTGACAGATAATATGCGTATTACTGCAATAGAAGGTATTAAAAAATTCTACGCAGGAAAAGGATTTCAAGACGCAACAGTGCGTATCAAAGAAACCAAAGATACCATCCGTAAGAATCAATTGGTTTTAGAGTTCATTGTGGCAAAAGGTCCAAAAGTAAGAATCAACAATATCAATTTTGGAGGCAATCAGATTGATGAAAGTAAATTGAAGAAAAGCTTAAAAGAGATTCATGAAAAATCTCGTTTAACCTTATTCCCAGTGAATGACAAGCCGGCTATTGTAAAAACAACACCGTATACTTTTGAGCAATACAGGAAAGAACTTGGTTTCTTAACTTTTACCAAAACAAGGAAGATTTTAAATCCATATGCAAGAATTGGTTTCTCCTCTTCTAAATATGATGTCAAAAAATATGATGAGAGTAAGGATAACTTACTGAACTATTATAACTCATTAGGTTTTAGAGATGCAGTGATAGAAAAAGATACAGTGTACCACAATGCAGTTGGGCATTTGAATATTGACATGCAAATTAAAGAGGGGCGTAAATATTTCTTTGGTAATATTACTTGGAGAGGAAATACAAAATATGCGGACTCTGTATTAACAAGTATTTTGAATATTAAAAAAGGTGACATATACAATAGAGAAATCTTCTTTAATAAATTAGGCAAAACGCAAACTGCAGAAGGCGGTGACATTAGTGGATTATACCAAGACGATGGTTATTTATTCTTTAGTGTTAATCCAATTGAAACTGCAGTGTACAATGACACCATCGATTTTGAAGTAAGAATTCAAGAAGGTCCTCAAGCAACGATTAAAACAATTCGTATTGCAGGAAACGAAAAGACAAAAGACTTTGTGGTACGTCGTGAAATTAGAACGATACCTGGAGATAAATTTAGCCGTACTTTATTGATTCGTTCTCAACGTGAAATTTCTCAGTTGAATTATTTTGACCAAGAGAAAATCAAAATTGATCCTGTTCCTAATCCAGAAGATGGTACAGTAGATATCAATTATGGTGTGGAAGAAAAATCAAGTGATCAATTAGAATTAAGTGCAGGATGGGGAGGATACATTGGCTTGACAGGAACTTTAGGGGTTACCTTCAACAACTTCTCTTCGAAAAATATTTTTACGAAAAAAGCTTGGGATCCATTGCCGATGGGAGATGGACAAAAATTAAGTTTACGTTTTCAAAGTAATGGTAAAGCCTTTAGGTCTACTAACTTATCGTTCACCGAACCATGGTTTGGTGGCATCAAGCGTAATACTTTAACTGTAAGTGTTTATAACACTAAATTTGGTCAAACCTTTGATCAAATTACGGGCATGTTTGATCCTAATGCGGCTGACTCTAGGTATATTTCTACCACTGGTGCGACCCTTTCTTTTGGTCGTCAATTGGCTTGGCCAGATGACTACTTCTCTTTAAGTATGGGTTTAAACTATACACGTTATACCTTGAAAGATTATGCAATTGATCCTTTCAATTTGCCAAATTTTGACAATGGTATTGTGAACAACCTGAACTTCAGAATTGCTTTACAAAGAACTTCTGTGGATCAACCTTTGTTTCCAAGAACTGGTTCTACTTTTTTATTGAGTGGTCAATTGACACCTCCCTATTCTTTGTTTGATCCAAATTTTGCAAACAAGCAAAATCCATATGAATTATTGGAATACCATAAGTGGCGTTTTAATGGTGAATGGTATGTGCCATTGGGCAAACCAGCTGGCGAAGACCGCAACAAACAATTTGTTTTAAAATTTGCTGCTAAATATGGTTTCTTAGGAAGGTACAATCAAGATTTAACGATATCTCCTTTTGAGCGCTTCCAAGTGGGTGATGCAGGTTTGAGTAATCAGTTTGCATTATTAGGATATGATATCATTGCACAAAGAGGTTATCCAGTGTATGAATCATCGAATCCAAAAATCAATCCTGACCAACAATCATCTAGACAAAAGTTCACCATCTTTAATAAGTATGCTGTTGAAATTAGATATCCTTTAAGTTTAGCAGCAAGTAGTACCATTTATGCATTGGGCTTCTTTGAAGCAGCGAATGGTTGGTACAGTATGAAGGAGTACAATCCATTTAAGTTAAGAAGATCTGTGGGTGTGGGTATGCGTTTTT
This sequence comes from Sediminibacterium sp., assembly GCA_044372935.1. Lineage (GTDB taxonomy): Bacteria > Bacteroidota > Bacteroidia > Chitinophagales > Chitinophagaceae > Sediminibacterium. The sequence goes on along the minus strand of JBILQZ010000090.1, from coordinate 2,510 downwards.
ACCTTCCTATGTTTGGATTGCTTGGATTTGATTATGGTATTGGTCTAGATCGTTTAGATGGAACAAATTCATTGAAAGACGCAGCTAGATTTACCTTTATGTTAGGATTTGAACCTGAATAGATTAAACTTATAAATACAATTCATATGAAATTGCAAAAATTGTTTTTATTAACTGTATGTGTGTTGGCTTTGTCCATTACTTCAAATGCACAATCTAAATATGCAGTCATCAATACAAAATACATTTTGGATCGTATTCCAGAATATAAAGAAGCAGATAAGAAATTGAAGGCTTTAGGGGACCAGTGGCAACAAGAGATTGATGAAAAGCAAATGGTCTTAGATAAGATGTATAAAAATTACGAGGCCGAGCAATTTATGTTATCCGAAGACCTTAGAAAAAAGCGTGAGGATGAACTATTTATGAAGGAAAAGGAGTTGCGTGATTTGCAAAAAAAACGTTTTGGTTATGAGGGGGATTTGTTCAAAGAGCGCCAAAAATTAGTGAAACCTATTCAAGATAGGGTCTATAATGCAGCTCAAAAAATGGCTACCGCTCGTTCGTATGACTTCATTTTGGATAAAAGTGAAGGAATTACCATTATATTTGCAGACCCTAAGTTGGATAAAAGTGATGATATTTTAAAAGAACTAGGGGTGATCAATAATTAAACAAACAAACAAAAAATAGACCATGAAGAAAGTTTTATTTGCAGCCATCTTGTTAGTGGCTTGTGCTTTAGGTAACAGTGCAACAGCACAAACAAAAATCGGTTATTTCGATGACCAAAGCGTAGTTGCTTTATTCCCTGGCATCCAAGAAAAATTAGATACCGTGTTGAACTCTTATGCAAAGGATTCTTTACAAGATGAGTACAACTACACTTTGAAGGATTACCAAGTAAAAGATAGTATCTACAGAAGAGATTCTGTTGATTTGTCTAAAAGACCAAAGGCTTTACAAATGGCTACAGACGATTTAAATCGTTTAAAATACAAGTTGATCAACTGGCAACAGTACCAACAACAAATGATGGAGCAAAAACAAGAAACTTTGTTATTGCCTTACAGACAAAAAATCGCACAAGCTTTGAGTGAAGTAGTAGCTGAGCAAAAATACAATTTGGTATTAAAGGCGGACGCATTGTCTCCTTACGCTCAACCTTCTATCGCTGATAACTTAACGATCCGTGTTGCTTTAAAATTAAAGCTTCCAGTTCCTAAGGAAATCGAAGATGCTTTCAAAGCAGCAACAGGTGGTGCAGCAAAACCAGCCGCTCCAGCAAAAAAGGGGTAATATTTGAATGAATATATACTGAATACACCCCGTTGTCTTCAACGGGGTGTATTTGTTTAAACGAAATTGGAATTTAATTTTATGCAAGCACCCATTGGCGTTTTTGATAGTGGTTATGGTGGACTCACCATCTTAAAAGAATTGAAGCAACAACTGCCTCAGTATGACTATCTATACCTTGGAGACAATGCACGTGCGCCTTATGGAACAAGGTCATTTGACACGGTGTATCAATATACTTTAGAAGCAGTAGAATGGTTTTTTAAACAAGGCTGTTCTCTGGTAATCTTAGCATGTAATACTGCTTCTGCCAAAGCCCTTCGTAATATCCAACAATTGGACCTGCCTAAAATGGATCCAAACAAAAGAGTCTTGGGTGTGATTAGACCCAGTTCAGAAGTTTTGGGACAATTTTCTACCTCGCACCATTTAGGTATTTTAGGCACGACCGGAACAGTACAAAGTGATAGCTATCCCATAGAATTAGCCAAATTTGCCCCAGAGGCTACAATTTTTCAGCAAGCATGTCCTATGTGGGTGCCTTTGATAGAAAATGGTCAACAGGATGGCCCAGGGGCCGACTATTTTGTGCAGCTATACATTGATCAACTTTTTAGTCAATCGCCTAGCATTGACACTGTATTACTCGCATGCACCCATTATCCTTTGATGGCTAATAAAATTCAAAGCTTCTTGCCTGCAGGGGTTAAATTGGTGACCCAAGGGGATATCGTTGCCAAGAGTTTAGCTATTTACTTGCAAAATCATCCCGAAATGGACCAAAATTGCAGTAAAAATGGTCAATTAAGCTTTTACACAACAGACAACCCAGCAAGCTTTGAAGCTATGGGCAGTTTGTTCTTTGGCCAAAAAATTGCCGCAAAACATACAGATTTAGCTTAAAAATTCAAAAAATACCCTATTTTTGCCGTCCTTTCACAGGTAGTGGTATGGTGACTGCTATAAGAACGGATTTAGAATATAAAGTATTAAACCTCAAGGGCAGATAGGAATAATCCTAATAACCCGCTAAAAAAAGTATATTATGAAACGTACATTCCAACCTCATAAACGTCGTCGTAAATCAGTGCATGGTTTTCGTAAGCGTATGGAATCAGCTAATGGTCGTAAAGTATTAGCAAGTCGCCGTAAGAAAGGACGCAAGAAACTAACTGTATCTAGCGAGAAAGGATTAAAATAATTTAATCTCT
>JBILQZ010000089.1:0-6896 GCA_044372935.1 Sediminibacterium sp. | reverse complement strand
GGTTGTGACCACTGATAGTTGAAGGATTTTTTATACGCGATACTACTACTTAATACAAATTTGTTAAATGGATGGTCGGCCATTAATCGTAAACCAAAATCTACCCATTTGGTTTTACTAGGATTGGTGAACGCTAAATTGTCTTCAAAGAAAACACCATTCTGCGTTACACGCTCCAATTGAATACCATATTGTTGTAATCCATTGAACTTGCTTAATCTAACTGTTTGAGCATTGGCACCTTGACCAATGGGCGCTCCCATGATCTCTCCTAAGTGGGTATAGCCTTGTTGCGCCCCACCATGCACATACCAAGGACCACCACTCAATAAAGGCCAGGAAGGCGGTTGTTGCATGCGGGTGTATTCAGATATGAGTTGCCAGTATTTCGTTTTTTGTTCATTGACATTAAATAATTTACGAATCCCTAAAGTATAAGCCCTAGAATGATCTAGTCTTTGAATGGCATCTCTAAAATTATAAAATGCATCGTTCCTGCCCCACTCCATATAAAATTCTGCATTCGCAGGTTGCATTAAGTAGCGCATAAAAAAGGAAGCGTATTGGTCAGTATTTCCTTCAACAGAATTTAAAAGATAATCAGTAAACTCATTCGGGTCATTGACTCTTGAGATATTATTGAAAATTAAATTCCAGTTGTTAAAAACTTCCAAAATAATTTCGGGTTGTTGTACTACCCTTGTTAATCCTACACTTAAACCTTTGATCCATTTAGGTTGATACGCAATGGTGGCCCCATTAAAATACCTTCTACTTGGAATTGTGGCTGAACTTACTTCGGCTAAACCTTGATAGGCTTTGTCCATAGGATCTAAGTAGGCTGCCACCCATTGCCACTCAAAATTACCAATAGGCGTTTTTAATGGACGTCTACTATTAAAAGTTAAATGCATGAAGCCAGGCGCATGTCCACTCATTAATAATGGATTAAATACCGAAGGCCCCCAACTGATATTTTCGGAACTAATACCAATGGATGCAGGCCCCGCATTTAAGCGAATGCTTGAATTACCCCAAAATAATTTATTGTAATTGGTTGTTTGATCATTATTGCTAAAACTTTTATTCTGCGCGTTCACCCATTGAGGCTGCAATTGTATAGTGAGTGGACCCAATTTTGCAAACACCCCTGCAGACGCCATTACCTGATAGCCACTGCTAGCAAGCATTGGACCATCCAAGATTTTAAATGGAATATCCGTTACATATTGTTGTTGTAATTGCACAGGCATTAGGTCCACGTAACCTAATTTTCCTAAAAAGGATTTACCTTTTTTTTGCAAGTAAGGACTTACAGCATTCGCGCCATTTGGTTTTAATGCTTTAGCACTTAAATAAACAGGATTCATTAAAAAAGAAATAGTTGAATCAAATCTCCCAAGTAACTGTTCTCTGCGCATTAAATCAGTTCTCCATTCTTGATCTAAAGAAATAGATTGTGCATTTAAAGATTGATTGATTAAAATCAATTGCATCAAAAATATACCAACAAGAAAGGGATACCTAGTTGCCTTGTATCCCTTTTTGAAAAAGAATTTCAATCTATTATTTTTTATTTTTCCAAAAACCATAAATACCTTTTTCGACCTCGTAGTTGTCCCAAGATTTTTGAACACGCATTGGTTGTTGCTTCGCCCATTGCCACATATCTGTTAAGCCCTGCTCTAAACTCGTTTTGTCTTCGTAGTCTAAGAGTGTTACACTTAGTTCATGTGAAGGCAGCGCATCTTTTACTTCATGTCTTGCTTGCTCGTGCTTGATTTCTCCATTGCCAATGACTTTCTTTAAGACTTCCGCAGCATCTTTGATAGTATAGTATTTCCAGCTACCAATATTGATGATGCGTTTTTTAGCGCGGTCATCTGTTCCTGCTTTCCATAAAGGCAATAAGCAATCGTCGATTGCAGAAAATGCTCTTTGTTGATCCCCTTCTCCAAAAATAGTAAAAGGTAAATTATTGATATGCTGGAACATCCAAATACCTAATACATTGCGATAACGATCCCAAATATTTTGATTACGACCATACACATTGTGCGGACGAATAATGCACCATTCTAATCCATGTTGTTCGCCTGCAATTTGAATGTCCATTTCACAAGCATATTTTGCTACGCCGTAAGGATCGATAGGACTTGGTTGATGCGATTCATTAAAAGGAGGATTGCCATGACCATAAACCGCCATACTAGATGTAAATACCAGGCGACCGATATTGTGTTCGATACAAGCGTTCACGACATTCGCCGTAGCCACAAGATTGCTATTGTAATTGTATTTTCTAATAAATGGACTCAAACCTTCTGCCGCATAAGCCGCAAAATGGTATACAATATCCGCACCTTCAAATAAAGGAGCAATGGTATCCTTACTTAAATCTAATTTGTGAAAGTCCACACCTGATGGTACATATTCTTGATAGCCCCCAGATAAGTCGTCGATACCAATGATGGTACAATTTGGTTGGTTTGCGATAATCCATTCAGCCATTCTAGACCCTAATAAACCAGCAACCCCTGTTATAATAATTTTTTTCAAGAAAATATTTTAATAGCAATTGATAAGATTAAACCGAACTTAGTATTCCGTCCTTTATACAGGTTAACCAAGCCTTGAATTTATTAAAGCGCAATCTACTTAAAAAATAGAAAGATACAGCCAAATAATACATAAATTGATAAAAAAATGTGGTTGGTATGGCCCACCATGGCGTGTGTACTTTTAAAAACCAAATTCGATTGCGGGCATTTAAATAATGCACTTTGGGACTAACAAAACCTTCTTTTCCTTTTTTGTTAGTTTTTTGGGACATGCCAGCAATATGATAAATCACTGAACTAGGTACATAATCTAATTGATATCCTGCATTTTTAATTCTAAAGGAGAGGTCTACATCCTCATAATAAATAAAGAAAGCTTCCTTTAAAAGTCCAACATTTTTTAAGACGGAAGCGCGCATCATAAAAGCACAGCCTGTGATCCAATCAATTTTTTTTGGTTTGTTTTTAAAATGATGCCCAGGATCTTTTTTATTATAGTCGGGTGTGCTACAAATACCTAATAAGGCATTGAAACTTGATCCCGCATTCCAAATTAAACTACGATCATGATGAAAATAAATCAAAGGTTGCACTGCGCCAACTGAAGGATCTTGGTCTAATCTTGCAATCAGTGGTTCTAAAAAATTAGGTTCCACTGCTACATCATTGTTGAGCATCATAATGTAATCATAACCATGTTGCAATGCATAGTCCATACCAATATTATTACCCCCAGTGAATCCTTTATTAGTGGGTGATTTTAAAACGATACAATTTAGAAATTGTTTTTGAATTAACTCTCCTGAACCATCCACAGAACCATTGTCCACCACAATACAATCATAGTTGGTATAGGTGGTTTGTTGAAGTGATTCCAAGGTATCTTTGGTCAATTCAAAACTATTCCAGTTGATTAATATGATTGCTAATTTCTTACACATTATAAATGATAAGTGAAATTAAGTTGTCCCATAAATTGTTGCTTGTCTTTGCCAGGAATAAAATATTTTGCTTCAGGTTGAAACAGCGACCAATTGTAATTATTGGTTTGAATATAACTCAGTCTTGGGCTAAGATCCCAACGGCCAAAAGTCCAATCTATTTTTAAAGTCGTCGCAAAGTCAACATACCATCTTCTAAAATCACCCGAGTTGGTAAAAGAAAAAACATAAAAATCGTTGTTATGCAAACGACGCTCTGCACTCAAACCGATTCTGTTTTTTGCACTACGCCAATTGAGTTCAATGGTTTGGGAAGTGGCACCTGGACCAATCCCTGCACCTAAAATTTGTCCATTGTGCGTATACCCCTGCACCACATCGGCTCCTAAATACCAAGATGGCGGAGCGCTACTTGTAAATTGTTCGGCTCTTGTTTGTAATTGCAAGTTGGTCATCTCTGCTAAAAATTCCCAATAGTGTTTTTGAGAAGTAGGAAATATTTTACTAAAACCAAGTACAGATGCTAAGCCTTTATCGGGCTGTAACATCAAATTACGTAAAGTAGTATGATGAAGGTTCCATCCAAATTCGCCGTAAAAATTGGCATTGGCAGCAGGAAGTTGGTAATTAAAATTAAAGGCAGTTAAAATAATTGGTTTGTTGGGAAGGTCATTGGGCAAACGATGCACTATATTTTTGATAGGTACAAATTGCATGATGCCCGCAATTTGATTGGTGTACTGAACATAACTTTGTGCAACACCTACAGTCAAATTTTTAAACCACTTAGGCGTGTAATTGATATTGAATCCTTGAAACATTCTACTTGTATCCGGCTTTGGTACAAATAGTCTATTGCCCCTAAATGTTTTGGTAGGTTGATTCGGTGGCCAATTGCCATTTTTTAAAAGCCCCCAAATAAATTGATAATTGAACGCGCCAATTTTTGTTTGGATTTGTTTTTTATTCGCAATGCTTAAATGCGGGAAACCACCAGCATTATTAGACAATATTAAAGCATTGCGTTTAGTAGGACCCCACCATTGATTGGCCGTCGAAACCGAGATGGTGGTATTTTTAAAATTGTATTTTAAAAACGACTGACCAAAGAACAATTTAGTGTATTGTCCTTTTCCAAATTGTGCTGGTTGTTCTATAAAATTTTGGAACCTGTAATAGTCACGCCATTGTATTTCATCCATGTCAGCACCAAAACCTTCAAAATTTAAATTTTGAGCCGCTACAAATTCAGGGGCCATTTGTAGTTCAAATTGTTTCCATTTTAAATGGATACCTGCATTCAAGTATTGTTGCCAACCTTTAGCAGGAATCATCACGCCATCATTCCATTCGTAAGGATGATCACCCACGTATTGCAATTTATTGACAATAGGCAGCAATTTAAATGCTATACCAGTTTTTGCAATAGGTTTATAAGTGTCTACAGAATCAACAAGTGTATTGTTTTGAATAGCTTGTCCGATAGATAAAGTAACTACCAAGCAACCTAATACAGTTAGCATATGCTTAACCATTAGATCGATTGCTTTGAATGATTAAAAAATAAATCACTAGGCAAGCACCCTCAATGATCATTGGGTAATACCCCAAGGTATAGTTAGGCAAACCAAGGTAAAGGAATAATAAAAATAACACTGCAATTAATAATACAATTAATCCTGCCCCAAAATATGATTTGAACTTTTTATCTAAAATCAATTCAGCCACGTTTAATACATTCAGGGCAATCAATAAAGGCACGACAGCAATTAATTGTAATAAGCGCGTTGCTTCCACCATGAATGCTGCATCCACATTCGACTTACCTAATAATAATAAGGATAAAATAAATCCAGGGAAAAAATATAAGACCAGGCCTGCGCAAACACAGGCCAATGCTAAAATTGAATTTTGTTGTTTTTTCAAAGTACGCCATTGCGCAGCGCCTTGTAAATGTTCGCCAGCTGCTTTTGGCATCACTGCCACACTGTAGGCGCTCACCATCATCCTGCAACTAGAAATTAATTTATCAATTAAACCATAGGCAGATAAAAAGATAGGGCTCGCAAAAGCAGGTAGTGCAAATAAAAATAAAGATTGTTGCAAATGCACTGTAATGCCATTACCAACAATTAATGCATGTGTTTTAATTAAGGCAATGATTCTTTTAATAGAAGGCCATAAAAAATTTAATTGTGTGGCAAAAAAAGCTTGCTTAAAAAATAAGGCGTTTAATAAAAACATGCCAAAGCCCGAACTGAATAAAGCAATAAAAATTAATTGATCGTTATTTCTAAAAAAATAAATGACTCCTATGACTAAGGTTCTTATAACAATATTTAAAATACTGTATTTATTAATTTTGTATTCTGCAGTTAGATAAAATTGAGGATTAATAAACTCTGCAAACAACATGGGCAGAATTGCTAGATAATACATGCCCTTATCTGAAGCAGCTGCTACTCCAATTGTCACAAGGACTGCAATACACAAGGGATAAAAACGAATGGCCAATGTTTCGGCGCTAATGACTGCTTTTTCATTTTCATTAGTAGCTCTTCTTATTTCAACTACCGCTGTTTGAGAACTACCAAAGTTGACCAAGATAGAAGCCAATACACCAAAAGAAAGTGCGATAAAATACACGCCCAATTTAATTGGCGTTGCATAATGAATCAAAATAGGAATTACCAATAGCTGAAATACCGCATTGGATATGTTCAGCATTAACAATGCCGCAAACTGACTAATAGTTGGAAAATGTATTTTAAACAAGAAAAAAAATTAAGGTAGGTTGATGACTTTAATCACAATGCTCGCCATAGACCATGATTCATCACAAATAGGATTGGGGACATTGGTTTGAACTAAAAAATCTCTAAAGCTAAGGTTCAGTGTACTATTGGTATGTGAAATTGTTTTTACGATACGGTACATGGAGCTTGTATTATTTCCTGAGCAATTGTCCGAAGTGCCTTCGAAAATTTTAATCGCATCCGTCATTGGCGGATTATTGACAAAGCTATAGCGCACCGGATAAGACTGAAACAAACAATATAAAGGCTCACAAGGGGAATTAGAAAAAGTAGATCTAACTAATTCTTGGCCATCTGCATACATGGTCCAAATATCAGGTCCATCTATCCCCCCATAGTTGTTATTACCATCCCAGCTATTGTGAAAATAAGGGACTACTTCTATTTGGATGGCTTTGTGTTTTGGTAGATTGGTTAAATCCAAGGTAAAACCACCATTGTTATACCTGCCAATGATATTTGCTCCATTGTATTTATACAGTATAGCACCGTCTAACCCTGTTTTATCTCCAGTATTAAAATTACTATTGTACACTACCGCCTCATCGAAACCAGATTTAGTGCAGGATGTAAAAAAT
>JBILQZ010000088.1:0-6993 GCA_044372935.1 Sediminibacterium sp. | reverse complement strand
CGTCAACAAAACTATCCCCCTTATTCAAAAACAACCTTAACCCAAAACCCTGGTAGCCGGAGTTGTTGCTCATGGTTAAAATATCAAGCTTCCCATCAAAATCAAAGTCCATAAAGGCCATATCCATAAGCTCTAATGATTTTTCTGATTGAATCATTTTTGCTTCTGACCTATTAAACAATCCTTTATTATTTGGTATGACCCTTAATTTTTCTTGACCACCAAGTAAAAGATCCAACCAGCCATCCCCATCTATATCAAAAAGGTCGACCGTATAATAATTATCGTTGCCATCAGCATTAAAGCCTTTAAAAATTTCATTAGAAAGCTTAAAGTTCCCATTTCCCATGTTTATATAACAAGTGGGATGAACGGGAATTACAGCACTACCGCCAGAATAAGCAACAATATCGGTTAACCCATCGTTATTAATGTCGCCTGTAGCGCCGCCATGAAAATATCCAATGTCTTTGCTTAGATATTGGTATCGTTTTTCATTCACATAAAAGATGCCCAAGGAATCACCCGGGAAAGGCATGCCGTCGTATCCAGAAGAAAAAAGCATAATTTCTTTTGTCCCGTCGTTATTAAAATCTGCCAGAACACACTTTCTAACCTGTGTTAAACCTTGTTGAATATCTGCAACAGTATTGCTTTTTTCATATTCTGAAAACAAGTGTATACCAATTGCATTTGTTGGCCAAGGGTTTTTCCAATAATAAGCCCATAGATCTTTCTTCCCATCTCCTGTAAGGTCTGTATATAAATAGGTCCCCAAGTCGTTCCAGTAGTAGGACTTATTGGGACTCCAGCTGGCTGTTGTTGATGTATTATAGGGAATAAGTTGACCATTCGCACTTTCAAAACCCCAAAAATAAGAAGCATGAACATTAAATAATTCATCGAAAGAACGATTTGTTAGGTACCAAGAACTTGTTTTGTTAATCTTGGAAATGGAGTCCAATGTTGCTAAAGGGTAAACGACTTTTGTAGGTACTGTAACCACTGGTGTCGGTGCTGGTGAAACAGGAGCGACTGGATTTTCTGTACTAGTTTTTGAACAAGAAATATTCAATACAATAGAAAAACCCATCAAAAAAATAATGCTGCTTCTTTTCATTTAAAATAATTTAACGGGAGGATATAAAGCTAATAAAAAAACCCCCAAAGCATGGAGGTTTTTAAAAATATAATGAATATAATTTATCGATTCATTGAGGCTAAGAACTCTTCGTTGTCTTTGGTGCCTCGCATGCGTTTTAATAATTCATTCATTGCTTCGTCTGTGTTCATATCATTTAAGAATAAACGAAGAATATTCATTCTTTGTAATACTTCCTTATCTAATAATAAATCATCACGACGCGTACTTGATCCTGTTAAATCAATTGCAGGGAAGATACGCTTGTTCGCTAATCGACGATCTAATACCAATTCCATATTACCTGTTCCTTTGAATTCTTCAAAGATTACTTCGTCCATTTTAGAGCCAGTGTCAACAAGGGCTGTAGCAATGATCGTTAATGATCCACCATTCTCGATTTTACGCGCTGCACCAAAAAATTGTTTTGGTTTTTGCATTGCATTCGCTTCCACACCACCTGATAATACTTTACCAGAGCTTGGTGCTACTGTATTGTGTGCACGTGCTAAACGTGTAATTGAATCTAATAAAATCACCACATCGTGTCCGCATTCTACTAAACGTTTTGCTTTTTGTAAAGCCATTGTAGAAACCTTCACGTGTTTTTCTGCAGGCTCGTCAAAAGTAGAAGCAATTACTTCTGCTTTTACAGAACGCTCTACATCGGTTACTTCCTCTGGGCGCTCATCTACTAACACCACCATCAAATAACACTCAGGGTGATTTGCGGCAATCGCGTTCGCTACTTCTTTTAACAACATGGTTTTACCCACTTTTGGTTGTGCAACCAATAAGCCACGTTGTCCCTTACCAATAGGCGTAAATAAATCCATGATACGTGTGCTATAATTATTCGCAGTTGTATAAAGATTTAATTTTTCATAAGGGAACAAGGGGGTTAAATAATCAAATGGAATACGATCACGTATTTCATCTGGTTTTTTACCATTTACAAAATCAACTTTTGTTAAGGCAAAATATTTTTCTCCTTCTTTCGGTGGACGAACAGTACCTTGTACGGTGTCACCTGTTTTTAATCCGAATAATTTGATTTGAGAAGGAGAAACGTATACGTCATCTGGAGACGATAAATAATTATAATCAGAGCTTCTTAAAAAACCATATCCATCGGGCATCATTTCCAACACCCCTTCAGAGGCAATGGCACCATCGAACTCTACATTAAATACAGGCTCTTTTTTTGGCTGATGTCTATGTTGATGAGGATGTTGACCCTGTCCAGGACCTCTTTGACCACGATGATCGCGGTTTTCGCCACCCTGAGGGTTTTGATTGGGCTGGTCTACTTGAGCTGCAGGCGCTGCTTCGGTATTTTCTGTTGGAGCGGGTGCTTGACTTGCAGCAGACTCATCTCCAAATAAAGCAGCAGCTATTTTAGATGCTTTGTCGTCTTCTGAATGATCCTTTTGAACTTTAACGGGAGCGGCAACTCTACGTTTTGGTTCTTCAGGTGCTTCTGCTGATTTCTTTGCAATAGGCTTGCGCGCTGGTTTTGCGGCGGCTGAATCATTTTTTGAACTAGCAGCAGGCGCTGCAACGGGCTTGCGTCCTCTCTTTGGTTTGTCGTCTTTTTCTTGCACAGTAAATGAAGGGTTTTTTAAAATCGAATCGAGATCGGGGAATGTTTGAAAAATCTAGTTGAATTTGGTCAAGATTTGACCGGTAATGGTAGCAATGCGAAAATTTGAAATGTACCGTTTCGCTTGTTTCTACCACAAAGTAAAGCCCTTTTTGCATAAAAAAACAATTTTTTATGGGTTATCTTTGAACCTCGAAATAAGTCATATGTTCAATCAAAGAGTCAAAATCAAAGCATTGTTAAGTGGTACGGACGCAAAATCTGCTGTCGGTAGCCAAGTTGTAGTCATGGGTTGGGTGCGCACCTTCCGTAATAACCAGTTTATTGCACTAAATGACGGTAGCACTAATCAAAATATACAGGTGGTAGCCACTTTGGGGGCTTTTGATGAGGCTTTATTAAAACGTATCACCACAGGTGCTTCTTTAAAAGTAACCGGGTTGGTCGTAGAAAGTTTAGGTAAAGGACAAACCGTAGAAGTACAAGCTACAACAATTGAAATTTTAGGAGATAGCGATGCAGAAAAATATCCATTACAACCTAAAAAACACTCTTTAGAATTTTTAAGAGAAAAAGCCCATTTGCGTTTTAGAACCAACACATTCGGATCTGTTTTTCGCATTCGTCACTCTTTGGCTTTTGCGGTGCATCAATTTTTTAACGACCGTGGATTTTTATATTTACACACACCAATTATTACTTCAAGTGATGCAGAGGGTGCGGGTGAAATGTTTCGTGTGACTACGCTTCCTTTAGAAGGTGCACCAAAAAATGAAGCGGGTGAAATTGATTTTAACGAAGACTTTTTTGGTAAGAGTACTAACTTAACAGTAAGTGGTCAATTAGAAGGAGAGCTAGGCGCTATGGCCTTTTCAGACATCTACACTTTTGGTCCAACCTTCCGTGCAGAGAATTCAAATACGACAAGGCATTTGGCTGAATTTTGGATGATTGAACCAGAAGTTGCATTCAACGACCTAGAAGACAATATGAATTTGGCAGAAGATTTCATCAAGCATTTAATTGCTTATGTGATGGAACACAATGCAGATGATTTAGCGTTTTTAGATTCAAGGTTAGCAGAAGAAGAAAAACAATTGCCTACAGAAAAAAGAAGTGGCTTAGGATTAATCGAAAAATTAAAATTTGTATTGGAAAATGGATTTGAAAGAATCACCTATACAGAAGCCATTGATATTTTATTAAACAGCAATCATTATAAAAAGAAGAAGTTTAGCTATGATGTGAAATGGGGTATCGACTTACAAAGCGAACATGAGCGTTACTTAGTTGAACAACATTTTAAAAAACCAGTGATTGTAACCAACTACCCAGCGGCCATCAAAGCGTTTTATATGCGCATGAATGATGGATGTGAAGCAGGAAAAGAAACGGTGGCAGCTATGGATATATTAGCGCCAGGTATTGGTGAGATTGTGGGTGGTTCACAAAGAGAAGAGCGTTTAGAAAAATTGGAACAAAGAATGAACGACATGCACATTCCATTGGCAGAAATGAGCTATTATTTAGATACAAGACGTTTTGGTAGTGTGCCTCATGCTGGATTTGGTTTAGGATTCGAGCGTATGGTTCAATTTGTAACGGGTATGACGAACATTAGAGACGTGATACCTTTTGCAAGAACGCCGAAAAACTGTGAGTATTAATGGGCATCCTATTTGTTTTAATTGGTGCGTTTTGTTTTGCCATTAGTAATGCCTATTGGAAAAAAGTTACAGAGACAATTCCTTATCATATAGGCATGTTTTATCGTGGTGTTTTTGCCACAGGCATTTTTGCCATTTTATATTTTGGTTTTAGACAAGCAGATTTTTTTAAATACTGGGTGGTAAGAGATATCGCATTTGATCAAACTTTTTTATTATCCATTGCCCTAAGTGTATTCAATATTTTTGGTCTAGTGTTTTTTTTACAAGGGATACAAAAAGCGCCTGTAAGTGTGGTGGTGCCTGTGTCTTCGTTAAAGCTCTTTACTATTTTAACAGCTGTGTTTGTAATGGGTGAAGTATGGCATGGTAATTATTTATGGGCCTTTATTTTGAGTACGGTGGGTTTGTTTTTATTGTACTATCAAAAAAACACAACACAAAATCCAAAAGAATTTGAAAAAGGAATTTTATATGGTATTGCTTCAAGTTTTTTCTGGGGTAGTTCTTATGCCTTGTATAAATTTCCAATTGGATGGTGGGGTCCTTTGGGTTTTAGTTTAATCATTGAATCAGTCGCCATGTTATTTGGTTTGGTCTTGGTGCTAAAAGATGGAATGGTCAATCAGTTGTTTTCTTATTTAAAATGGAGCCATTTAAAAGCCTATTTAATATTGGGGGCGCTCTTGGTGATTGGCGGATTAGCTATTAATATGAGTTATGGTTATTTGCCAGTGGTGGTGATCAATATCTTAATTATCGGCAGTCAAATCTTCTCTGTTTTGATAGGCTATTTCATCTATAAAGAACGTTTAACCGTAAAGCAGTGGTTTGGATTGGCATTGATAATTGCTAGCTTTTTTGTGGTGGCTGCCGTTGCTTAAAAAAGCAAGTCCCCAATTCCACTGATTTTCAATAAAGAAGGCTAATTTTTTGCTATTTAAGGTCGGTCTGCTTATATTTGCTGCCCGAACAAAGCAATTTGTTTGGATGGATAATATCCGATGGCGCTGTAGCTCAGTTGGTAGAGCAAAGGACTGAAAATCCTTGTGTCCCCGGTTCGAGCCCGGGTGGTGCCACCAGCCCTCAACGAAAGTTGGGGGCTTTTTTATTGAATAATGATTTTCTTTCTTTCGACCGTATGAGCAGAAAAGAGGCCCAATGCACCACCAATGATATTAGAAGGTGGATTAGAAGGGGTGGTTCCGCCGCCGGGTCCTGCGCCAGATTGTTGATTGATCGTATAATAATATAAATAGGTTGATCGAGTAATACATTGCATCTCTACATCAATCAAGTCTTTTAATTTTACTTCTAAAGAATCTGTACCGCCTCTTATGGGTCTTTGATTTTCTTTTCCGTTGTTTAAATTATCATTGAACACATGAAAGGTTTTATCCAGCGTATCGTTGATTTTTTGAATAAAACGATAACTATTACCCAAGGCAATCGGATCTGTATACACCGGAATGACACTATATCGTATCTCACTGTTTACCAAAAATGGATTAATTCTTAAGCTATCGAATCCCACTTTTTCTGGCATAGTGGACTGTGCGGTATATTTTTTACCATTAACGAGCACTTCTAAGTAATAAGTATTTCCATAGACGCCCTTGATTCTTTTTGTTTTGTAGTTTCCTTGTTTTTCATGTTGCAAGGTATCCACCGTTCCTGTGTTGTCTTTTACAATGACTACCGCATTGGTCATACCGGGGAAATTAGAAACATCGGTAATGGGAATAGATTGACTCAATCGAATGGTGTAAGGGCCGGCTTCGTCCGTAATGCTTCCATCAATGACCAAGATAGATTGATTCGCGTCCAGTGGAAGGTTAATTTCTTTTTCGCAACCCAACATGAAGGCGCTAAATAGTACAACAGCAATATATTTTTTAAACATAATTAAAATTTAAATTGATAGGTTACACTTGGCACCCATCTAAACAAGGAGGTCTGGATAATCTGTGTTCTACTTGGGTCGTTCGGATCATCTTGAAAATTAATTCGATAAGCATTTTCTCTTCCATACACATTATACAAGCTAAAGTTCCAAGAGGACTGCATTCTTTTATTGCTTTTCTTATCATAGGTGACACTCAAATCCATTCTATGATTGTCTGGCATGCGATTGGCATTTCTTGATGCATATTGGTAAATGGTCTGTCCTTGTATGGAATATTTTCCGGTCGGAAAAGTAACTGCATCTCCGGTGTTGTAAACAAAAACAGAAGAGATAGACCATCTTGAGTTAATGGTATACACACCTACAATAGAAAGATCGTGCGTTCTATCTTGTTTTGCATTGTACCAATTGTTTTGATTGATCCCCACAATTTGTCTTTCAGTTTTAGAAAGGGTATAACTCACCCAACCTGTAAGTATACCTTCTTTTTTCTTCCATAATAATTCAAGGCCATAAGCACGACCTTTGCCAAACAACAATGCACTCTCTACATCGGCAAGTGTATTAATTTCGGCACCATCTTTATAATCCAATTGGTTCTGAAGATTTTTATAATACACTTCGACACTTAACTCAAATCGATTGTTTTGCCAACCTTGCACATAACCCAAACTAA
>JBILQZ010000087.1:0-7096 GCA_044372935.1 Sediminibacterium sp. | reverse complement strand
TATGCAAGCTTGTAAAATAACGGGCAAAACCGTTGCCTTTACCAATGGCTGTTTTGACATCTTACACCCTGGCCATCTCTTCTCTTTGGCGCAATCTGCACAAGAGGCAGATTATTTAATTGTTGGCCTAAACAGTGATGCAAGTGTACAAAGATTAAAAGGCCCCACACGTCCAATCAATAACACACAAAGTAGAGCTACTGTTTTAGCAAATTTAGTATTGGTAGACGTCGTTGTTGTTTTTGAAGAAGATACCCCTCTTGAATTAATCAAAACCCTCCTACCAAATGTGATCGTAAAAGGAGGTGACTATACTATCGAAACGATTGTAGGTGCAAAAGAAGTCATTGCTAGTGGTGGCAAAGTCATTATTAACCCTATAGTTGAAGGATTTTCCACGACAAATATTATTGAAAAAATAAAAAAATAACAATGCAATTTTTACAGCAATTACAACTTCAAAAACAAAACGAAGGCAGTTCTACTGGTGCAGCTTGGTTAAAAAGTAAAGGCACAGTCATCGCTTCCTACTCTCCTGTTGATGGCAAGTTGATTGGATCTGTGACAACAACAGATCAAGCAGCTTACGCGCAATTAATTGAAACAGCACAAAGCGCTTTTATAGAATGGCGCAATTGGCCAGCTCCAAAAAGAGGCGAAGTGGTAAGACAATTGGGGGAAGCTTTAAGAAAAGAAAAAGCAGCATTAGGCCAATTGGTGAGTTATGAGATGGGTAAAAGTTTGCAAGAAGGATTAGGCGAAGTTCAAGAAATGATTGACATCTGTGATTTTGCAGTAGGCTTGTCTAGACAATTGTATGGTTTAACGATGCATAGTGAAAGACCTTCGCACAGGATGTATGAGCAATGGCACCCAATGGGTATCGTAGGTATTATATCTGCCTTTAATTTCCCTGTGGCTGTATGGAGCTGGAATGCTGCATTAGCATGGGTTTGTGGTAATGTAACCGTATGGAAGCCAAGTGAAAAAACACCTTTATGTGGCAATGCCATTCAAAAAATTGTAGAAAAGGTTTTTGCAGCTAACCAAGTACCAGAAGGGGTTAACAATTTGATTCAAGGGGGTCGTGAAGTAGGTGAATGGATGAGCAAGGATACAAGAATCCCATTGGTTTCTGCAACAGGTTCTACCAGAATGGGTAAGGAATTAAACAAAGAAGTAGCAGGACGTTTAGGTAAAACAATTTTAGAACTAGGAGGCAATAACGCAATTATCATTACAGAACATGCCGACTTAGATATGTCATTGATTGGTGCTGTGTTTGGAGCAGTAGGTACTGCAGGACAAAGATGTACTAGTACAAGAAGATTGATCATTCATGAAAAAATCTATGACCAATTTGTGGCCAAATTAGTAAAAGCCTACCAACAAATTAAAATTGGTGATCCATTGGATAGCAATAACCACATGGGCCCATTGATTGATCAAGATGCAGTAAAAATGTATTTGAATTCAATAGAAGCTTGCAAAAAAGAAGGGGGCAAATTTGTAGTAGAAGGGGGTGTATTGGAAGGCGCTGGTTATGAAAGTGGTTGTTATGTAAAACCATGTATTGCCGAAGCACAACCTCAATATCAAATTGTACAACATGAGACTTTCGCTCCAATTTTATATTTATTAAAGTATACCACTATCGAAGAAGCAATTGCAATTCAAAATGGCGTACCTCAGGGTTTATCCTCTGCGATCATGACATTGAACATGAGAGAATCAGAACTATTCTTATCCGCAAAAGGAAGTGATTGTGGTATTGCGAATGTAAATATTGGAACCAGCGGTGCAGAAATTGGTGGCGCATTTGGTGGCGAGAAAGAAACAGGCGGTGGTAGAGAAAGTGGTTCTGATGCATGGAAAGCCTATATGCGAAGACAAACGAATACCATTAACTGGAGCACCCAATTGCCACTTGCGCAAGGTATTAAATTTGATTTTTAATTTCAGCTATGTTAAAATATGGTCTTACCTTATTGATGTATACCTGTTCCCTATTTGCATGGGGACAGGCTACTCAATTTTGGCATTGGAAAGATCTAGCAAAAGACGGCGTTCATGGCGTTAGCTTAAAGGAAGCACATCAAAAATTAATTTCTTTAAAGTTAAAGCCCAGTCCCATTGTGGTTGCAGTGTTAGATGGCGGCATTGATACAAGCCATCCACAAATCAAACCCTATCTCTGGAAGAATCCTAAAGAGATTCCAGGCAATCAACTAGATGATGATAAAAATGGTTATGTAGACGATTTTTATGGATGGAATTTTTTAGGCAATGCGAATGGCAACAATATCAATAAAGCAGCTGCCGAAAAATCTAGGGTTTACCATCGTTATAAAAAAGAATTCAATCCATCAACGCTGGATAGCAGCCAATGGAATCAAGAAAAAAAACAAGCCTATTTAATTTGGAAACAAGCAGCCGCTGAAATGATTTTTTCAGAAGAGGATGCAGCTAATTTATCCTTTATTAAAATGGCAAAAAATGCAGTCCTAAAAATGGGTACTGTATTAATCAAAGAAATCGAAGACACGAACTTTACAGCTGAGCAATTGGAACCTTTCCAGCCCATGGGTAAAATTGCTGCAGATACTAAAATCTCTTATCTAAGAACTTTACAGGCATTAGGTATTGATAAAAGCATGGGCTATGCTGCCATTTTAAATGACTTGAATGATTATATCGCTGGCAAAGAACAATCCTCCATCGCTTTAGAAAACGAACCTGAGGATTTAAGAAAAATAATTATTCAAGATCAATACGAAAATTTCAAAGATCAGTTTTATGGCAATAAAGACATCATGGGGCCCAATGCAAGACATGGCACTCATGTAGCTGGTTTAGCAATCGGCATAACTGATACTGCCGCGGACAACTTCGATCATCCAATTCGTATCATGGGAGTGCGTGTGGTGCCGGATGGAGATGAATACGATAAAGATATTGCATTGGGTATTCGTTACGCTGTCAACAATGGAGCGAAAGTGATCAATATGAGTTTTGGTAAATCCTTTTCGCCAGAAAAGGCTTGGGTAGATAGTGCCATCAGGTATGCGTTATCAAAAGATGTATTAATCATCCACTCTGCTGGCAATGAGTCTTATGATTTAAATATTAAAACAGTTTATCCAAGCCCCTACTCAACCCATTTTAAAGACAAAGCGGCCAACATGATTACAGTTGGAGCGAGTAGCGATCCTTTAATTGGAGAAAGCCTGTTAACAGACTTTAGCAATTATGGCAATCAAGTCGTTGACATATTAAGTCCTGGCTATAAAATTTACTCAAGCTTACCTAATCCTCGCTTTGGTTTCCAAAATGGAACAAGCATGTCCGCACCTATTGTAAGTCATATCGCAGGATTAGTGCGCGCCTATTTCCCTAAGCTTACTGCAGTAGAAGTAAAAAACATTTTATTACAGAGCTGTTGGAAACCTATAGACCCAAATAGTGCATTCACCATTCCACAAAAAGTACAAACAAACACCCTTTCGAATATGGCTGCAGAAGGTGGTATCATCAACGCTGCATTGAGTATTCAAAATGCAGCCACTTATTACGCAACTAAATATAAAAAATAAACCATTCATATGTCAAGACCTAGCACCACGGAGTACGCTCCCTTCTTTCAAACTTATATCAACTACACCAGTGGGAAAGACTATGATATCCTAGTCAAACAATACCATGACCGATTGGTCAATTCTTGGGATGCTATTCCTATGGAAAAAATTAAATATGCTTATGGACCAGATAAATGGACTATTCAGCAGATGTTTCAGCACGTGATTGATACAGAAAGAATATTTGCATATCGTGCCCTTGCCATTGCAAGACAGGATAAAACAGCCTTACCTGGATTTGACGAAAATACCTATGCAGCCAATGGCGATGCTAGTCACCGTAATTGGAAGGATATGTTGATTGAATGGAGAACGGTGAGACAATCTACCAACTTATTGTTTGCTTCTTTCACACCTGCACAATTAAGTACAAAAGGCAATTGTAACGGACACGATGTAACCGTGAATGCATTAGGATTTATCTTATTTGGACACGCATTACACCATTTACACATTTTGAAAGAGCGTTACGACATATGATAATTGAAAATGAAACTCGTGTATCGAGTTACATTTGAAGCATTCAAATATTTCGTATAAAAAAGAACCCCTAACATAAATTAGGGGTTCTTTTTTGCCTTACGGCCATACTCATTTTTTGAAGGGAGAATTAATTACCCAATTTTGAATGCCTCGTAAATAAAGAGGCACGCATTTTTATTATTTATTTACTTGCATATATATGCACAGCTAATTGAACTTGAGAATCAATTGCACCAACACCGTAGTTCATACCGAATAAGGTTCTATCCATTGGGAAAAATGCTTCAGCAAAGAAACCTTTTTCATCAGCACTTCTAATGATTGCTTCAAAACTGATTTCTTTAGTGATCCCTTTTAAAGTTACCGCACCAGTTAAAGTTGCTTTGTCAGCAGCTGTATATTTAACAGCAGTGATATTGAAAGTTGCTTCACCAAATTTAGCTACATCAAAGAAATCTGCTGTAGATAAATGACCTGCTAATCTATCCCCTGCCGCGTCAGTTACTTTCATACCAGCAACATCTACTACAAATGTTCCACCTACTAGTTTGCCACCATCAACTTTCACTGAACCAGACTTTACTGGGAAATAGCCAGTATGGTAGTCGTTCTTTTTAGAACCTGTGAAATCTACTTTACTTTTTTGAGCTGTTACCGTGAAAGTTTCAACTTGCTTAGTTGATGTTGGGTTGTTAAAAGAGAACAATCCGATTGTCGCTACTGCAAATGCAGAAAGAATGAATTTTTTCATATTTTTTATTTGTTTAGGTTTTATGAATCATTACTACCAATCCTATAACAGAACAAATTCCGTTTTGTTGAGTCTTGTTTGTAATTAAGTCAAAATTAGTAATCAATGTTTAAACAACAAAATATATTTTTAGGTTAATTTCCCCCTCATAATCTGCACATTATCTATTATCTTCGCCAAAATTTCCCAACTATGAACCTGCATGAATATCAAGCAAAAGATTTGCTAAAAAAGTACAATGTTCCTGTTCAAGAAGGTGTTGCTGTAGACAACGTAAAAGATGCTGTAGCTGCTTACCAAAAAATTGCAACAGATACAAATAATAAGTTCGCTGTAGTTAAAGCTCAAATCCACGCAGGTGGTCGTGGTAAGGGTAAAATTAATGGCTCTGAGCAAAGAGGTGTTGCTGTTGGTAAATCTGCAGAAGACATAGAGAATTTTGCAAAAAATATCTTAGGTGGTACTTTGGTAACCATCCAAACTGGCCCAGCTGGTAAATTAGTAAGCAAAATTTTAGTAGCGCAAGACGTGTATTACGAAGGTCCTCAACCTACTAAAGAATTATATTTATCTATCTTATTAGATCGTGCAAAAGGCATGAATGTAGTGATGTACAGCACAGAAGGCGGTATGGATATCGAAGAAGTTGCACACAATACACCAGAAAAAATATATAAAGAGTGGGTACACCCAGGTGGTGGCTTACAAGGTTTCCAAGCAAGAAAAATTGCATTCAACTTAGGTTTAAGCGGTGATGCATTTAAAAACTGTGTGAAATTTGTAACAAATTTATACAATGCTTATGTTGGATTAGACTGTGGCATGTTAGAGATCAACCCTTTATTCAAAACAGCTGACGACAAGATCATTGCGGTGGATTGTAAAATGAATATTGATGACAGCGCCTTAATGCGTCATCCAGATTTATTAGCCATGAGAGATGTGACCGAAGAAGATCCAACTGAAGTAGAAGCAGGAGAATTCAATTTGAACTTTGTAAAATTAGATGGTAACGTAGGTTGTATGGTGAATGGTGCTGGTTTAGCCATGGCAACAATGGATATGATTAAGTTAAGCGGTGGTGAGCCAGCTAACTTCTTAGACGTGGGTGGTTCTGCAAATGCTCAAACAGTAGAAGCAGGATTCAGAATCATCATGAAAGACCCTAATGTAAAAGCTATTTTAATCAATATATTCGGTGGTATCGTTCGTTGCGATCGTGTTGCTGCTGGTGTGATTGAAGCATTCAATAAATTAGGCAATATCGACATTCCTATCATTGTACGTTTACAAGGTACGAATGCGGTAGAAGCTAAGAAATTAATAGATGAGAGTGGCTTGAAAGTTCAATCTGCTATCTTATTGAGCGAAGCTGCTGACTTGGTGAAACAAGCAGTTGCTTAGTTTTATATCAGCTATTTTCGTAGAAAATAATAGCTGATATAAAACCCTCTAATGATTTTAAAAAACCCAACGATTTCGTTGGGTTTTTTGTTTATTAAAGTTCATTTTTTTAATTGGTGCTTAGTAGCTACTGATCAATTATACGGTAATGAGTTTAACTTCTGTAAGTCCACTAAATGAATACACATGCCCTGTAGTTACTTCCACACATTCAATACGGATTCGGCGCTTCTTACCCCTTCTGAATATGCGCCCTTTTAAAGACTCAAATAAAGTGCCTTCTGGCAGGTTAGCCACAAAAGCATGTCCTTCTTTTTTAACCTCATTGTAATTACGTAACACCAATAAAAGCGCAGTTTCTCCATTGGCAGTAGCTGCTGGATTCAATAATGTCTTGCGCAATGCTTTTTGAATATCATCAGGGAAAACGCCCAATTGAATGAATTGAGCAAGTAATTGACTATAAATTCCTTTCCATTCTGCCCCATGTGCTTCTACCCTATTTTTAAAACTTTCGTAGCATAAAAGATGCGCTAGCTCGTGCAGTAAAGTAATTAGAAATTCAAATTTATTGAGGTTCCCATTCACCGAAATTTTATGATTCGCACCCAAAAACGGATGTCGATAATCCCCTAAAACAGATTTCCTAGCCCGAGTGACCGTTAGATGTACTTTATACTGATGTATCAATGCAACCACTGGCTCAAAAGCCCCCTCTGGAAGGTAAGCACGAAGTGCATGAAGTGGGTGTTCTACTTTTGCCAATTGGATAATTTTATACGGCTTTTTTACTTTTTGTCCACCCAATTTCTATCCAAGTATA
>JBILQZ010000086.1:0-7222 GCA_044372935.1 Sediminibacterium sp. | reverse complement strand
CAAAGTCTAATACAACCACTTGAATCTTCTGATCCATCTTAACCACTTCACTTGGATGAGAAATTCTACCCCAAGAGATATCCGTGATATACAATAAACCATCTAATCCACCTAAGTCCATGAAGGCACCGAAATCAGTGATGTTTTTAACAACACCTTCTAATACTTGACCTTTCTCTAACTTACTCATGATCTCTGCACGTTGTGCTTCGATATCACTTTCAATTAATGCTTTATGTGATACAACGGCATTCTTAATTGTTTCGTTAATCTTAACAACTTTGAATTCCATTGTTTTTCCTACGAATTGATCGTAATCTGTAACTGGCTTCACGTCGATTTGAGAACCTGGTAAGAAAGTTTCCATACCAAATACATCAACGATTAATCCACCTTTTGTTTTGCTTGTAACTAAACCAGTAACAACTTCACCAGTCTTATGTACTTCCATAATACGCTCCCAAGCACGGTAGATACGAGCAGATTTACGGCTTAAGTGAAGATTACCATCACGGTCTTCTTTTTCTACTACCATTACCTCAACAGTATCACCAGTTTTAACACCATTGGTGTCACGGAATTCATTCAATGATACTAAGCCATCACTTTTAAATCCGATGTTTACAACCACATCAGTTTTAGTTAAAGCAACTACTAGACCATTCATGATCTCTCCGTCATTGATTTGTACGAAAGTGTCATCATACACTTTGTCATACTTTACTCTTTCAGCTTCAGCATAATGACTCACATTACGTTTGTCTACGCTCCAGTCGAAATCGTCGTGTGCAGTTTCAACTACCACTTCAGGTGCTTTTGTTGTCGCAGTTGCTTCAGTAGCTGTAGCGCCACCGAATTCCTGTGCGTCTGCGTTTAGGTTTTTTGAAAATAGTTTCATATAAAAATCCGGCGTTTTTGAACCGGACGGCAAAGGTAGTAAAAAGGGCAGAAAATAGATCAAAAAAGCCTCAAAAATTGAGGCAGGACGGGTTTCTAACTACTTGATTTTCAATAATGAATTCCTATTGACCCATATGTTGGGCAGCAATCCAGCCAGATGTCCAAGCATGTTGGAAATTAAAGCCCCCTGTAATGCCATCCACATCCATCATTTCGCCTGCAAAATGTAAGCCTGGGATCAATTTACTTTCCATGGTATTTGCGTCAATTTCGGCAAGGTCTACACCCCCACAGGTGACAAATTCTTCTTTAAAAGTGGTCTTACCTTGAATCGCCAATGTCATTCTTGTGAGCAATTGAATGAGTTGTTGTTGTTGCGTATTTTTTAAATCAGCCCATTTTGTTTGTGTTGCAACACCTGCTTCTTGGAGCAAAAAATGCCAAAGTCTTTGAGGTAAATCAAATGGATTTTTTGAACCCATTTCTCTCCTACCAAAATCTTGCCTCAAATTCATCCACTCTAATCGTAAAGAATTTTCATTGTAGGTAGGCACCCAGTTGATTAAAATATTGCCTTGATAATTGGCTTCTGCCATAGCTCTTGCACACCATGCAGATAATTTAATTGCCGCTGGTCCACTGATCCCCCAATGCGTAATTAACAAAGGGCCTTGTTCCATAAATTTTTCGCCCTGCCATTGTATACTTGCTTGCTCTACAGACAAACCCATAAGTGTAGTGATTTTTTTGTCCACCACATTGAATGTAAATAAGGAGGGTACAGATGGAATAAAATGATGTCCTAAATCTTCTATCCATTTAAAATTAGCCGCTTTCACAATTCCTCCTACTGCAAAACAAATTTGATCTGCATGAATTGTTTTTTGATTTCCACAAACCAGTTCGAAAGAAGGCTTTTCTGAATCTCCTTTTTTGATTACACTAACTACTTCATGATTGAGTAAAATTTCAATTTGATATTGATTTACTTTTTTCATGAAACAAGCCACGATGGTTTCTGAATCATTGGTAATGGGAAACATTCTCCCATCCTTTTCTGTATGTAATTTAACCTCATTCTCTGCGAACCAATCTATCGTATGCTGTGTAGCAAATTGATAAAAAGATTTCTTTAAAAAACGTTGCCCTCTTGGATATTTTTGAATCAAGTTCGATACATCAGGACAAGCATGCGTTACATTGCAGCGTCCACCGCCACTCACACGAACCTTGGAAAGTAACTTAGAAGTTTTTTCAACGATAGTGACTTGCCAATCAGGATGCAATTCCGCAATTTGAATCGCACAGAAAAACCCTGCAGCTCCACCTCCTACCACTACTACGTTTTTCTTTTCCATGATTCGATTTAACTAAATATGAATGCAATGCTTTTACTATTCATTTGAATAGTGCTATGAATAGTAAGATGAATTTAAATTGATATTTGCTTTTTCTGCCGCTTCAATGATGGAGAAGTCAGATAAAATCAATGCTTCATTTTTTTTGATACAAACATCATGTTCAAAATGAACTGATGCTTTTCCGTCTTGGGTCTTAACTGTCCAACCATCGTCGTCAGTAAATACTTTATGTGTACCTAAATTAATCATTGGTTCAATCGCCAATACTAAATTTTCTACCAACTTCATACCTGTACCTCTTTTGCCATAATTAGGCACTTGAGGATCTTCGTGCAATTCTTTACCTAAACCATGCCCAACTAATTCTCGCACTACACCATAGCCATGTTTTTTTTCTGTATGTTCTTGTATGGCAAAACCAATATCACCAACTCTATTATTAACGATTGCTTTTTCAATACCCTTATACAAAGATTCCTTGGTCACTTTTACCAATTGTAACAGTTCTGGCGCTACCTCACCCAAAATGAATGTATACGCATGATCTCCATGCCAACCATCTAAGATGACGCCTAAATCGATGGATACAATATCTCCTTCTTTTAAAGCTGTCTTATTGGGGAATCCATGTACCACCACATCATTTACTGAAGCACAAATATGGTGCGGATAACCATGGTAATTGTAAAATGATAAAGTTGCATTATGGTCTTTTACATATTGCATACAAAACTGATCAATATCAAGTGTTGTCATGCCAGGCTTGATCATTTTTGCAACCTCTGTTAATGTTTTACTCACTAACAAAGCTGCGGCTTTCATTTGGCCAATATTCTCTTCGGTTTTAGTATATACCATACAAACTTAATTCGTTGCTAAAAAAAACAAACCTGTCGTTTAAAGGACAGGTTTGTAAAGATAATTATTTTATAAAAAATTACATACCTGTAATTGGTGATCTACCTTGAACACGACCAGAACTCATTAATCCATCATATTGACGCATTAATAAATAAGTTTCGATCTGTTGTAATGTATCCAAAATTACACCTACCATAATCAATAATGAAGTACCACCGAAGAAAGTACTGAAGCCTTGAGTTACACCCATTTTTTGAGCGAAACCAGGAAGGATACCCACCAAAGCTAATAAGATAGCACCTGGTAAAGTAATACGATCCATTACAGCACCGATATAATCTGTGGTTGGTTGACCAGGCTTCACACCAGGAATAAATCCGTTGTTACGCTTAAGGTCTTCTGAGATTTGCTTAGGATTAAAGATCAATGCAGTGTATAAGAATGTAAATCCAATCACCATTACAGAATAGATTAACATATACCATACATTGCTATGGTCATTGAATATTCTAACAATACCTTGAGCAGAATCAATATTTGTAAATGAAACTAAAGTTGGCAAGAACATAATCGCTTGTGCGAAAATGATTGGCATTACACCAGCACTGTTCACCTTTACAGGTAAGAACTGACGCGCACCACCAACTTGAGCACCACCAATCACTTGCTTAGCATAAGTTACAGGGATTTTACGTACACCTTGTACCAATAAAATCAGTCCCATAATGATGGTTACTAAAATGGCAACTTCAATTAAAAAGATCAACAAACCACCACCACCTTTTTGGCTCTTAGAACCAAATTCCATGATGATTGATTGTGGTAAACGAGCTAAGATACCTACCATGATGATGATAGAAGTACCATTCCCTAAACCTTTATCTTGAATCTTCTCACCTAACCACATCACAAACAAAGTACCTGCTGTTAAAGTGATTACTGTAGAGAACCAGAAATAATCTTTGTACGCTGGGATTAATGCATCAGCATAACCTGGGCTATTTAAATAAGCAACATAAGCACCCGCTTGGAACAAAGTAACAATCACTGTTAAATAACGTGTCCATTGGTTGATTTTGTTTCTTCCGCTCTCTCCTTCTTTTTGAATCTTTTGTAATTGAGGCACTAAAATAGTCATCAATTGCATAAAGATAGAAGCAGAGATATAAGGCATAATACCCAATGCTAAAATAGAAGCTTGAGAGAATGCGCCACCAGCGAACATATCAAAAATGCCTAATAAACCATTGTTACCGCCTGCTTTTTGAGCAGCTTCGATCGCCAATGGATTGATACCAGGTAAAGTGATTTGTGCACCAATTCTATAAGTTAATACGAACAACAAAGTCACTATAATCTTAGATTTTAGTTCATCAATTGCCCAGATATTTTTTAATGTATCGATTAGTTTTTTCATCAGTGTTTAATTATGTGCTTGGCCCTTTAAATTAAAAAGACGCACTGTTAATGCGTCTTGCAATATACTAAAAAAATTTAGATTATTTCGATGGTTCCGCCAGCTGCAACGATCGCGTCTTGTGCTTTCTTACTTGCTGCGTTTACTCTGAAATTGATCTTAGTTTTTAATTCGCCATTTGCTAACACTTTTACTAAATCAGTACGACTGATTAAGCTATTCATGTATAAGTTTTCTGGAGTAATTTCTGTGAAACCGTATTTCTCGATCAATTGATCTAATTGACCTAAGTTAAATACTACATATTCAACGCGGTTGATGTTCTTGAAACCACGCTTAGGAACTCTACGTTGAATTGGCATCTGACCACCTTCGTGTGCCATTTTGCTCTTGTAACCAGCACGAGACTGACCACCTTTATTACCTTTTGTAGATGTACCACCTTTACCAGATGCCTCACCTCTACCGATTCTGATTGCTTTGTGAACTGAACCTTCTGCAGGTTTTAAATTGTGTAATTTCATTTTATTTGATTTTTACTTTCGGGGAATCTCCCCTCGCTTTTATGAATTGTGAAGGCCGCGATTAAGCGATCTCTTCTACTTTTACTAAGTGGCTTACTTTATTAACCATACCTAAGATTTGTGGAGTTGCCTCTACTTCTTTAGTAGCGTTTAATTTTCTAAGACCTAATGCAATCAAAGTTTGCTTTTGACGCTCAGATCTGTCGATACCGCTTTTTACTTGAGTTATTTTAATCTTTTTCATCTGTAATTATTGATGGTGTATTTAGAGAATCAATGACTTGATTATCCGTTAAATACTTTTGATAATTTAATGTTTCTTGTTTTTGCAACTTGAACTGGCTCACGTAATAAACCTAAAGCTTTGATGGTTGCTTTTACCACGTTGTGTGGGTTAGCAGATCCTAAGCTTTTTGCAAGGATATCCGTGATACCTGCGCTCTCTAATACAGCACGCATGCTACCACCCGCAATTACACCGGCTCCGTGTGCAGCTGGCTTAATCATTACTTTAGCAGCACCTTCTTTAGCCAATTGCTCATGAGGAATTGTTCCGTGCATAATAGGCACTTTCACTAAATTCTTCTTAGCATCTTCGATCCCTTTTGTGATGGCTTCTTGAACTTCTTTAGCTTTACCTAAACCTTGACCTACCACACCATTTTCATTACCTACTACCACTAAAGCGGAGAAGCTAAAAGTACGGCCACCCTTTGTTGTTTTCACTACGCGATTGATAGAAACTACTTTTTCTTTTAGTTCAACATCAACTGCTGCTTTAACTTTATTTACGTTTACTTTAGACATGATTTACTATTAGTATTTTTATCGAATTAAAATTGAAGTCCACCCTCTCTAGCACCTTCTGCTACGGCCTTAATTCTACCGTGGTATAAGTTACCACCTCTGTCAAATACACAAGTAGTAATGTTAAGTGCTAAAGCTTTTTTTGCTACTGATTGTCCAGCTAATTTAGCTTTATCAATCTTTGGAACTTTTTGTGCTTCGATATCTTTTTCTCTTGAAGAAGATGCTGCTAAGGTTACCCCGTTCACATCATCGATCAATTGGCAATAAATATCAGCGTTGCTTCTGAATACAGATAAACGTGGTTTCGCTGCAGTACCTTGTACTTTCTTACGAATTCTATATCTGATCTTTTGTCTTTGAGCTAATTTACTCATATTGATTATTTTTTAGTCGAGCGATGCTGCCGCTCGTCGTGATTTTTTAATGTTTATTTACCTGCTGCTTTACCTGCTTTTCTTCTTACAACTTCATCAGCATATCTTACACCTTTTCCTTTGTATGGTTCTGGCTTACGTAATCCTCTGATTTTAGCAGCAACTTGACCAATCAATTGCTTGTCTGCACTTTCTAAGAAGATCTTTGGGTTTTGACCTTTCTCAGTAGTAGTAGATACTGTCAATTCTTTTGGTATTTCAAATATGATATTGTGAGAATATCCTAAAGCCAAGTCTAATACATTACCTGTGTTAGCCGCTTTAAAACCCACACCCACTAATTCTAATTCTTTTTTGTACCCTTCAGTTACACCCTTCACTAAGTTAGCAACTAAAGAACGGTATAAACCGTGCATTGCTCTGTGACGAATTTGTTCTGTTGGACGCTTAACAATTACTTCGTCAGCTGCTACTTCAACGATAATATCGCGATCAACTTCTTGAGTCAAAGTACCTTTTGGGCCTTTAACAGTAACTACTGAATCTTTCACCGTTACAGTAACCCCTGCTGGGATTGTGATTGGTTTTTTTCCTATACGAGACATAGTCGATTTTTTATTTTTTGTGATACTTAGTTGTTTTCAGCCCCGACTAAAAGGCTTAAATGCGTACTAAGCAATGAATTTATTTTTTTTACTTATATACTATTAAGCAATAGCACATAATACCTCACCACCTACATTGTTTGCTTTAGCTTCTTTATCTGTCATTACTCCTTTAGAAGTAGACAAGATAGCGATACCTAAACCATTGCTAACTCTCTTGATATCAGCAGGCTTTGCGTAGTGACGTAAACCTGGACGGCTGATACGCTCTAAAGAACGGATAGCTGGTTGTTTTGAGTTTACATCATACTTCAAGGCGATCTTAATCAATCCTTGTTTAGTATCATCTTCAAATTTGTACTTCAAGATA
>JBILQZ010000008.1:0-25971 GCA_044372935.1 Sediminibacterium sp. | reverse complement strand
CCACTGAATCTTCCGTCTGTAATTAAAGCAACTGATTTTCCTAAACCAGCACCAATAATTGCAGAAGTAGGTTTTAACATCTCTGGCATACCTGGTGCACCCACTGGACCCACATTTTTGATGACCACTACATCGCCTTCTTTTATTTTACCAGAGTTAATGCCTTCGATCAATGCATGCTCGCCATCAAATACACGTGCTGGCCCTTCAAACATATCGCCTTCTTTTCCAGAAATCTTTGCCACACTACCACCAGTAGCCAGGTTGCCGTACAAAATTTGCAAGTGACCCGTTGCTTTTACTGGATTTTCTTTTGGAAGAATAATTTTCTGTTGATCAAAATCCAAATCTGGTGCAGCGGCTAAATTTTCTGCCATTGTTTTTCCAGTAACGGTCATACAATCTCCATGCAACCATCCTTGCGCCAACATATACTTCATCACTGCTGGTACACCACCATATTGATGTAAGTCCTGCATCAAATATTTTCCAGAAGGTTTAAAATCTGCAAGTACAGGAATTTTATCGCTGATGGTTTGAAAATCGTCTTGGGTAAATTGCACACCCACACTCTTTGCCATCGCAATCATATGTAGAACCGCATTGGTACTACCGCCCAAAACCATAATCACCGCAACTGCATTTTCAAATGCCTTACGCGTCATGATATCTCTTGGCTTAATATCTTTTTCTAATAATAACCTGATTGCTTTTCCGGCATCCTTACATTCTTGTTGCTTCTCTTGGCTCAATGCTGGATTAGAAGAAGAGTAGGGCAAGCTCATACCCAATGCTTCAATCGCAGAAGCCATCGTGTTTGCCGTATACATACCACCACAAGCACCTGCGCCAGGGCAAGCATGTTTTACAATCCCTCTAAAATCTGCTTCGTCTAATTGTCCTGCCATCTTTTGTCCTAAGGCTTCAAAAGCAGATACAATATTTAGATCCTGTCCTTTATAATGTCCTGGTGCAATTGTACCACCATAGATCATGATAGAAGGACGATTTAACCTGCCCATTGCAATGATGGATCCTGGCATATTTTTATCACAACCCGGCACCGCGATTAAGCCATCATAATATTGTGCGCCACAAACTGTTTCAATACTGTCAGCAATCACATCTCTACTCACTAAAGAATAGCGCATACCTGGCGTACCATTGCTCATACCATCACTTACACCAATTGTATGAAATGTCAATCCAACTAAATCATTTGCCCAAATACTTTTTTTAATATCAGCAGCTAAATCATTTAAATGCATATTACAAGTATTGCCATCATAGCCCATGCTAACAATGCCCACTTGTGCTTTATTTAAATCTTCATCTGTTAATCCAATCCCATAAAACATGGCTTGCGCAGCAGGCTGTGTAGGATCTAATGTGATTGTTTTTGAATATTTATTTAATTCCATGATGTCTCTATTTGTAAAAGCGATTATAAAATTAATCTAGTTTGCTTGCACTACCTTATAACAAGTGTTTGTTATAAGCAGTTATTTTTAAATTATGGTTGATTTATGTAAACGCTCATGAATTGGGTGCTTTTCGCCCTTTGCATGTCGCTCAATAAATTCAGCAATAATATCCCCAATCGAAGAAGTTGTATAACTATTGCTTGCATCAATATCTTTGGTAACAAAGCCATTATTCAAACACCAGTCAACTGCCGTGCGCACACTATTTGCTTCTTCGTTTAAGCCAAAATGATCTAATAGCATGGCTGCTGATAAAATAGACCCCATTGGATTAGCAATATCTTTTCCTTTTGCTTGGGGATAAGAGCCATGGATGGGTTCAAACAAGGCCACCGCATTTCCAACAGAGGCTGATGGCAATAAACCCAATGAACCTGCTAACACAGAAGCTTCATCACTAATAATGTCACCGAATAAGTTCTCGGTCAACACTACATCAAACTGTGCAGGATTTAAAATAATTTGCATCGCTGCATTGTCTACAAATAAATAATCTACCGTTACGTCTTTATATTCAGTCGCAATTGCTTGCACCACTTTACGCCATAATCTTGATGTCTCTAATACATTGGCCTTATCTACTAAAGTGATATGTTTTTTTCTTTTTTGTGCATATTGAAATGCCAAATGTGCAACACGCTCAATTTCCATCACACTATACGAACAATCATCTTTTGCAATAGTACCATCCTCACTCAATGATTTTGCACCAAAATAAATACCTCCTGTTAATTCTCTAAAAATTACAAAGTCTACTTGTTCCAAATACTTTGCTTTTAATGGAGACAAATGTTGTAAAGACGTATAAGTTTTTACAGGTCGGATATTTGCAAACAATTGTAATTCTTTGCGCAATTTTAACAAGCCTTGCTCTGGTCTTACTTTTGCTGTTGGATCGTTATCATATTTTGGATCACCAATGGCCCCAAATAAAATACCATCACTGCTTTTGCAAATGGCAATAGTTTCGTCTGGTAAAGGATTACCCGTTTCATCTATGGCGATCGCGCCCATTAATGCATGCTCATAACTAAAGCTATGACCATACTGCTTGGCAATCATGTTTAACACTTTGATAGACTGTTGTGTTACTTCTGGACCAATGCCATCTCCCAATATCACCGCAATTTTCTTTTCCATAAAATTTTTATTTTTTTGATTCAAATGCTGCAATCTCTTCTCTCATGCTTAATAGATAATCAATATCATCGTAGCCATTTAATAAACATGTTTTTTTATACGCATTAATTTCAAAAGTTTCAGTTTCGCCAGTTGAATCGATTTTAATAGTTTGTGCAACTAAATCAATAGACAAAGTTGCATCAGGACCTTCTGCAAAAATTTGTTGTAAAAAAGCGTCTGTTACCGTTACAGGTAATACGCCATTGTTTAAAGCATTATTCTTAAAGATGTCTGCAAAAAAACTAGACACCACTACTTTAAAGCCATAATCCAATATAGACCATGCCGCATGCTCTCTTGATGAGCCACAACCAAAATTCTTTGCCGCTACTAATATCTCTCCACTGTATTGAGTTTGATTCAAAACAAAATCTGCTTTTGGTTTTGTTTCATCATCATTTTCATACCTCCAGTCTCTGAATAAATTTTTACCAAAGCCCTCTTTAGTCGTTGCCTTTAAAAAACGTGCAGGGATAATCTGATCGGTGTCCACATTCTCTATTCTCAATGGAATAAACCTGCTTGTTATTTTTTGTAATGATTGCATAAACGAATGATTAAGTAGTTAGTTGCGTAACTGCTTTAATTAATTTAATAAGGTTCTAATGTCTGTGATTTTTCCAGTCAACAAAGCAGCAGCGGCAGTCAACGGACTCACCAACATGGTTCTTGCACCTGCGCCTTGACGTCCCTCAAAGTTTCTGTTACTAGTACTCACACAATATTCGCCTGCTGGTATTTTATCCTCGTTCATACCTAAGCATGCACTACAGCCTGCTTGTCTGATCTCGATACCTGCTGCTTCAAATATTTTATCTAACCCTTCTTTTTTAATTTGCTTCGCCACTTCTTGTGAGCCTGGCACAATCAAAGTTTTAACAGAAGGATCTTTTTGTTTGCCTTGAATAATACTTGCCACCAATCTAAAATCTTCGATTCTAGAATTCGTACAAGAACCAATAAATACATTTTGTATTGGCATGCCAATTAATTGTTGACCTGCTGTTAAGCCCATGTATTTTAATGCCTTCTCGTAATTTTGTTTTTCTGTTGCATCAGTGAAACTCTCAGTTGTTGGAAGTGTGCCTGTTACAGATAAACCCATGCCCGGATTCGTTCCATAAGTGATCATGGGTTCAATATCCGCGGCATCAATATTGATTTCCATATCAAATTTTGCATCCGCATCACTGTACAATGTTTTCCATGCTGCTAATTGTTGATCCCAATCTTCACCCTTTGGTGCAAACATTCTTCCTTTTATATAATCAAATGTGGTTTGATCTGGCGCGATCAATCCACCACGCGCTCCCATCTCGATACTCATATTACAGATGGTCATTCTTGCTTCCATGCTCAATGCACGAATCGCAGAACCTGCATATTCTACAAAATAACCTGTAGCACCGCTTGCAGATATTTTTGCAATGATGTATAATATAATATCTTTTGAAACCACACCCTTATTCAACACGCCATCAATATTGATGCGCATTGCTTTTGGCTTGGTTTGCATAATACATTGAGAGGCAAAAACCATTTCTACTTCACTCGTGCCAATACCGAATGCCACCGATCCAAAAGCACCATGTGTAGAAGTATGACTGTCTCCGCAAACAATCGTCATGCCTGGTTGCGTAATACCCAACTCTGGACCAATCACGTGCACGATTCCTTGGTGCTCATGGCCTAAACCATATAAAGTCACACCATGTTTTGTACAATTATCAATTAAAGTATCTACCTGAAAACGCGATAACTGATCTGCAATGGGTAAATGCTGATTGATGGTAGGCACATTATGATCTGCAGTAGCGACCACCTGATTAGGACGAAATAATTTTGCGCCTCTTTTTTCAATCCCACTAAAAGCTTGTGGACTAGTTACTTCATGAATAAAATGTTTATCGATATACAATACCGATGGACCATCTTCAATTTGCTTGACCACATGCTTGTCCCAAATTTTTCCGAATAATGTATTTCCCATAGTTCGATTATTAATTACAACTAGCTATTAATTGGACACTAAATTTTTATTATACGCAGCTGCCATTGCTTGTAAGTCTGCTTCTAAAACTTCTTTCTTTTTGTCTGCCACTTCCACAAAGGTTGCATACAACACATCGATATCGTTTCTGGTATATTCAAATCCTAATTTGTGCAAACGGTGTGCTAGCGCAGATCTTCCGCTTCTTGCTGTCAACACAATCTTACTATCTTCTGCACCTACTTCTGCCGGATTGATGATTTCGTAAGTTTGTGCTTCTTTCAAAAATCCATCTTGATGTATACCAGAAGAATGTGAAAATGCATTGGCACCTACAATCGCTTTATTTGGTTGCACGCCCATACGCATCACATCGGACACTTCGCGACTGATTGGATTTAATAATTTTGGATTGATGCTTGTATAATACCCTAAGTCTTTGTGTTGATTTAAAATCATCACTACTTCTTCTAATGCTGTATTACCAGCGCGTTCACCTAATCCATTGATCGTACATTCAATTTGTCTTGCACCACCTAATACACCTGCAATAGAGTTGGCAGTAGCTAATCCTAAATCGTTATGGCAATGACAAGACAAAACTGCTTTATCAATATTGGCTACATTGTTCCATAAATATGCCATCTTCTCTTGGTACTGATGTGGTAAACAATGTCCTGTTGTATCGGGAATATTTAAAGTGGTTGCTCCCGCTTTCACCACGGCTTCAATCACCCTTGCTAAATATTCGTTGTCTGTTCTTCCTGCATCTTCTGCGTAAAACTCCACATCGTCTGTAAAGTTTCTTGCCATCTTTACCGCTTGCACAGCACGTTCGATAATCGCTTCTCTCGTACTATTGAATTTGTATTTGATATGCAAGTCGGAAGTGCCGATACCAGTGTGGATCCTAAAACGCGCAGCTGGCTTCAAAGCTTCTGCCGCCACTTCGATATCTTTTTGTACCGCCCTGGTTAAACCACAAACCACCGTGTTTTTTAAGGTCTTTGCAATCTGATTCACCGAATCAAAATCACCCGGGCTTGAGACAGGAAATCCTGCTTCTAAAATATCCACGCCCAGCTCCTCCAGCTTAACTGCAAGGGCTAATTTCTCCTTGGTGTTTAATTTACAACCTGGAACCTGCTCCCCGTCTCTAAGGGTGGTATCGAATATGTAGACTTTTTCGCTCATCTAATTGATTTTGAATATATTATAGATACAAAACGGGCCTGTAGCCCGTTTATTGTTCAAATTTATCGATTCCAACCGGGTGTTTTTGATCATTTTTATACCTATTTTACAGTGTGTAAGCCCTTAAATATTTGGATAATACATTGATTTTCAATAAATTGAAGTAAAATCAGCTACGATGCCCAACCTGAGTACGGATGCGCTATTTATTTTGTTAAAATCCCTGGAAAGGGCCGAAAAACGCAATTTCAAATTGTACGTTACCCGTAACTCTGCGTCCACTGACTTAAAGATCATCCAGCTTTTTGATGCCCTGGACAAAATGAAGGAGTATGACGAGGAGGAGTTGCTCCGAAAAAACGAGTCCATCCAGAAGCAACAACTGTCCAACCTAAAGGCACATTTATACGATCAGCTTTTAGCGAGCTTGCGCATATTAAAGCAAAACGAGAATATCGACCTGCAGATTCACGAGCAATTGGACCATGCCAAAATTTTATACAATAAGGGCCTCTACCTTCAGAGTTTGCGTTTGCTAGAAAAGATAAAAACCTTGACCAAGCAAAACAACCAGGTTACCTATTTATTACAAGTTTTGTTTTTAGAAAAGAAGATTGAGTCGCTACATATTACGAGAAGCATGCAAGATCGAGCAAAGCAATTGAGTGAAGAAATTGAGGAAGTGAATGATCGACTCCAAATTATTGCGAAAGCCTCTAATCTTTCTTTGCAATTATACGGTTGGTATATTCAACATGGACATGCACGCAATGACGAAGATCGTGCAGTCTTAGACACCATGATGCAAGATCCTGTGCTCGAAGCCATTAAATCAAGTTCAGGATTTTATGAAAAAATGTACCGCTACCAATGCAAGTGCTGGTATGGTTTTATCAATCAAGATTTTTTATTGCATTATCGATACAGTCAAAAATGGGTGGACCTATACGAATCGAATGAAAACATGAAAGTGATTGAGGCAGCGCAGTACATTAAAGCATTGCACAATTTAATTAGCGCTCATTTTGATTTAAGGAATACACAAAAGTTTAAAGATACCATTGCAATTTTAGAAAGATTTAGCGAAGAACCCATTGTGCTAAATAATAAAAACAATCAAATACAATGCTTTGTATATCTGTATATCGCTAAAATTAACCAGCACTTTTTAGAAGGTAGTTTTAGTGAAGGCTTGGATATGATTCCACAAATGGAGGAACAACTAAAAGAAATTGAACCCTTTATTGATAGCCACCGAGTACTGGTGTTTTATTATAAAATTGCTTGCTTGTATTTTGGAGCAGGCGCCTTTGAAAAAACAATTGACTATTTAAATAAGATCATCCATTGGAAGTTAAACCTGCGTGACGACTTACAATGTTATGCGCGCCTACTGCACTTGATTGCACATTTTGAATTAGGCAATATGGAAGTAGTCAATTACTTATCTAAATCCGTGTACCGCTTTATGGGCAAGATGGATAACCTAAGCACAGTAGAGGAGGTCTTATTTAATTTCTTAAAAGTATCCATTCAAAAATATGGACAAAGTGGTGTTGCAGGAATGAATAAAGAAGACCTTAAACTTGCTTTCGAAGATTTATTAAAAGTATTACGCCCATTAGAACACAATAAATTAGAGAGTCGAGCCTTCATGTATTTAGATATCATTTCTTGGTTAGAGAGTCGAATTAAAGGTAAAGATGTTCAATCTATCATTCGAGAAAAGTTTACAGCTTAGTCACTACTATTATTAGGAATAAAAAAAGCCCCTTCAAGCAATTGAAGGGGCCTATAATAAGGAGGAAAGATTAAATTATTTATCTCACTGAAGATTTTAAACGTCCTACACCATAACTTAAGTTTTTAACAACTGTTTTGCCTCCTCTAAAATTAGCAGATGCTATCGAAGCAAAGGAGTCGAAAGTTGTTGCTGCATTAAAACTTGCAAAGTTTAAGCTAGTTGTATATACACTGTTATTTAAGGTTGTCTTATATACAGCTCCATTGACATTGTTGATTACCCCTGCAGTTTTTTGAGTTAAAGTATTTACAACGACAGTTTTATTTCCGGCTACATCCGTAAGTAATGAATAATTAAATTCTAAAACTGGAGCTGTTTTAACATAATTATCTGCATTAGCAAATGCATCATATAAAACTGCAGTATCAACAATTGCTTTTGCAGCCAAATATCTTGAAATTGAACCATTTGCTTTACTTGTTCCATCTTCATTATAATAAGTCAATGCAGTTAAAGCGTTAGCATTACCAACAGTACTTAAATTTGTGGTATTTGAGCCAGCAAGTACCATTGATTTTGTTGAGCCACCTAAATCGGTACTAGTATTAAATGATAAATTTCTAAGATAAAATTTACGGCCATTACTATCTGCCGAAGGTGTAATAGCATGGAATCTAGCAACAGTACTTGGAACACTAAATCCACTAGTGGCATTATTTTCTGGTAAAGTTCCATTACCTCCAGCAATAAAATTATGATTACCTATATAAAAATTAGCAGGAATTGTTTTCACAGAAGGAAGTGTGTCAAATCCTGGAACATATCCTTGAACAAATAATTTACTTGTTGCATCAATACTGGTGTAACTAAACTTTAAATCAGTTGCTAAGTCAGGTAAACTAATTGAATAGTTACCAACAGAATCTGTAATAGTTGACCACTCAAATTTTTGTGACTGACCACCATTTGACTCACCATTGAAGTTAGTGAAAACACTCACTAATGCTTTAGAAGCAAATTCTGGCGCAGAATTGGTTAAATCAGTTTCAATGTATACTTTACCCATTACTTTATTTGGAGAAGTTGTTGTATTTAAAATATATATTGTTCTAGTGCCAGCATATGCTCCCTTATTATCTTCAGCATTATCATAATAATAAGGATAATAAGAAGAGAAAGATTTGCCACTTACAACAGCATCTAAAACTCCTGCCGCTGTTCCAAGAATTGCATTTGAAACTGAACCACTTGCATAACCCGTTTTAGAAACGATAGCTGAAGCTGGATAAGGCACATTTGTATTTTTAGAAGCTGGGAAATAAGCAAAACCCAAAGAATCTGAGGTATAGGTTAATACTGTTCCAGTTAATGTTGGAATTGTAACTGTTGCACCTGCTATTGGCTTGTCTGTTATTGGATCCTTAACCAAAATTACAATATCTCTTTTTCTTAATGAAGCATCTTTTATGCTATCACCCGCAATTAAAGTTCTAACTGAAAACTGATATTTCAATTGCTCCAATGCATTCGCGCCAGATTGTCTTAACAATTCCAACTTAGTTTCTTCGGCATATTTGAATTGCAACAAAGTTTGCTGCGCTTCTAATGCTTGTTTTTCGTCATATACACTTTTTGTACAACCTGTAAGACCAGCAGTCATTACGCCGATAGTAGCACAAAGTAGTATGAATCTAAATTTTTTCATAGTATTACTTTTTTGGTTTTTGATTTTGATTTATTTTCTAGTTAATTATTTTTTCTTCTTAGATTTTAAAAAATTAGGTCCAAACATATTCCTTGCACCCAATGTCAACTGAAATGCATTGGTTCTAATTTCAGTATTTACACCATCAAATTCAATATAGGAATAGTATGGCCTTACACTTGTAATACCAAGTATATACCTTGCCTCCACAAATAAATTGAACTTTTTAGTTGGCAATTGAACGCCTGCAGTAAGATTGCTATTAAACCAATTATTTTCAAAGCGGTTCGAGAATTGTTTATTTTCTACAGTACCATATACTCCAGAAATAAATTCACCTGTTTTTTCATATTTCTCATGCTCACCCATTTTATTCGCCATACCTGCTCCGGCACCAATATAGTAAGACCAATTGTTGTCTGTTCTTTTTTCATAAAACATAGACAACCAAGAATCGATTGTATGTAATAAATAACTACTCTCTTTGGTATTTTTAAAAGTAAACATGGGATCAAAACCATAGCGCGTGTCGTCTTTAAAAGAAGTTAAAGTTCCACCTGCTTGTGTATAGCCAACGGTTAATCTTAGTTTTAAATTTTTACC
This sequence comes from Sediminibacterium sp., assembly GCA_044372935.1. Taxonomy (GTDB): domain Bacteria; phylum Bacteroidota; class Bacteroidia; order Chitinophagales; family Chitinophagaceae; genus Sediminibacterium. The sequence goes on along the minus strand of JBILQZ010000008.1, from coordinate 16,069 downwards.
AATCGTTCTGTCGATAAACCCATTCGCTGTGTAGCCCAAGTTTAATCCAGTGTGGGGAGATTCGTACGTAAAATTGTTAACTGAAATTCCATTTGCAATACCCCATCCATATTTACTTGTTGGGTTTTCACTTTTTACGCTATTTGATTGCGCTTTGGTTTGATTCGTTGGGGCAATCGCTAATAATACGATTGATGCCATTAGAATTTTTACTATTCTCATGTATAATAATTTAATAATCTAAAACCTAAATTTTGTTACTCTTGGGGGATATTCAATAGATGAGGAGGGGCATCTATGTATGATTCATTGAATTTAATCTATAATATATTATAAATTATACAAATATTATATATGGTATATTTATATAATCTATAATATATTGGTTTTGTATAGTTTTTTATTTAAGTATTTTATGATATAAAATAAAAAAGCCTCCTTGTATAATGACATGGAGGCTTTCTAAGTATAATAGCTAAAATATTACTTATACATTTCGTCAATTTCATGCTCAAAATTGGCAAGGACTTGCTTACGACGTACACTCAATTTAGGCGTCATCTCTCCTTTATCAATCGTTAACTCTCTTGGTAATAAAGTAAACTTCTTTACTTGCTCTACCTGATTGAACAATTGATTGTATTCCGCCACAATCGAATCGAAGGTAGCGAGTACCATTGAGTTTTGTATGATCGCTTCGTTGGTGGTGTATTCAATACCATGTTGTTTTGCCCATTCTTTTAATTTAGCAAAGCTTGGAACAATCAAAGCACTTACAAATCTTTTATTATCACCCACCAAAACAATTTGCTCCACAAATGGACTTTCCTTCATTTTGTTTTCGATCGGCTGTGGTGCCACATATTTACCACCACTTGTTTTGAATAATTCTTTTTTACGGTCGGTAATTTTTAAATACTTGCCATCTACTATCACCCCAATATCACCTGTATGCAACCAACCATCGATGATGGTTTCTGCAGTTAATTCTGGTAATTTATAATAACCCTTCATCACACTTGGACCTGCAACACAGATCTCTCCGTCTTCCTCTAGTTTTAATTGAACACCATCAATGGGTAAACCTACAGTGCCAAATTTTGTATCGCCTGGTGTTCTGAAATTAATACTAATGATAGGACTATTCTCTGTTGGACCATAACCTTCATAGACAGGGATTTGCGCCGCATTAAAAATGCGTAATAATTTTACTTGACATGCAGCACCACCCGTCACAATGAACTTTACATTGCCACCCAAGCCTTCTCTCCACTTGCTAAAGATTAATTTATTCGCAAGCTTTAATTGAAACTGATACCATGCTGAACCTGGTACAAGGTTGTCATATTTTTCGCCTAAGGCAACTGCCCAGAAAAATAATTTTCTCTTAAGACCTGTTAACTCTTCCCCCTTCATCATAATTTTTTCGAATACTTTTTCCAATAATCTTGGAACAGTAGAGAAGCCGTCTGGTGAAATTTCTTTTAAGTTGTCTCCAATAGTATCCAAAGATTCGGCATAATAAATACTCATACCGCTATACATATAAATATAAGAGGCCACTTTTTCGAAAATATGATTCAATGGTAAAAAGCTTAATACCTTTTGCGTTGGCGCATCAGGGAAAGGGAAACTTTTTTTACCAGATTGTAAATTGAAATACACACTGTGGTGTGTTAACATCACCCCCTTTGGCGTACCAGTAGTACCTGAGGTATAAATAAAAGTAGCAACCTGTTCTACTGGGATTGTTTTTTTAATGACATCAACTTGTTGTAACAAATCGGTATCTGTCAAACACAATTCAGTCCAATGTTTAGCACCTGCAATTTTATCAAACGTATACACCTCTTTTAAACAAGGCACTTTATCCTTGATAGACATCACTTTATTATACAATTCTTGGTTGCTTGCAAACATGTATTTTACAGAAGCATCATTCAAGATAAAAGTCAATTCTAATGGATTGGTTGTTGGGTAAACGGGCACCCATATCACACCAATTTGTTGCGTAGCCATATCTGCCATCAACCATTCTGGACGGTTGCTACTGATGATCGCAATCTTGTCCGAACCTTCTGGTGTAAAGTCATTGCCAGATAAGCCAAGGCTTAATAAACCCGCACTTAAAGAATTTACCGTGTGGGCTACTTCGGCAGTGGAATAAGTTCTCCAAGCGCCGTTTTCTTTTCCAGCCAACATCACGTCTTGAGGAAAGTTATTTAACTGATGTTCGATACAATCAAAGAGTCTTTTTGATTCCATAAAGCAAGCAAATTTGTCCAACAAAATACAAAAAAAACCAGTCTTTCGACTGGTTTTAGATAGGAAATATTGTTTTTAGAAAACTAGCGTTTTATCAACTCCAATTTTTCTTACTAATCATTGGACTCGTAAATTAAATGCGTGAGCAAACCGTCTCGCAATTTTGGTTCAAACCATGTGCTTTTTGGTGGCATCACTTCGCCTGCATCTGCAATATTAAACAATTGGTCGATCGTTACTGGATACAAACTAATAGCAGCAGCCATTTCGCCGCTGTTGACTCTCGCTTCTAGTGCTTCCATGCCTCTAATACCGCCTACAAAATCTATTCTTTTATCTACTCTTTGGTCTTTGATGCCTAATAATTTGTCTAAGATATTATTCGATAAGATGGTCACATCTAAAACACCAATTGGATCTGCATCATTATAAGTACCTGGCTTTGCTGTTAAAGCATACCATTGATGGTTCAAATACAGTCCAAAATGATGCAATGCAGCAGGCTTATACGCCGCATCCACTGTTTGAACATCAAAATCATTTGCCAAGGCAGCTAAAAATGCAGCAGGCTCATGACCATTCAAATCCTTAACCACCCTGTTATAATCCATGATCGCCAATTGATTCGATGGAAATAAAGTAGTTAAGAAGTAATCTGCTTTGGTGTTTTCTTTACCAATAGCCATTCTCACTTTTGCAGCTGATGCTGCGCGGTGATGGCCGTCTGCGATATAAGTACAAGGCACTTCGGTCTCAAATAAATGGGTGATTTGCGCAATGGTATCGGTATCGCTTACTGCCCAAACAGTATGTTGTATGCCATCATCTGCCGTAAAATCATAAACCGCATTTTTAGTGGTCTTCCATTTTTCGATCAAGGTATCGATAGACGCTTGATTGCGGTAAGCTAAAAAGACATTACCCGTTTGTGCGCCGGTCGTCTTGATATGATTGATTCTATCCTGTTCTTTTTCAGGACGCGTGAACTCATGCTTTTTAATGATCCCATTTTCATAATCATCTACACTACTTACACAAACCAATCCTGTTTGCGCACGACCGTCCATGATTAATTGATAGATATAATAACAAGGTTTAGATTCTTTAAACAACACATCTCTTTGCATGAATGCATTTAGATTCTCTAATGCAATGTCATACACTTGTTGACTATGTATGTCTACCGTTTCTGGTAAATCTATTTCGCTCTTAGTAATATGTAAAAATGAATAGGCGTTTCCAACAGCTTCTGCTTTTGCTTCTGCACTATTTAAAACATCGTAAGGTTTACTTGCAACTTGCTTCGCTAATTGTGGCTGCGGACGCAATGCTTCAAAGGGACTAATTTTTGCCATGAGGACAAATATCGTTCATTTTGTCGAATATCTTCGACTTGAATTCAACTGATTCCCGAAAAAATAAAAGTTTTTTATTTCGTTTTCAAGCTTATGAAAAGGACTTCATTAAGTCGCAGAAGCTTACTACGCTTGACATAGGCATCGCATTGTACATACTCACACGTATGCCGCCCACCGTTCTATATCCTTTTACACCGATCATTCCTTTTTCTTTACAAAGTGTTAAAAATTCAGCTTCTTTTGTTTGGTCTTTTAAAAAGAAAACTGCATTCATGATACTTCTATCTTCTTTAGCGATAGGACAATAAAAATGTTCCGATGCATCAATCGTGTCATATAACAATTGCGCTTTTGCAATATTTCTTTTTTCCATCTCTTTCAATCCACCTTCTTTTTCTATCCATCTTAATGTCAACAAACTCACATAGATAGAAAACACGGGTGGCGTATTTAATAAAGAACCCGCTTCGATATGTTTTTGATAATCTAAGATGGCAGGAATTTTTCGACTTATTTTGCCTAGGATAGATTTTTTTACCACCACCATGGTTACTCCTGCAGCACCCATATTTTTTTGAGCACCAGCATAAATTAAATCGAACTGATGAAAAGGAGTAGGCCTGCAAAAAATATCAGAGCTCATATCACCAATTAAAGGGACATTGACCTGTGGGTATTGATGCCATTGGGTTCCCTCTACTGTATTATTAGTGGTAATATGCAAATAGCTTGTATTTTCTGGTAAATCAAGGGTTTTATGGATCAATGTATGCTTCTCGGCGGTCGTATCTGATACCACTTTTACCGGCCCAAACAACTGCGCTTCTTTCACTGCCTTATGTCCCCAAACACCGTTATCACAAATTGCTGCTAATCCGTTTTCGTCTAATAAATTCATGGGCACTTGCATAAACTGCATCGTTGCACCTCCTTGTAAAAACAACACTTCATATTCATCACCAAGACCCATTAATCTTTTTACAATTTGTTTTGCTTCTTCCACCACTGCAACAAAATGCTCTGTTCGATGTCCTATTTCTAATATCGATAATCCTGTGCCATTAAAATTATGCACTGCCGCTGCAGCTTGATCTAAAACTTCTTTAGGTAAAATAGCAGGGCCAGAATTAAAATTGTGTAATTGCATTCGTTCTTTTTAAAATAATTTTTTCATCGAAAGTTGCAGTGCATCTTGCTCTTCACTCATTATGAATCGCTTTCCGATTCATTCTCATCCATCGTTGTCACTCCTCCAGAAACCACGTACTTCATGGCTTCTGCGGCAGCAATGCCTTTTGGTAATTTTTTTATTCTGGTTGGTGCAACAATATAAGTGATACCAGAAATGGCATAAGAGTGCGGCACATAGACCGTTACAAAATCTGCCAAACCAAAATGAGCGCTGTCTTTTTGTGTGATGAATCCTATCCTCCATACATCTGTTGCATCTACATTCACTAAAACAGGTTCGTCAAATTTTTTCTTGTTCCCTGCAAAAGCTTCTAAAAAATCTTTAACAGAAGAATAGATAATTTTAATGCCTGGTGTTTTTTCCAAGACCTTATCAAAAACAGAAACCAATCTTTCTACAAAAAATAAAGAGGATAACCAACCAACAATTAAGACCAATGTAATGGCTACCAAAAATCCAAGCCCGGTAACTTTTGGAATTTGTCCATTCACTTCGGCAAACTGAACAGGGAAAACGGCATTCAGCAGGTTCGGTAAAAAATTGTCTACCCAGTTAAACAAACTCACCACTACCCAGACGGTTACACCAATTGGTGCCAAGACCACCACCCCCTGAAAGAATAGTTGAGCCAAAAAGCCCAAAATCTGTTTTCTCCTTAATTTTTGCCTTAAACTGGGCATTTTTGATTGATTTAGCCTCAAATTTCACACAATTTTGCCATTTAACACAAATTAATAAATTATTCATCTTGGAAACTTTGAAAACCCGTAAAGTTTCCATAGTTTTGCGGCCTCAAATCAAGCTATGGAAGACAGGATATTATTAAAAGCCAGGGACTTAATGTTCCAAACGGGCATTCGACAGGTGACGATGGACGATTTGGCTACCCAATTGGGCATCAGCAAAAAGACCATTTACCAATATTATAAGGATAAGGATGATTTGGTAAAGGCGGTGGTAGGCTTTGAACTAAAAAATCACCAACAGCTTTGTCAACATTGTGAAGCCAATGCGGACAATGCGGTGCATGAAATGTTTTTGGTGATGGAGACTATGAAAGAAATGACCAAGACCATGAATCCTGGCAGTATGATGGAACTAGAAAGGTATTTTCCTGCCGCCTTTGACATTATCAAAAATCATAAAGACGAGTTTTTCCTTTCCTTAATTAAACAAAATTTAATCAAAGGAATGGAACAAGGGTTTTACAGAACGGACCTTGATGTAGAAATTGTATCAAGGTACAGATTAGAAACCATTTTTATTCCATTTAACCTGAATGCTTTTCCAGTATCCAAGTTTGATCCTATTAAAGTACACACTCAATTGATGGAACATTTTGTCTACGGATTAATGACCGTGAAAGGATATGAAATCATGCAAGCGTACAAACAAACACATTTATAATTTAAGTAAACAAGCAATCTATATATAACAATGAAAAAAATCATCCTCTTTCTAACAGTACTGATCGCCACTGCAACACAAGCGCAGGAGATATCTACTGTTCATGCGTTTTCACTTGCCGATGCAGTGAATTATGCACAAAAGAACAATGTGCAAGTAAAAAATGCTTTACTTGACATTGAAGCACAGATTCAAACCAACAGAGAAATTGCATCTGCTGCATTGCCTACTATTAATAGTAGTGTTGGTGGTACAGATTTTTTAACCATCCCTACTTCATTATTACCTGGACAGATTTTTGGTGGCGCTCCTGGTACTTTTATTCCTGTTCAGTTTGGTACCAAGTTCAATGCAAATTATGGTGCTAATTTTAATCAAATTTTATTTGACGGTCAGGTGTTCATTGCTTTACAAGCAAGGGCTACTTCTTTGGATTGGAAAAGAAAAAGTGCTGCTTTAACAGAAGAAAATATCAAGGCTAATATTTATAAAATTTATTATCAGTTAGCTGCTAGTAAAACTCAATTAAACATTTTAGATGCAAACATTCTACGCCTTCAAAAGCTTGCGAGCGACGCTGCTTTAATGTATAAGAATGGCTTTGCTGAAAAATTAGACGTTGATAAAGTAAACGTGCAGTTGAACAACTTGCAAACCGAAAAATTAAAAGCCAACAACAGTGTAACGATTGGTTATATGGGCTTGAAAATGTTAATGGGTATGCCTGTTAAAGACAGCTTAGTGTTAACAGATGTGATTAACGAGGCGAGCTTAAGCACAGATGTATTGTATGAAAATGATTTTCAATATGGCATCCGAAAAGATTTTCAATATTTATCTTCTGTTAAAAAATTAAGCGAGTTTAATATCAAGCGTTATCAATTGAGCTTTTTACCTACTATCACCATGAATGGTGCCTATACAAAAAATGCGCAAAGAACTAAGTTTGACTTTTTTGACAAGAACGGTAACTGGTTTGAGACTGCTTTGATTGGTTTAAACATCAACCTTCCTTTGTTTAACGGAGGATCAACTACCGCTAAAATTAAAAAGGCTAAAATTGAATTGCAACAAGTAGAAAATCAACTATCTGCCCTTAAGAACAATATTGACAACGAATTAAGTCAAGCGAAGTTGAACTATATGTCTTCTGTTGCTACGGTTGAGTTTCAGAAAAAGAATATGCAATTAGCAGAAAACGTATACAGTCAAACCAAAAAGAAATTTGAAGCAGGTACAGGATCTAATACCGAAATTTCTGCAGCACAGGCTGACTTAGTAAGTGCTCAAAATAATTTTATGAACGCCTTATATGCTGCTTTGATTGCTAAAGTAGACTTACTAAAAGCAAGCGGTAAATTATAATACTCCAATATTAAACATAACAACAATCCTTTAAAATAGATACAATGAAATCAATAGTAACATTTTTAACCCTTAGCTTACTTGTTTTAGCAACTGCATGCGGTGGCGGAGACAATAGCATCGAAGGCAAACAAAAATCATTAGCTGGCTTGAAAAAACAAGCATTAGACTTAAATGCACAAATTGTAGCATTAGAGAAAGAATTAGAAAAAGCGGGTGGTGCAGCAGCAGCGAAAGCAATCTTAGTAGCAACTGACACCATTCAAACAGAAACCTTCACACACTATATTGAACTACAAGGTAAAGTAGAGTCTGAAAGTGTTTCTTATATCACGCCTCGCGCAGGTGGTGGACAAGTAAGAGCGATTTATATCAAAAGAGGAGATAGAGTTAAAAAAGGTCAATTGATCTTACAATTAGACAACAGTTTAATTAAGCAAAGCGCAGCGGCTGCAGCTCAAAACATTGAGACTTTAAAATCTCAAGCTGCTTTAGCCAAGTCTGTATACGAAAAACAAAAGAACCTTTGGGAGCAAAACATTGGTAGCGAAATTCAGTTGATGACTGCTAAAACAAATGCAGACGCTTTGGCTAGTCAATTAAAAGCTGCTTCTGAGCAATTAGGCATGGTGCGTGATCAATTGGCTTATACAAGCATCTATAGCGATGTAGATGGTGTGGCAGAAGAAGTAAATGTAAAAGTAGGTGAGTTATTCATGGGCCCTGGTCAAATTAAAATAGTGAATACTACGAAACTTAAATTAACAGCAGAAGTACCAGAAAACTATGCTGGTAAAGTGAAAGTAGGTACAGAATTAACTTTAACCTTCCCTGATATTCAAAAGACAATCAGCAACAAGATCTCTGTTTTAGGCAATGTAATTAATCCATTAAGTAGAAGCTTCTTTATTGAATCTAAATTACCAGTGGACAATAACTTTAGACCCAACTTATTAGCGCAGGTTAAAATAAAAGATTACGAAAAGAAAAATGCAATCAGCATCCCGGTAAACTTGTTACAAAACGATGAGAAAGGAAAATTTGTATATGTAGCAGTAACTGAAGCAGGCAAATTAATTGCACGCAAGAAAGTGGTGACAACGGGCGAATTCTATGGTAACAATATCGAAGTGTTAAGCGGTTTAGCTGCTGGCGAGATCTTGATCACAGAAGGCTTTCAGTCTATCTACGATGGTCAGTTGATCACAAAAACCATTCAATAATTTATAAAAGCACAATCGATCCATATGTCGACACTTAACAATATAAAAGAAAAGTTTAAAGAGTTTAAACCTACCTCTTGGAGTATCACCAACAAAACATCCATCTATTTGGTGATGTTGTTTATTAGCTTGGGCGGTATCTACCAATTTTTAACCTTACCTAAGGAACAATTTCCAGAGATCGTGATCCCTACCATGTATGTTCAAACCATCTATGTAGGTAACTCTCCAAAGGATATCGAAAATCTAGTTACTCGACCTATTGAAAAACAAATCAAGGCGATTACGGGCGTTAAAATAAATAAGTTCACTTCTGTTTCTCAACAAGACTTTTCTGCGATTACGGTGGAATTTAATACCAGCGTAAAACCAGACATCGCTTTACAAAAAGTAAAAGATGCGGTAGATAAAGCCAAAGGTGATTTGCCGAATGACTTAACGCAAGAGCCTCGTGTAATTGAAGTGAATTTTAGTGAGCAACCCATCATGTATGTGAACATCAGTGGTAATTACAGCTCGGTGCAATTAAAAAAATATGCAGATGATTTGAAAGATAAACTAGAGAACATCACACAGGTAAATCGTGTGGATTTAGTGGGTGCACCTGAACGCGAATTTCAAATTAATGTAGACAATTTTAGAATGCAAAGTTCTGGCATCACTTTCGATGACATTACCTATGCGATTCAAAGAGAAAACCTAGACTTGTCTGGTGGTCTTTTAGAAGTGGGCAATATGCAACGTAACCTTCAGTTGAAAGGTCAACTTAAAAATGCAAATGACATTGCTAATATTATTGTTCGTAATACAAGTGGTGCGCCGATCTACTTAAAAGATGTAGCAACCATTGTTGATACCGTTAAGAAAAACGAAAGCTTTGCGCGTTTAGACGGAAAAAATGTATTGACTTTAAATATCATCAAACGTAGTGGTGAGAACTTAATTGAGACTTCTGATGCAGTTAAAAAAATTGTAGACGAGGCAAAATTAACCAGCTTACCTAAGGATTTAAATACCGTGATCACTGGTGATCAAAGTATCAAAACAAGGTCTTCGTTCACAGAATTAGTGAACTCTATTGTGATTGGATTCGTTTTAGTATTGATTGTATTGATGTTCTTTATGGGTGTAACCAACGCCTTCTTTGTGGCCTTATCTGTGCCATTGAGTATGTTTGTAGCCTTTGTATTTTTACCAGCAGGTAATATATTAATTGGCACCAATATTACTTTGAACTTCATGGTATTATTTGCCTTGCTATTTGGATTGGGCATTATAGTAGATGATGCGATTGTAGTAATTGAAAATACACACCGAATTTTTGTACAAGGCAAAGGGAAGTTAACCGCAACTACTTCGGCTAAGATGGCCGCAGGTGAAGTGTTCATTCCTGTATTAGCAGGAACTGTCACTACTTTGGCGCCGTTTTTCCCATTATTGTTTTGGCCTGGTATCATTGGTAAATTCATGGTGTACTTACCTGCCATGTTGATCTTTACCTTGGCAGCCTCTTTGGTAGTTGCCTTTATCATGAACCCTGTTTTTGCGGTAGACTTTATGAACCACGAGGAGCATGATAGCAATGAACCAAAATCAGCCATCTTTAAAAAGAAATCTTTTTGGATTCCAATTGGTTTTGGATTGGTATTAGATATCATGGGGGCTACTTTCTTAGGCAACCTGATCATCTTCTTTATGTTATTGGTGGTTGCGAATAAGTATTTTATCGCGAATGCCATCAAGCATTTCCAAGAACATACCTTGCCGAATATGATGGATTTATACGAGCGCGTTTTAAGAAGGTCATTGACTGGATGGAGACCTGTTAAATTATTGTTTGCCACATTCGGTTTATTGGTGTTCTCTTTTATTTTATTTGGTATTAGTGTGGGTACAGGCAGAACGGGCATTGAATTCTTCCCTCAAGCAGATCCAAACCAAGTGTATGTCTACCTTAAATTACCTGTAGGTACCGAGGTAAAACATACCGACTCTATCACTAAAGTATTAGAAGCTCGAGTGAATAAAGTATTAGGTACAGACAAGGGTAAAAAGAATCCAGTAGTTGAATCTGTGATTTCTAATATTGCCGTAGGTGCAGGTGATCCAATGACAGGAGACAGAAGCACAAGATCTGAATTAGGTCGTATTCAAGTGAACTTTGTGGAATACGAAAAAAGAGACGGTGTCTCTACCATGCCTTATTTGGAAGCAGTGCGTAAAGAGATGAAAGGGATTCCGGGTGCAGAAATTACAGTAACACAAGAATCGAGTGGTCCGCCAACAGAGCCGCCAGTAAATATTGAAATTCAAGGCGACGACTTTGATAACTTAATCAAAACGGCGGTTGGATTAAAGAACTATTTAGATGCAGCACAGATTCCTGGTATCGAAGAATTAAAGATGGATGTGGATTTACAAAATCCTGAATTAACCTTAACGATTGACAGAGAGCGCGCTTTGATCGAAGGTGTATCTTCTGCACAAGTAGGGATGCAAATTCGTACTGCTTTGTTTGGTAAAGAAATTTCTAAAATCAAAGACGGTAAGGACGAGTATAAAATACAATTACGTAACGAAGAGATGCAACGTAAAAATTTAGTAGACTTATTAAATATGCGTTTATCCTTCCGTGATATGGCAGCAGGTGGTATGGTTAAAAACATCCCCATCAGTTCCTTAGTGAAAGTAGAACCTACAAGTACTTTAGGTAGTGTAAAAAGAAAGAATCAAAAAAGACAAATTCAATTGCGCTCTAACGTATTAATGAATGAAGGCTATAATCCTACTGCTGTAAACGCGGTGATTGCACAATACATCGAAAACTACAAAGGCATTGCCGATGGCGTGACGGTGCAGCAAACAGGTGAGAACGAGCAACAATTAGAAACGGTCGCTTTCTTAGGAAAGGCATTGATCATTGCTTTGATGTTGATCTTATTCACTTTAGTATTACAGTTTAATTCTATCTCTAAGTCGGTGATAATCTTAACAGAGATTCTATTTAGTATCATTGGGGTATTATTAGGCTTTGCTTTAACAGGTATGAAAGTATCTGGAATCATGACAGGTTTAGGTATTGTTGGATTAGCGGGTATCGTTGTTAAAAATGGTATCCTAGTAATTGAGTTTGCAGATGAATTAAGAAGTCGTGGTTATAAAACAAGAGAAGCGGTGATTCAAGCAGGTAAGACAAGAATTATTCCTGTATTGTTAACAGCACTTGCAGCGATACTTGGTTTCATTCCAATTGCAGTTGGTTTCAATATCAACTTCGTGACTTTGTTCAGCGAACTGAATCCACATATCTTCTTTGGAGGGGATAACGTAGCCTTCTGGAAGCCATTGAGCTGGACCATTATTTTTGGATTGGCTTTCGCCTTCTTTATGACTTTATTTATTGTACCTGCTATGTATCTAATTGCAGAAAGATTACGTCGTCCAATGCGTCGTCAATTTGGTGGCAAGTGGATTAGCATGTTGGGTATTCCTCCATTGACTTTCATCTTCATTCCATTGATGGTGATTAGTACTTGGATTCACAACAAACAAGTAAAAAGAAGAGCAGCTAAAAATAACGCCAACGGCGATAACATATTCAATGGTTCATGGTTTTAACTATTAAAAACAACTTTATGTCAGCACACGAAATAGACTATCAAATTTTTGGCGAAGAAATGCAATACGTTGCGGTAGAATTAGATCCTCAAGAAACCGCTATTGCAGAGCCAGGTGCATTTATGATGATGGAAGATGGTATTCAAATGGAAACCATTTTTGGAGACGGCACCCAACAAAATAGCAGCATATTAAATAAATTATTTCAAGCAGGTAAGCGTGCCTTAGTTGGCGAGAGCTTGTTTATGACAGCCTATACCAATATGCAAGCTGGAAAGAAAAAAGTGAGTTTTGCTTCTCCTTATCCTGGAAAAATTATTCCTATGTTCTTACCGAACTTGGGGGGCAAAGTTATTTGTCAGAAAGACGCTTTCTTATGTGCTGCGAAGGGCGTAAGCATTGGTATCGAATTTCAAAGAAAATTAGGAACAGGTCTTTTTGGTGGGGAAGGTTTTATCATGGAAAAATTAGAAGGTGATGGAATAGCTTTCTTACACGCATGTGGTCATGTGATTGAAAAAGATTTACAACCAGGCGAAATATTAAAAGTAGATACTGGTTGTATTGTTGGATTCACTTCTAATGTGAATTATGATATTCAGTTTGTAGGAGGTATTAAAAATACCTTGTTTGGTGGTGAAGGTTTGTTCTTTGCTACCCTAACTGGACCAGGTAAAGTATGGATACAAACCTTACCTATCAGTCGTTTAGCAGGTCGTATCCTAGCATATGGCACGTACAAGCGTAAAGAAGAAGGTAGCCTTCTTGGAGGTATCGGAAATATATTGGACGGTGACGGCTGGAAATAAACTGTTGATAGAAATAAAAAAGGGCGCATCATCGATGCGCCCTTTTTTATTAATTATATAATTCTTTAAAAATTCAATTGATTAGATAAACGCTTCAATTCGATCTCTGCAATTTTTGCACTGAACCTTAAACTTGTTAATCTAAAACCAGCATTTTCAAAACTTTGTTGCGCTTGTTTTACGTCAACAACAGTGGCCTGTCCTAGTTTAAATTTCTCCATCACTAAGGCTAATAAAGCTTCAGACATTTCATAGTTCTGTACTTCAATAGGTGTTTGCTTAATACTGTTTTGGTAATTTTGATAGGTCTTGAATAATTCTGTTCCTAAATCCTGTGCTGTATTATCATACTGTAGTTTCGCACTTACTGTATTGATTTGTGCATTTTTAACGGCACGTTTACTAGCGCTTCCTGCATAAATAGGAATACTTAAGTTGAAACCTAAAAATGGACCATAGCTTTCGTTTAACAAGATAAAACCTGCTGCAGACTTATTGCTATTGTAATTGTATCCAGTGTTTGCTCTTAAAGTTGGGTAGGTCAATGCCTTGGTTTCTTTTTCTAAAAATTGATTCACATTGATCAATTGCTGTGCAGATTGCAACAATGGATGGTCTTTCATTTTAGATTCAATATCTAATAAAGCTAATTTATCATCTACCTGAATGCTGTCTGTAAAAGTATAATTCGAATTTGCAGGCAAGACCATGCTATTGTATAAATCTGCTTTTACTTGCGCCAATACCACTAACTGGTTTTGTTTTGCCTGTAAGAGTGCGTTTAAATCTAAATTAGATTGTAATAAATCTGCTTGATTTGCTACACCTACTTCTTGTCTTGTCTTAACAATTGCCACACGCTCTTCTGATGCCTCAATTGACTTTTCAATGGTCTTTAAAAAGGCAGCTTGACGAATTACATTATAGTATTGTTGCATTACCGTTGAACTTGTATTCAACATTTGAGTTTGTAATGCTGCGGCAGATTGTTTTTCGATACTCGCTAAACGTTCTTTGGTAGCAGCAACCCTGTAGCCATTGAACAAAATCATTGTAGCTGTAAGGCCACCATTTAAAGTGGTTCCATCCACCCCGTTACGCGTTGTATTTCTTGAGGGGTCTGGAAAAGTTTGATTGATTGTAGTAAGGGTATTGTTATTAGTACCCGTAGCAGTTACAGTCGGCAAGCCACCGGCTACACCATAGTTATTGTTGTTTTTTGCAATCGTTAAATTGTTCTCGACTAACTTTATATCGTAACTATTTTGAATCGCTATCGTAACCGCTTCTTTTAAACTCAAGTTATTTTGGGCTGCTAATTTTTCTTGTGAAAACGCAAGGGCCAATAATAAAAGGATGAAACTATTTTTTTGCATACTATAAATTTAATCCAGCTTCGTTAAAATGAAGGATTTATGAGTCATTTTTACATCAACGGTGAATCAGAAATTGCTTAAAGCTTATTGAACCAGGGTTCCAACAGGATCCCCTTGTACAATCTTCATTAGATTGCCAGGTTGATTCATATCAAATACAATGATTGGTAATTTATTCTCCATACATAATGTGAAAGCAGTCATATCCATTACTTTCAAGTTCTTAGCAATACATTCTTGGAAACTGATGGTCTCGAATTTTTTTGCAGATGGATTTTTCTCTGGGTCTGCATCATATACACCATCCACTCTAGTGCCCTTTAAAATCACATCCGCTTTCATTTCGATGGCTCTTAAAGAGCCCGCAGTATCTGTGGTGAAATATGGATTACCTGTGCCTGCTCCAAAGATCACCACACGTCCTTTTTCTAAATGTCTTAATGCTTTTCTTCTGATATAAGGCTCAGCTACCTGCTCCATATTGATAGCAGATTGCAATCTTGTGTAGACTCCAATTTTTTCGAGCATGGCTTGAATGGCCATTGCATTGATCATGGTTGCCAACATACCCATATAATCTCCATGAGCTCTTTCGATACCACTATCCGCCTCGTTCATCCCTCTATAAATATTACCCCCGCCAATCACAATCGCTACTTCTATGCCCAAGTCAACCAATTGCTTGATCTCGTTCGCATATTGTTCAATGATTTTTGGATTGAATGGATCACCATTTCTTTCGTTTCCTAATAAGGCTTCTCCAGATAACTTTAACAAGACGCGTTTGTACTTTGGCTCCATAGTAGTTGAGATTTATACTTGCAAGATACAAATTTATAGGCTTGCAGAAAATATAAATCCATGGAAATGGCCCGGCGATTCTACAATTTTACAATTTTAAATTGTTTATTAATTTTTAAATCAGGAGTGCTGATTTTAAGGATGTACATGCCCGGCTTTAAGTGCCCTAAAAATAAAGGTGAACCAGCGACTACCCCCAGTAGGCTGGCCACCCTATTACCAGATGTTATTTCAATAACATCTAGGTTCATTCTTAGATTTCCGGTAATTATAAAATCTAAATACAGTTGATTTGAAAATGGATTGGGGCCTAATTTGATATACTCTTTCGAACTCAAATTGATGATATCTGTTATCAGGTAATAGTAACTAGCACTTAAGCTACTTTGGCACCCTAATGCACTAGCCCTTACGGTATAACTACCCGCCGAATCTGGTTTTATTTTTGCAGCAGTCGGCTTTATCAATACACCATCCTTGTACCATATATTATCCCCACTATGCGAGGAGACTAAATTATTTTCAGCATCTCTTGCAATCGAAGGGGTATTGGGTAATGTTAATGTAGTGTTTAAGACTAAGCTATCCGTGTTGTAAAAACAATTATTAGGGTATTTAATTTTATAATAATAAACACCTTTGTCTTTTAAAATTA
>JBILQZ010000085.1:0-7374 GCA_044372935.1 Sediminibacterium sp. | reverse complement strand
AAATTGTTTTTGCATATTATTCCATTTTGGTCCTTTAAATATACAACCTATTTGCTTAATTTAGACCCATGTCCGTTATGCAAAAAAAAGTCATCATTCTCACTGCACCATCAGGTGCCGGTAAAACATCTATCACTCGATTTTTGTTGGGTCATTATCCTCAATTGGCTTTCTCTGTTTCTGCCACAACAAGGGCGCCTAGAGGTGCAGAGCAAGATGGAGTGGACTATCATTTTATAAGTTCAGAAGCATTTAAAGCACATATTGCGCAGGATGATTTTTTAGAACACGAGATGGTGTATGAAGGATTATATTATGGTACTTTAAAAGCTGAATTAGATCGTATTTGGGCACAGGGCAAAACACCTGTCTTAGACATTGATGTAAAAGGCGCGATTGCAATTCAGGCACAGCTAGGCACACAGGCATTATCAATTTTTATATTACCTCCATCTATTGAAGTATTAAAAGAAAGATTAGAAAGCAGAAATACAGAAACACCAGAAAAAATGCAAATGCGTTTAGATAAAGCGGCATATGAAATTAGTTTTAGTGATCAATTTGACGCAGTTGTAAAAAACGAAATTTTAGAACAAGCTTGCGCTGAAACCGCTTCCTTAATTCAAGCATTTATTTCAAAATAATTTATACCACATTTCAATAAACTCAAATAAAATGTCTGACAAAACACTTCTCGGAAAAACAGTTTTCATTACTGGGGGTAGCAGGGGGATTGGCAAAGCCATTGCACTTAAATTAGCTGCAGCTGGCGCCAACATTGTGATTGCGGCGAAGTCCGTAGAGGAAGATCCGCGCTTAGGTGGTACTATTTATTCTGCCGCTGCAGAAGTAGAAGCCTTAGGTGTGAGCGCTTTAGCAGTGCAAGTAGATATTAGAGACGAAGCACAGATTGTCAACGCCATCCAACAAACAGTTGAAAAATTTGGTGGCATTGATATATTAATCAATAACGCTTCTGCGATTCAATTAACGGATACGGAACATACCCCAAGTAAAAGATTTGATTTAATGCAAAGCATCAATGTGCGTGGTACTTTTTTAGTCGTACAACATGCATTGCCTTATTTAAAAAAATCTACCCATGCACATATTTTAACCTTATCGCCTCCAATTAACTTGGCACCAAAATGGTTAGGACCACATGTGGCATATACGATTACAAAATACAATATGAGCATGATGACCCTTGGTTGGGCAGAAGAATTTAAAGAAGATCAAATTTCTGTAAATGCTTTATGGCCGCGCACGACCATTGATACCGCAGCCGTAAGAAATTTATTAGGCGGTGAAGCGCTTGCCAATATGAGCCGCACCCCTGCAATTCTTGCTGACGCTGCTTATGCCATTGTAAGTAAAAAGCCACTCCTGTATACGGGTCAAACATTTATTGACGAGGCAGTGCTTGCAGCAGAAGGCGTAACAGACCTTGCGCATTATTCGGTAGTGCCAGGTGGACATTTATATACTGACTTATTTTTATAATTTTTTAAAATCAACACAATGAAAAAACTTTTCCTTGGAGCCATGATGCTATTATCATTTGGTGCATGGGCTCAGAAAAAAGCGAAGGTAGATCCGGCAACCGCACAGATCAATGCAAACAAAGAAGCTGCATTAAACGCATTGAACACCGCTTATGATGCAGATAAAAAAACAGCTTTGCAGATCTGGGATTTTGCAGAAGTAGGTTATAAAGAAGTAAAGAGTGCTGCATTGCATATTCAACATTTAAGAGACGCTGGCTTCACCGTTGAAACAGGTGTAGCAGGTATCCCTACTGCATTTGTGGCAACTTATGGTTCGGGCAGTCCTTCTATAGGAATTTTAGCCGAGTACGATGCATTGCCTGGTTTATCTCAAACTGCAGGCTTAACAGAAAAAGCACCAATACAAGGCCGCAATGCAGGTCATGGTTGTGGACACCATTTATTTGGAACAGCTAGTGTTTCTGCAGGGATCGCTATCAAAGATTTAATTGCTGCGGGTAAACTAAAAGGAACGATCAAAGTTTATGGTACGCCTGCAGAAGAAGGCGGAAGTGGTAAAGTGTTTTTAGTACGCGCTGGTTTATTAAATGACTTAGATGCAGTAATCCATTGGCATCCTGATGATGCAAACGCGGTAACCACAACAAGTGCTTTAGCTAATAAATCTGCTAAATTTAAATTCTATGGTATTTCTGCACATGCTGCTGGAGCGCCTGAACAAGGAAGGTCTTCTTTAGATGCAGTAGAAGCTATGAACAATATGGTGAACATGATGCGTGAACATATTCCGCAAGAGACAAGAATTCACTATGTCATCACGAGTGGTGGTAAAGCGCCGAATGTAGTGCCTGATTTTGCAGAAGTGTATTATTACGTACGTCATCCAAAAAGAAAAGATGTGGTAGAAATTTTTGATAGAGTGATGAAAGCTGCTGAAGGTGCTGCTTTAGGAACAGGCACTACTATGAAATATGATATCATTGGTGGCACACACGATTTATTAATTAACAGAACATTAGCCGAACTCATGCAAACGAATTTAGAAAGAGTAGGCGGTGTAACTTATACAGAGGAAGAAAAAGCGTATGCTAAAAAAATGCAACCAAGCTTTTTAGGCACGATTCCTGGTATCGAAACGGCTGGAATGATTAAACCAATTAGTTATGTAGACGAAGGTGGCCGCGGTTCAACCGATGTAGGTGATGTGAGTTATGCAAAACCAACTGTTGGACTTAGAGCTGCTACTTGGGTACCTGGTACGCCTGCACATAGCTGGCAAGCAGTATCTTCTGGTGGTACAGAGATTGGCACTAAAGGTATGTTAGTGGCAAGTAAGACAATGGCTTTAACTGCTATTGACTTAATGAGCAATCCTGAGTTCATTAAAAAAGCAACCGAAGAATTTAATAAAACAATCGGTGACTATAAATACAAAGCATTATTAGGTGATATCAAACCTGCACTAAATTATAGAGATTAATTATAAAAAATAATTAATCTCTATAATTACCTCTAATGATTTTTTCAAGGCACCCCATAAACGAGTGCCTTGAGCGTATAGAGATTAATTAGTTAATAAAAGAAGCGTAACAAAAAAGGGCCACTCGATTGAGTGGCCCTTTTTATATTTATACCTATGGATTAATCCTGATTAGATTCTGGGCGCATCTGCGGGAAGAACAACACATCTTGTATAGAAGGTTGATTCAACATCATCATACACAAACGATCAATACCGATACCAATACCAGAGGTAGGTGGCATACCATATTCCAAAGCTCTTAAGAAATCATGGTCAATAAACATCGCTTCGTCATCTCCTCTTTCCATCAATGCCAATTGATCTTCGAAACGCTTGCGTTGCTCTAATGGATCGTTTAACTCAGAATAAGCGTTGGCTAATTCTTTTCCATTCACCATCAATTCAAAACGCTCTACCAAACCCTCTTTAGTTCTATGCTTCTTGGTCAATGGACTCATTTCTACCGGATAGTCAATGATAAAAGTAGGTTGGATATAAGTATGTTCAGAAGTAGCGCCAAATAATTCATCTATCAACTTGCCTTTTCCAATAGTTGGTGGCACGTCTATCTTTAATTGCTTACATACCTCCCTTAATCCAGCTTCGTCTATGCCGCTGATATCAATGCCTGTATTTTCTTTGATCGCGTCTAAGATGCTGATACGCTTGAATGGTGCTTTGAAATTGATTGTCTTTTCGCCCACTTTTAATTCGGTCGTGCCATGTAAGGTCAAAGCGATCTTTTCAAATAACTGCTCGGTGATTTCCATCATCCAGAAATAATCCTTGTAAGCAGTATACCATTCTAATACAGTAAACTCTGGATTGTGCGTACGGTCCATGCCTTCGTTACGGAAGTTTCTGCTAAACTCATACACCCAATCAAATCCACCTACAATCAAACGCTTTAAATACAATTCGTTGGCAATACGTAAATAAAAAGGCACATCCAATGCATTATGATGCGTCACAAAAGGCCTAGCGGCTGCACCACCAGGGATGGCTTGTAAAACTGGTGTATCTACTTCCAATGCACCACGATCGTTTAAGAACTGACGAATCGTATTCATTAATATAGTACGCTTGGTAAAAGTATCTTTCACTTCTGGATTGATAATCAAATCTGCATAACGCTGACGATATCTAAACTCTGGATCGGTTACTGCATCAAATACTTGACCAGACTCGTCTCTTTTTACCACAGGCAATGGTTTTAAAGACTTCGCCAATAAAGTTAAAGTAGACGCATGCAAAGAAGTTTCACCCGTTTTAGTGGTAAATACATAACCTGTTGCACCAATAATATCTCCTAAATCTAATCCGTTCTTAGTAATGACATCCCAATAAGTTTTGTCTTCGTCTGGACAGATCTCGTCTCTCTTTATATATAACTGAAAAATACCTTGGTCGTCTTGGATCTTTACAAACAACACTTTGCCCTTATCGTTTACACTCATTATACGCCCAGCCACACATACAGCTGCAAATTGCTCCTTTGTTTCTTCTCTATAGTTACCCTTGATATCCTGTGATAAATGTGTTACGGGGTACAATGGGGCAGGATAGGGGTCAATCCCTGCTGCTTCTAAAGCTTGTAGTTTTTCTCTTCTAATAATCTCCTGCTCTGATAAATGACTCATTATAATCGATTGATTTTTGTTTGGATTACTGCAAAAGTAAAACTTAGCAGTCAATTAGCGAAAGAAGCCTTGCTGAACTTCCGCAGCGGTTAAGGAAAGACAATCCCCGGGTTGCATTCCTTGAATGGAATAAGCTCCCAGTTTTGCCCTAATTAATCGTAATACTGGAAAACCCACCTGCGCAAACATTTTACGCACTTGTCTATTCTTGCCTTCTGTTACTTGAATGGAAACCCAACTGGTAGGAATGCTTTTTCTGAATCGAATGGGTGGATTACGATCGGGTACTTGTAATGTATCGGGCAATAATTCCAAGATCGCCGCTTTTGTTTTGTAAGATTGTCCCTCTACATTAATGGTAACACCCTTTGTTAATTGCGCCAATGCTTCCGTGGTGATTGCGCCATCTACTTGCACCCAATAGGTTCTTTGATGTGCATATTGTGGATGTAATAATTGTTGATTGATGCTTTTGTCATTCGTTAGTAACAACAAACCTTCACTATCATAATCTAATCGACCCACCGGATACACGTCTGTTGGCACATGTAAGATGTCTTTCAAGCACAACTTGCCCTCGGTAGAAGTGAATTGCGAGAGCACTTGAAATGGTTTGTAAATTAAAAAATAGTCCATGCAATTGTACTTGTTTGAGCGGCTGAAAAAACAAAGTCCCACTGTTGTGGGACCTCGTATATAGATGGGTTAGTAAGTACGGGAATTGAATTCCCATCACAATATTAAATATACTTTATTCGAATTCAAAAAAAATTGTAAACAAATTTTTCTGGGTTATCCACAAATGAACTTTTTGGCAGCTCTTTTTTTTGCTCAAAAAATAAATAAATGACGTCTACAAAAATGATTTTATTTTCATTATTAAAAATCACACTTCTTTGAAACACTTATAAACAAAGGGTTTCATGCACTCATATTTTTTAATCTATAAAAAAATATATTTCAACTCAGGTGATTTTTGGGATGAATTAGGTGCTTCAAAAGTGAAGTATTTTGGCTAAAAATATTTTTTATAAAAAAGGCGCATTACCTTTGATTTAGCCCAAAATCACGCATATGAAGCTTCCCGCACCCGTTTCGGTACAATGGTTATCTGAATTTACAAATGCAACCATCATTGGTAACGAGCAAAATTTTATCACTGGAATCAACGAAATTCATCAGGTAGAAAATGGCGATATCGTCTTTGTTGACCATCCAAAATATTATGCTGCATGTCTACATAGTGCCGCTACTTGTATCCTAATTAATAGTAAAGAAGTGGAAGCTCCCGCGGGTAAAACTTTATTGTATTGCGAGGCCCCATTTGATGCTTATTCAAAAATCATTCACCACTTTAAACCATTTAAAATAAGCACAGAATCAATTAGTTCTGACTTAAAAGTGGGTGCAAATACAGTCATCATGCCCCATGTTTTTATTGGTGCAAATGTGCAAATTGGGGACCGTTGCATCCTTCATCCAGGGGTTACTGTTTTAGCAGACACCATTATTGGAGACGATGTAGTGATACAAGCGAATACAGTGATAGGATCGGATGCTTTTTATTATAACACTAAAAAAAATAGACCTGCTTGGTATGTTAAAATGCCAAGTTGTGGACGTGTCATTATCGAAGATAAAGCAGAAATAGGCGCTGGTTGTACTATTGACAGAGGTGTGAGCGGGGATACCATTATTGGGATGGGCTCAAAGCTAGACAATATGGTACATATTGGTCATGACACCCAATTAGAAGCCAATTGCTTAATTGCAGCACAGGTAGGTGTGGCGGGTGGTGTAAAAATTAAGGCAGGCGTAACACTTTGGGGTCAGGTGGGTGTAAGTAAGACTTTAACCATTGGAGAAAATGCCGTGGTACTAGGTCAATCAGGTGTAACTAATACACTAGATGGCAATAAGGTTTATATGGGCTTCCCTGCGGAAGATGCTAGTATAAAGCGTAGAGAATTTGTTTGGATCAAAAGAATCCCAGCGCTTTGGAAAAAAATGATGGAAGACTAAGGCAATTGATGGATCGTCTTTAATTCATTCGCTACCCTGTTGATCGTGTCTTCTATTTTTCGATATTGAAAGGCTGGAAACGCATTCAAAAACTTTTGATTGTCAAATCTAACGGTAGCTTGAGCCGTTGCAGCCGTTTCTTTAGTTAATAAAGGTGCTTTACCCGTGATCATTCCTTTGATCGCTTCCAATCTCCAAACAATATTTGCCAAGAGTGGCGTCACCTTTTTTGAAGGTGGTCGTTTATTAAAAGCAGCCGCAATCGTATTAAAAATGGTTCTATAAGGTAGGTTTTCGGCACTTAACACATAGCGTTGTCCAGTTATATTGCTCTCCATTAAAATTTGCATTGCATCCACCACATCTAATACATCTACAAAACCACTCATGCCGCCGGTATACCAAGGAAATTCATTGTAGGCAGATTTAAAAATACCCGAAGAGCCATTGTTCCAATCTCCAGCACCTAAAATAATTACCGGATTTACAATCGCCATCGGCAATCCTTCTTCCATTGCTCTCCACACTTCTAACTCTGCTAAATATTTTGATTGGCCATATACACTATTACTAGTTGCCGGTGTCCAATGCATTGATTCATTGATGGCTTCGTTTTCTCTTATTCTTCCGAGCGCTGCAACAGAACTTACAAAAATTAATTTTTTTACTGCTTGAGCCAAAC
>JBILQZ010000007.1:0-26143 GCA_044372935.1 Sediminibacterium sp. | reverse complement strand
CCATCGTTGTTTTAATAGAAAAGAAATTCAAGCCCACTTCCGACATGATTCTTTTTTCATCACTCGTCCCTAAGCCATATACAGCATATAGTTTACTAAAAAAACCATATAAGGTTGGTAAGATTAATTGGATAGGTGCCGCTTTATGATTGGATTCGAAATATTGAATCATTTGGATCGCCCTTGAGAATTTTTTATGCGCAATGGCATCTTGAAATTCAAATGCATTAAACTCCTTACTAATACCAATATATTTTTCAATATCATCTTCGGTGATTTTTTTTCGATCCCCCAAATTCACCATTAACTTTTCTAATTCATTTTTGATCCTGCTTAAATCATTGCCAATATGGTCAACAATTATCTGAACCGCCTTGGGGGTGATTTGATACCCATTATCTGCAACCCATTGATTGACCCATTCTGGCAGTTTATTATCGTACATTTTTTTGGTACTCACCACCACCGCCTTGGTCTTTAATAATTTGGCCAATGCAGAACGACCATCTACATTTTTATCTTTATGCGCTACAATTAAAATAGTAGAGGCAAGTGGATTTTCAATATACCCTGCAAGCTTATCCAAAGCATTCATGTGCTGGGCCTCTTTAAGAATAACCACTTGTTTTTCTGCAAATACTGGATAGCGCTTACAAGCGTTCACTACTTCTGCCCAATCCGCATCTTTACCGTAAAATTGGGTGAGATTGAATGCCCTTTCTGCTTCTGGCAACAATTGATGCTCGGCATAATGTACCAATTGATCTATATAGAAGGATTCTTCCCCTTCGAGCCAATAGACTGCATCGAAGACGTTATTTTTCCAATTCGATAAAATTTTGGAAATAGGCATCCCCAAAGATATACAGGAATCGTGTTTTTTTTATATCTTGTGCCAAATAAATAAACACATTTTTATATGAGCAACGAAAATTCAGGTAACGGAGGCAAAATTTTAATCGGCGTTTTAGCTGTTGCCCTTATCGGATCATGGATCTATTTCAGTACTTCAAAAACTGAAATCATCAACAACTACACTACTCAAGTAAACACTTTAGATAGTGCTAAGAATGCAATTCAAGCTGACTTTATTGCAGTTTCTGCAAAAGCAGATTCTTTGACACAACAAAACACCACTTTACAAGGTGATTTATTGGCTAAGTCAAATGATATTCAAAAGTTAAAGTCTAATATCAGCAGTATCTTAAGAAAAAAGGATGCATCAGACAAAGAATTAGCAGAAGCTAAGTCTATGATTGCAGAATTAAATGGCAAAGTTGCTGGCTTATTAACTGATTTAGCTAAAGCACAAGAAGAGAACAAAGTATTAACAGTGAAAAACGAAGCGTTGACCACTGAAAATACAAATTTGAATACCAACTTGACTGCTACCACTAAAGAAAAAGATAGATTACAAGATATCGGTTCTACTTTACATGCTTCTGCATTCGCAATTCAAGCTGTTAGAGTAAAAGAAGATGGTTCTGAGAAAGTAACTAAGTCTGCGAAGCGTGCTAACACGATTCGTTTGTCTTTCCAAATTGATAAGAACAAAATCACTCCTTCTGGAGCACAAGATTTATACGTTTGTATCACTGCACCTAATGGCGCAAGTTTCACAGAAGGTGGCAAGATCAATACAAGAGAAGATGGCACAAAAGGCTATGCTAATAAAATTGCTGTTCAATATGTTCAGAACGCAGTTTTACCAATTAGCTACGATGTAAAGCAAGCTTCTAAATTTGTAGAAGGCGAATACTTAGTAGAAGTATACCACAACGGATTTAAAATTGGCGAAGGAAAAACAACTTTGAAAAAAGGTGGTTTATTCTAGTCTAAACTATACTCCAAAAAAAAGCCACTCAATTGAGTGGCTTTTTTTATGCATGTACTATTTATTTCAAAACAATTGCTGAAAGTGCGGGCAATTCTAGCGTTAACAATTTCCAATCATTGGTACCATCTACAGATACGCCTTTCACTTCCTTATTGAATAAATCCCCAACACCCCAAAAAGCTTTATCGTCGCTGTTGAATATTTCTTTCCATATCGTTTTGCCTGCTACATGTATTGGAAATTGATGTCTTGGCACAGGTGTCATATTAAATACAACTAGTAATTCTTCCTTAGGATCCTTCCCTTTTCGTTTGAATGCAATCACACCTTCTTGACGCTTATTGGTTTCTACCCATTCAAACCCACCCTCGTCATATTGAAGCTCATATAAAGCAGGATGTGCTTTATATAAATAATTTAATTGTTGTACACAATACTTCATACCACCATGGCTTACATGTTGCAATAAATCCCATTGTAGTTCAGATTGATAATCCCATTCTTGCGTCGCTGCAAATTCATTGCCCATGAATAAAAGTTTAGCACCTGGGTGGGTAAACATATAGGCATACATTAATCTAAGATTTGCAAATTTTTGCCATTCATCTCCAGGCATCTTGTACAACATAGGACTTTTTCCATGCACCACTTCGTCATGACTTAAGGGCAACATAAAATGTTCGTCATAATAATACATCATGGAAAAACTAAATTTATCCTGTGCACCAGAACGCATGATTGGATCTAATTTAAAATAATCCAATGTGTCATGCATCCAGCCCATCATCCATTTCATACCAAAACCTAATCCATCCATAAACACAGGCTGGCTAATACCAGGCCAATCAGAAGCTTCTTCGGCGATGGTTTGTATTGCAGGAAAATCTCTATATAAAGTGATATTTAAATCTTTAATAAATTCAATGGCTTCAATGTTGCCGTTACCACCAAATTCGTTTGGTTCCCACTCACCTTCCTCTCTGCTGTAATCCAATCTTAACATAGAACTCACCGCATCCACCCTTAGGGCATCTATATGAAATTGATCACACCAAAACTTAGCGCTGCTTATTAAAAAAGATTTTACCTCTCCTCTTTTATAATTAAAAATATAGGAGTTCCAATCTGGATGATAACCTTTACGCATATCAGCATATTCATAGGTATTGGCTCCATCGAACATAAATAAACCATGGCTATCATATGGAAAATGCGAAGGCACCCAATCGAGAATCACGCCAATACCCGCCTGATGAAACGCTTCCACCAAAGCGGCAAACTCTTGTGGATTGCCAAACCTTGAAGTGGGCGCAAAAAAACCAACCCCCTGATACCCCCAACTTCCATCAAAAGGATGTTCCATCACCGGCATAAACTCTACGTGCGTGAACCCCATCTCTTTGACATATGGTACCAATAAATCAATTAGCTGTAAATAAGAATTATAACTGTCTTCATTGTTTTTATCAGGACGCATCCAACTGGCTAAATGAACTTCATAGACAGAATAAGGTTGATCTGTTCTGTTTTTGATCTTTCTATCTTCCATCCACTGTTGGTCTTTCCATGTATATGCACTGGGCCAAGTGATGGATGCAGTCAATGGTCTTCGTTCCCAATAATGTGCAAAGGGATCTCCTTTATCCAATTTCATTCCTCTATAACCATGAATATGGTATTTATAGACTTCGCCTTGTCCTATATGCGGAATAAAACCTTCCCATATACCCGAAGATTCTAACCTTACTTTTAATGGATGTGCTTCGTTACTCCAATCATTAAAATTACCTTTTACAAATACAGCCGTTGCATTTGGTGCCCAAACACTAAAATAGGTTCCCTGAACCCCAAGCACTTCTAGTTGTTTGTTCCCAAACAATTGGTACAAAGTTGAATGCCTGCCTTGTTGAAATGCTTGGATATCTCCTTCAGTAAAAAGAGAATAATTCCAAACAGGTTGTTCGGTATCTACAAAATGCGTCGTCTCGTAATTTGACATGTTTATTTAGTTAATTCTATCACCTGCATGGACATGGCTGGGATAGAAAATGCTGTTCCGATTAAATTTCCATTCAGGATATCCTTACCCCCTTTAAATGTACCTGTTCGTTCTGTGTAGTTTGACATTTCAACCTTTCTAGCTTTGGTATCCGTATTCATAACGCACATCACTGTTTGGTTATTGTCATACCTAAAATAGACATACAATCCATCCACTGGAATATATTGCATCATCTTGCCTGTTTTAAGTGCTGTAGATTGACTACGATAAGCACCTAAAGATTGCACATGATGTAAAAAATCTTTTTCATCTGCACTTAAACCAGTTTCAGTAAATGCATTTTTAGTATCTCCTGCCCAACCCCCTGGGAAATCAAGTCTTACCCAACCATCTGGATTAGAAATACCTTTCATAAGAATTTCAGATCCATAATACAATTGAGGAATACCACGACAGGTATACAACCAGGTATAGGCCATTTTTGTTTTAGGAATACTTTCCCCTAAAGAAGAATGGATCCTAGTCATATCATGGTTGTCTAAGAAAATGACATTATTATTCGCTTGTTTGTACAAGAAATCAGAAGATAATGTATTGTATAATTTGATCACCCCATTTGACCAGCCATTCGGCTCATTTAATGCAGGTAAAATGCCCCCAAATAATAAACTAAAATCTGATGTGGCTTTTAAATTGCTCTTAAAAGGAAGGTTAAAATTATTCTCCACATAATAGGCTTGAGAGGCCACCCCTTCTACCCAGCATTCCCCAAACGTAAATATTTTTGGATACTCGTCTAATAAGGCTTTGTTCAAACGATTCATCACATCAACATTGCAATATTTATAAGTATCTACTCTAAATGCATCTACTCCAAATGTTTCAACAGACCAAATTGCGTTTTGTGTTAAATATTTTTCAACCATCGGATTTTCATGATTGATATCTGGCATTTCTGTTGTAAACCAACCATCAATCATTCTCTTGGCTTCCGCTGCTGCATGATAAGGATCAAATACAGCTTGTTCTCTATAATGCGTTTGCGTATAGGTAGGCCATTGATGTACCCAATCTTTGGAGGGCGCGTCTTGTACTAAAAAATGAAACCTTCCAAAATGATTATAAACAATATCTTGGATCAATTTCATCCCTCTTTTGTGTAAGCTATCACTCAATGTCAAGTAGGCTTTGTCACCGCCAAATCTTGATTCGGTTTTATAATTATTGGTCGCTGCATAGCCATGTTCTGTTCTATCTGGCATATCATTCTCTACCACAGGGGTCATCCACAAAGAAGTCACTCCAAGTTTTTGCATGTAGTCCAAATGATTGGTCACCCCTTGCAAATCTCCTCCATGTCTTAAAAAGATTTCTCCCCTATTTAAGGATTGATCTTTTAATCCTGGTACTTGATCATTACTTGGGTCTCCATTGCTAAATCTATCCGGCATTAAAAAATACACCAGGTCAGCACTGGTCAAACCCTGTGCAAAATCAGTCCCCCTGTTTATTCTTCTAGGTAAAAGAGGCCAATTTATTTGTGTAGTTTTACCCTCAGTAGTGATTGAAAAAGAAACATTTCCAGGTTTAGCCATAGCGCTGATGTCAATATCTAAAGCGATATAATGCTTGTTTTCAAAAGCATGTATTTTCTTTAATTGCACACCAGGATAATTGACTTTGACAGTCGCATTTGAAAAATTGATTTCAGTTGACCTAAGTAAAACCTGCACTTTATTATAATTCATCTGCACAAACCAATTGCTTGGATAGGCCTCTATCGCCCATCCTTGAATGGACAGCATCAGCAGCAAAATGAATGCTATAGAAAAAGAAATTGCTTGACGACTTTTATTTAATGAAATTTTCATAATTGGTTTCTATTGACTTTTTTCCTCTTTAATAATAATGGCACAAACAATACCGGCTAATAACAATAATACTCCTCCAATAAAGACCGCCATCAATCGATCATTGTTTAAATAAGTAGACATGATTTTACCAAAGAATAAAGAAGCAATGATTTCAGGTAAAACAATAAAGAAATTAAAAATTCCCATATAGATACCCATCTTTTGTTCTGGAATAAACCCAGCTAACATAGAATAAGGCATAGATAAAATAGAAGCCCATGCAATACCAACAAGGCCCATACTTACATAAAGTAGATTAGGCTGGTCTACAAAATAAACGGATATTAAACCTGCTCCTCCAATTAATAAACACAATGTATGCGTATACTTTTTACCCAAACGGCTTACCCAAAATGGCAGTGTAAAAGAAAACCCAAAAGTGACTAAATTCAAAATGGCAGAAGTGGTATTCGCATGTTCTAAACCCAATGTAAATACTTCACTATTGGTAGCCGGGTCGCCATGAAAAATTTGTGTAGCGACACCCGTACTATAATAGAACCACATTAAGAACAAACCAGGCCAAGTAATAAAATTTACCAATGCCAATCTCTTCATTTGCACTGGCATATTTTTTATAGAATGAATAATTTCTTGAAGTATCCCCAATTTAGGAACACTTGATTCATCCGCTTGATTTGGAGGAGAAGGCGGATATTCTTTACTTGTAAGAATGGTGTACAAGACTGACACAAAAAACACAGCACCTCCAATATAAAAGGAGATTAAAATATTCTGTGGGATCGATCCGTTCACTTTATCTCTTGATACATCGAACCAGTTAGCTAATAATTGAGGCAAATAACCCGCAATAAAAGAAGCCAACCCAATAAACATACTCTGCATGGCAAAACCAAAAGAGCGTTGTTTTTCATTTAAATTATCTGCCACAAAAGCCCTGAAAGGCTCCATAGTGATATTTATACTTGAATCAAGAATCCATAATGCACCAGCCGCCATCCATACCGTTGGTGAATTGGGCATTATAAATAATAAAGCAGAACTTAAAATGGCACCAATCAAAAAGAAAGGACGACGTCTGCCTAATCTAGGATGCCAAGTACGGTCACTTAAATAACCTACAATGGGTTGGACAATTAATCCAGTCATTGGCGCAGCCAACCATAATCCGGGAATTTCATCTGGTGCAGCACCTAAGAACTCATAGATCGCACTCATATTGCCCATTTGCAAACTCCATCCAAATTGAATGCCAAAGAATCCAAAACACATATTCCAAATTTGCCAAAAACTCAATTTCACTTTCTCTCCTGTATAAGCTGTATTCATTGTTATTTTAAATTTATTATTCTTTTAAGTTTTAATATTTTTCTTTATCGAATTAAATGGTAAATCCATTCGGAATAACTGCCCCTTTTTTAATGACAATGATATTGTCTTTAATTGTATATAAAGGATGGTCTGTTTTTTCTAAATGGGCTCCGCCTTTTATATGCACATCATTACCGATGGAACAGTTTTTATCTACAATGGCATCTTCGATAGTGCATCTTTCTCCTATACCAATAATAGGTTCACCAGCAGCATTCTTCTTATTGATCTGCTCAATCGTCTCATAATAATCACAGCCCATAATATAAGAATTCTTAATCACTGTATCTTTCCCAATCCTGGATCGAATTCCAATCACAGACTTGGCAATTTCCTTTGCATGTATAATGGAACCTTCGGCAATAATAGCTTTATTAATAATGGTGCCGCTTATTTTAGCTGGTGGCAACATCCTAGACCTAGTATACACCGTTTTAGCACTATCAAATAAATTAAAGGGAGGGATATCGTCTGTCAAAGCAATATTCGCCTCAAAGAAAGAATAGATATTACCAATATCCGTCCAATAACCATCGTATTGATAACTACTCACTTTATAATGTGCAATAGAATCAGGAATGATTTCTTTTCCAAAATCTGTTGCCTTTGCATGTACTTCGTTAAGGAGTTTATATAGGATGTCTTTATTAAAAACATAAATACCCATTGAGGCTAAGTAATTTCTTCCTTGCGCTTGCATCGCTTCTCCAGTGTCACTGGTCCAATCGGGCAATAATTCCTTATTTGGTTTTTCAATAAATGAAGTGATCACATTTTCATCATTCGATTTTAAGATCCCAAATTCTGGCGCTTCTCTATCTCCTACTGGTATGGTTGCTATTGTTAATGCTGAACCGCTTTTTTTGTGGGCATCAATCATTTGACTAAAATCCATTTGATACAATTGGTCCCCACTTAAAATCAACACATACTCAAAATCCATTTTATCCAAATGCCTTAGGGATTGGCGAACCGCATCTGCCGTGCCCTGAAACCAACCTGGATTGTCTGGGGTTTGTTCTGCCGCCAAAATATCCACAAAGCCTGAACTAAAGGCACTAAAGTGGTAGGTGTTTTTGATATGTTGATTTAAAGAAGCTGAATTGAATTGCGTCAACACAAATATGCGATTCAAATTACTGTTGATACAGTTGCTAATAGGTATATCCACTAAACGATACTTTCCAGCAATAGGTACAGCTGGCTTTGATCGCCTCGCCGTTAAAGGAGACAACCTTGATCCTGCGCCTCCACCTAAAATAATGGAAACAGTTTCTTTCGCATAAATAGACATAGCCTACAATTTATTTTTAAAAAATAGATTCATACACATTTTGATACGCATAGACCACCGACTCCCAGCTATGATCAATCGACATTGCCTGCTGAATCATTTTATTCATATAGGCTTTATCTTGATAGACCGAGATAGCTCTTTCAATTGAATACACAATATCTGTTTCATTTGCATGCATGAATCGAATACCAAATCCACCTTCCTCTCCCATATCAATGACCGTATCATGTAAACCACCTGTATCTCTTACCATTGGGATAGTACCGTATCTTAACGCATACATTTGATTTAATCCACAAGGTTCTACCCTGCTTGGCATTAATAAAAAATCAGCCCCTGCATAAGCTTCATGGCCTACTTTTTCATCATAGCCGATATAGGTATTATAGACCCCTGGATACAATTGAACTAAATAATTTAAAGCAGACTCGACAGGTGTTTCCCCTGCACCAATCATTAAAAAGTTGGCTCCTGAATTTGTTTTATCTAACGCATGTTGAATCGCACCTGGTAAAACATCTGCTGCTTTTTCGTGCACTAGCCTGCCAATGAAAACGATCAAAGGTTTATGAATATCTAAATGATATCGTTCACACAATACCATTTTGTTTTTTTGTTTTTCTGTTGAAAAAGTTTGCAAGTTAAAATGATGCGGCACAAAGGGATCCGTGTCAGGATTCCACACCTCATTGTCAATGCCATTTAAGATCCCGACACATTTGCCTTTTTCGTATTCAAATAAAGGCTCTAATCCATTGGATTGATACCTTAACTGTTGCATATAAGTGGGACTCACAGTAGTGACTTTGTCTGCACATTTAATCCCAGTTGCTAAAGGATTAATGCACCCATCCCATTCTAGTAAGCCTCTTTTCCAGGTATCCCATTTGGGGATCAATGTTGATTTATCCCAAGCCATTGCCCCATGGTATTGCGCATTATGAATGGTTAAAATAGTTTTAACGCTAGCTAATTTTTGAAAATCATAACAATACTTCATCATGAAGGGAACTAATCCAGCTTGATGGTCATGACAATGCACTACATCTGGTGCTTCCTGCCAACTTGTTAACCAGTCTGTCACCGCAATTTGAAAGCCAATAAAACGATCTGCATCATCTGCATACCCATATATTTTTGGACGATCTAATAAACCATGAATGTCTACTAAGTATAATCCGTAGCCTAAATGATTCGATTGTTCTTTAATGATTGTATAATTGAAATACCAATTTCCTAAATAAGCATTTCCTTGATGTACTGTATCCCAATTTGATTTTTCTAAAAATGGCGTCTTATACATGGGCATCACTACCATCGCTTCCTGACCAATTTTATGTTGATATTTAGGCAAAGCCCCAACCACATCACCAAGGCCTCCAGCCTTTGCCATGGGGTAACACTCTGCACTAATATGTACTATTCGCATTCAGGAATCATTTTGCTTTCAATTTACTAAATACTATTAACAATAATCCATTTTTTGTCGTCTAGGATTAAAAAAAATTGAGTATTTTGGGGGATCGATTCAACGATTAAACTAACGAACGCTATGAGCCAAACAAAACAGCCAACCAATACTGGTGCGCTAACCACCCTTATTGTGGTTTTCTTTTTCTGGGGATTTATTGCAGCTGGAAACAGTGTCTTTATTCCTTTTTGTAAAAACTATTTTGAACTTGATCAATTTCAAAGTCAGTTAATTGATTTTGCATTTTATTTAGCCTATTATATTGGTGCTCTTGGCCTTTTTGCCTATGGTGCTTTAGGTGGTAAAGACTTAGTTGGAAAATGGGGCTATAAAAAAAGTATTGTATATGGACTGTTGTTTTCTGCCATCGGTGCAGCTGCCATGATTGTTGCGGTAAATGCAAATACTTTT
Organism: Sediminibacterium sp.; assembly: GCA_044372935.1. Lineage (GTDB taxonomy): Bacteria > Bacteroidota > Bacteroidia > Chitinophagales > Chitinophagaceae > Sediminibacterium. The sequence continues at coordinate 15,880 of JBILQZ010000007.1, read as the reverse complement.
ACGGGTATGTTAGTGGGTTTATTTATTGTTGCACTAGGATTTTCTTTACAACAAACCGCTGCACAACCCTTTGCGATTGCTTTAGGCGATCCCTCTACTGGAACAAGTAGGGTGAGCTTAGGTGGTGGTATCAATTCTTTTGGAACTTCAATAGGCCCAATCGTAGTAGCATTGGCTTTATTTGGATCTGCTGCTGCCATTACCGATGAGCAAATCAAACAATTGAGTTTAGACAAGGTTATCATTTTATATACTGCTGTGGGAGGCTTATTCATTGCTGCCGCCGCTTTATTTCATTTTTCTAAAAAAGTACCTGCTGGCATTTCTGATGAACCAATGGAACCAGCCGGAAAAGCTTTGTCTTTATTGGTCATTATGACAGGTGTATTAATTGCTTTATTTGTACCCATTTTTGATAGCTATAAAATTGACCCAAGTACTTTAACGGATGATGGACGTCATGCATTAGAGACCTATAGAATGAAATGGTTATTAGGTGCATTAGCCACAGTAGTAGTAGGTTTATTAGCTGCAAACTTTACAGCTCAAAAAAATGAAAAAGGTTGGGGTGCTATGAAATACCCTCAATTGGTTTTAGGCATGTTGGCCATCTTTGTATATGTAGGTGTAGAAGTGGCTATTGGATCTAACTTAGGTGAATTATTAAGACAAGCTGATTTTGGTAGTATCTCTTCTTCAGAGATTGCACCTTATGTCTCTATGTATTGGGGTAGTATGATGATTGGACGTTGGGCTGGTGCTATCAGTGCTTTCGATTTTAAAAAGAAAACACAACAATATTTAACCTTCATTGTGCCGATCATTGCTTTTGGTATTGTGATTGGATTAAACAGTGTTGCTCAATATGATATGAGCCCCTTGTATTGGTATATCATTTGTGTATTTATACAAATCATTGCTTTTTACTTGAGTCAAAACAAACCAGCTAAAACATTATTGATCTTTAGTTTAGTAGGTGTATTCGCAATGGTATTGGGTATTTTCACAAAAGGCACCGTAGCTACTTATGCATTTTTAACAGGCGGATTGGCTTGCTCTATCATGTGGCCTTCCATTTTTTCATTATCCGTTGCAGGATTAGGAAAGTACACCCCACAAGGTTCTGCTTTTTTAATTATGATGATTTTAGGTGGTGGTATCATCCCTCCTATTCAAGGAAAAATTGCAGACTACTTACAATCATCTCATTTAGATCAACCAGGTTTTGGTATCCATAATTCATTCTGGGTGCCTGCACTTTGTTTTGCCTATTTAGTATTTTTTGCTATAGCAGTAAAAGGTATATTAAAGAAACAAGGGATCAATTACGAAGAAACTGAAACAAGCGGAGGTCACTAATTTAAAAGAAAGTATTTTATGGAATCATATGTTGTAGGCGTCGATATCGGCGGAACAGGAACAAAATTTGGTATTGTAGATAAAGATGGAAATGTTTTATTTTCTAGCGAAATGTCTACAAAAAAACACCTTCAGGTACATACCTTCATTGACGAATTACACGAACACTTAACCGAGATGATCGAGAAAGTGGGCGGATATGGACGTATCAAAGGCATTGGTATTGGCGCGCCCAATGGCAATATCTATACGGGCACAATTGAATATGCACCTAACCTTCCTTGGAAAGGGATTATCCCTTTTGCAAAAATGGTACAAGATAAATTCAAGATTCCAGTAAAGTTGACCAATGATGCCAACGCAGCCGCAGTAGGTGAAATGATGTACGGTGCAGCAAAAGGCATGAAGGATTTTATCATGATCACTTTAGGTACTGGCGTTGGCAGCGGTATTGTAGCCAACGGTCAATTGATTTATGGTCACGATGGATTTGCTGGAGAACTTGGCCATACAGTAATTATACCTGACGGCAGAATGCACCAAGGCACAGGCAAAAAAGGATCTTTAGAAAGTTATGCTTCTGCAACAGGTGTGGCAGAATCTGCAAGAGAAATTTTAAATCAATCAGATCGACCAAGTGCCTTAAGAGCTTTGGATTTAAACAGTATTAGCTCGAAAGATGTTTTTGAAGCTGCTGTAAAAGGAGACGAAGTGGCGATTGAAGTATTTGAGTTTACAGGAAAAATATTGGGTATGTCTTTGGCTAATTTTATCATGTTCTCTAGTCCTGAAGCAGTCATTTTATTTGGTGGCTTAACCAAGGCAGGTGATATGATTTTAAAACCCACCAGGGAACATATGGAAGCCAATTTGATTGAGATTTTCCAAAATAAAGTAAAGATTTTGATCAGTCATTTAAAAGAATCAGATGCCGCCATACTTGGCGCATCCGCACTAATGTGGGAATAAAATACAAACACATTAACCTTATTTGGTTAAAATTTATTTTGTATTTTATTTCCACACCTTCAATAAATTGAAGGATGTAGGATAGCTACTAAAAGAAGTAATTATAATAAAAAAGGCCACACTTTGTGCGGCCTTTTTTATTATGATGTAGCTGAACTATTTTTTCAATGCAAGTTCTTCTAAATATTTATTTCTCCCCCAGCCCTGTATCACGTGCTTCTCAGAGTGGTAAGAAGACCTTACTAATGGGCCACTCTCTACATAGTCAAATCCAAGCTCATAGCCAATCGCTCTTAACTCAGCAAATTCATCTGGGTGAACGAATCTTTGAACTGGTAAATGTTTTTTAGTAGGCTGAAGGTATTGACCAATGGTAATGACATCGCATCCTACACCAATCAAGTCTTTCATGGTTTGTATCACTTCATCTTTTTCTTCCCCAATGCCTAACATAATACCTGTCTTAGTGCGCATGCCTCCTTTCTTTAAGGTCTCTAACACTTCTAAACTTCTTCTATATTTTGCTTGCACACGAACACGTTTGGTATTGCGTTCCACCGTTTCCATATTATGACTCACCACTTCTGGTGCTGCTTCAATAATTCTTTCTATTTGTTCTTTGATGCCTCTAAAATCTGGAATCAATGTTTCTAAGGTGGTATCTGGCGTTAATGCCTTAATAGCTTTGATGGTATTGGCCCAAATAATGGATCCGCCATCTGGTAATTCATCTCTATCCACACTGGTTAAAACCGCATGTTTCACCTTCATTAAATAAATAGCTTCTGCGACACGTTGTGGCTCATCCCATTCTACTGGCTTTGGCCTTCCAGTAGCTACCGCACAGAACTGACAACTTCTAGTACAAATATTTCCTAGAATCATGAAAGTCGCTGTGCCTTCACCCCAACATTCCCCCATATTTGGACAATTTCCGCTTTCGCAGATCGTGTGTAATTTATGCTTATCTACCAAGCCTCTTACATGTTTATAGCTTTCTCCAATAGGTAATTTAACCCTAAGCCAATTGGGCTTTTTAGTATGTTGTTCTGCTGGTACGATAGGTAATTCTTGCATGCTTTTCTGTTATCGAATGCAAAAATACAAGACTTGTGCTTAAATCAAGCCTTTCGTTGTAAATTTACCAAAATCACAAATCATTCAATTCAACGGATATGACAGCAACAGTAACCTATGACTCCAATTTAAGAACTACTTGTCTTCATTTACAAAGCGGTTCAAGTTTTGAAACAGATGCACCTTCGGATAATAAAGGACAAGGGGCTCGTTTTTCTCCGACCGATTTAATTGCAACAGGACTTGGCGCCTGTTTAATTACTACTATGGGCATTAAGGCCGAAACAATGGACATAAAATTAGATGGCGCTAAAGTGGAAGTGACCAAAGTGATGTTGAGTGAGCCAAGAAGAATTGGTAAAATTGTCATTGCAGTAACGATGCCTGCTTTGAATTTGGATGAAAAAACAAAAGAAATCTTAGAAAGAGTGGGTAGAACTTGTCCAGTAGAACGCAGTTTACACCCCGATATGGAATTAGATATCAGCTTTACTTGGTTATAGGAAGATAGGTCAATAGTTTGCTCACGGGCAAGCCCATTACATTGTAAAAATCGCCTTCTATCCCCTGGATACCGACTACACCAATCCAGTCTTGTATGCCATAAGCTCCTGCTTTGTCATAAGGCTGGTATTGATCAACATAATAGGCAATTTGATCCACTGTCAAAGGATGGAAGTGCACCATGGTTGTTTCACTAAAAAATTGGCTTTCCTGACCCTTGATTAAATACACACCCGTGATCACTCGATGTTTTTTGCCTGAAAGTTTTGTTAGTATTTTAATAGCATCCTCCCTATCCACCGGCTTGCCAATAATTTCATTGTCTAATACCACAATGGTGTCTGCGGCAATGATCCATTTGCCTTGATGTGCTGTCAGCTCCTTTTCTATTTTTTCATGAACTGCTAGCGCTTTATGCTTAGCAATATGAACCGGCACTTCTTCCACCTTCATCTCCTGCGGATAAGTTTCATCGGAAGCAGAAACGATGACTTCAAAAGAAAGATCAGCCCATTCCAATAACTGTTTTCTTCTTGGAGATTGTGAGGCTAAAATAAATGCATTCATGTAAGAAAATTTAGAGCACAAAATAGAAGAAGCCCATGGATAAAATCCCCATCAACATGGCTAACTTTATTAAATTACTTAAACGATTAAAATCTTGACTTGTATAGGCTTGTTTTAAATGAAATAAAACATAGACCAAAGGAGCAATAATAGTGACAACTGAATAGGTAATTGGTATCCACCAACCAAATGGAATAGCGTACAATTGAATAATAGTTAAGACTAAGATCAACACCATTAACCACACCGCCGCATATACTTTAGTGGTTTGCAAACCCCAGGCGATAGGCATGGTGGTACAACCGAATTTCTCGTCTCCACCCATGTCTTCCATATCTTTTAATACTTCCCTTACTAAGGTCAATATAAATGCGAAGCTGCTATAGAGCAACATGAGTTTAAAAAACTTAAGGTCTATCGGCAACATTTTAGTTGGCTGAACCAATTGCAATAATGTGAATTTGGAAAAATACACCACACCAATCGTCCACGCTGTCAAGACTGCGATCACCACATTCCCAATTAAAAAATCTCTTTTAAAATTAGTGGAGTAAAACCATAAAATTAAGATCGTCGCTAAATTAGAAAAATGAATATGAATGTATTGTTGAAAAGGAAACACTATCAAAGAAAGGTAAACACCTGCCATACTCAATACCAAATGCCAAAAAATAACCCATCGTCTACTAATATGCGCTCCTACAACTACGCTCTGTGGTTTATTGACTTGGTCGATATTGACATCAAAATAATCATTGATGATATAGCCTGCAGCTGCAATACAAATACTTGTAGCCACAATAAAATAAAAAGATAAATCTGCTGTTGCAGCAAGCCCTGGATATAAAGGCTTGTAGATGCAAAAATGAAATAAAGATTCCGCTAGTAAAATAAACACCAAATTGGGCCATCTTACTAATCTAAAAAAATGAATCAAAATTTTCACGGAGTTTTATTTAGCTTGTATATGGTCCACGACATCCCAGTGGCCATTTAATTTAAGCACTTTTTCAATCACTTCTCTTGCACAGCCTTCTCCCCCTTTTGCAAGGGCTTTATAACTAGCAATATTTTTGATATCATAACATGCATCTGCAGGACAAGCTGCAATACCTACAATTTGCATCGCTTCATAATCAGGCATGTCGTCACCCATGTACAACATATCTTCTAAAGGCACATTTTCTGACATGGACAATTGCTCTAAAAGCATTTTCTTGTCCTTCACTTTCATATGTACTTCTTCGACCCCTAATTTTTCTAATCTATCCTGCACTTCTATGGAATGTCCTCCAGAAATAATCCAAACCTTATACCCTTTCTTGATCGCCAACTGAATGGCGTACCCGTCTTTAATGTTCATAGATCTTACCATTAATCCATCAGGCATAACAATGAGTGTGCCATTGGTTAATACACCATCCACATCAAAAACAAAGCATTTAATTTTTTCTAAAGCAGTTAGCAATGGAATTATTTTTTTTGGTTATCACGCCATTCGTAAACCCAAGCACTTTGGATCATTTCCAAATGTCCTTCATTGGATTCTTCTTTCTTACCTTCAAAATGAGGTAAAGTCAACACCCAGTCTAATAAATCCGTAAAACGAACTCTGTAGATTTTTGATTCAGTGAAATCGTCACCAAATTTTTCATATAATTTTTGGGCAATATCTTCGTGGTCGTTCCAATGAATTGGTGGTTCAAATTGATTCATATATTATAATCTATCTTTTTAAAAATTATTCTCCTAAGAACTGTGTTTGATCAGGTAATACCACTTCAATGGTTCCTGAACCTGCCAACAATTCACATTGACATCCAAGTCTTGATTCAATTCTTGGACTCACTGCTCTGTCAATAAAATCTTCTTCTTTGTCAGATAATTCTGCCAAATGCTCCATGCCTTTTTTTACATATAAATGACAAGTACTACATGCACATACTGCGCCACAATTATGGTGCAATTCTATACCTGCGTCTAAAATCACTTCTAATAAACTTTGATCAGGTGCAATGTTTTCTAAAGTCACCGGTTCTAACCCTTTTTGCTCGAAATTGATTTTTAATGAATACATAGCTGCTCGTTCGTATTTTTTTGCAAAAATAGCTTTTAAGAAGCAATGGGTGAAGTGGGATGGCCCTTTTATTTGTCGAAATACAAAAAAAATAAACAACTGGTCTTTAGGTAGGCTATCTTTGCGCTCTAATTATACCCTTATGGCTACTATTGGCTTTTCTGAGCGTATTTACTTGCAATATTTAAGGACAAAATTCAAGACCATCAGTAAGTTGGCGCCAGCCACTGCTGGAAGGATGGCTTTTGATCTTTTTTGTACCCCCTATCCAAAGTATAAGAAAAGGAAAGCACCTGCCGTATTCCATCATGCACAGCCAAAAAAGGTTCAATTACAGGATCAAATAAGTATACATGGCTATGAATGGATGCCAACACACCCGAATGGTCAAACCGTGTTAATTGCACATGGCTATGCAAGCTTTGCTTACAAATTTGAACATTATATTGCCCCTTTATTAAAATTGGGTTACCGTGTACTTGCTTTTGATGCACCAGGTCATGGACAAAGTGAAGGAAGACATATTAATGTAGTAGTATACCAAGAAGCCATTCAACAAATCATGCAACAAGTTGGACCGGTAGATCATTTTATTGGTCATTCTCTTGGCGCATTGACCTTGGCAATGATTGCAGAATCCATTGATCGACCAAATGAAAGAAAATTTGTCTTAATAGCGCCTGCTACCAAAACCACCACCACTTTCGCCAACTTCTTTAAGATGATGCATTTTAATGAAGTGACACAAAATGCCTTTATGGATGAAGTACATAGCAGAACCAAACATACCATTGAACATTTTGCAGCCGACCGAGCTTTAGCCCAATACACTGGCCCCTTGCTTTGGATTCATGACGAAACCGACCTTGTTTGTCCTTATAAAGATTTGACTGATTTTCAGAAAAAAGCCCCTACTAGTATTGAATTTCTGATTACCAATGGATTAGGACATAATAAAGTCTATAAAACAGCCGAGGTAATGGACCATATTATGGCCTTTTTGACCCCTTCTAATTAGATCATTTTTATTTTTTAGCCGAAAGCTATAATATTGCACCAAGGATAAGTCGGACGAAAGCACTTGAATTTGCCTTATCTTAGCGTATAAATAGTTGATTTTCAATATATAAATAACCCGAAGGAGCGGTTTGAGCTATGTCAAAGAACTTATTAATTGTGGAGTCGCCTGCGAAAGCAAAGACGATTGAGAAGATATTAGGCGAGGAATTTGAAGTAAGAAGCTGTTATGGCCATATCAGAGATTTGGAGAAGAATGATATGGGTATTGATATGAAAAACCATTTTGCACCTAGGTACATGGTACCGAGTGAAAAAGAAAAAGTGGTGAAAGAACTTAAATCCATGACTAAGAAGGCGAAAGAAGTTTGGCTAGCATCGGATGAGGACCGTGAAGGAGAAAGTATTAGTTGGCATTTGGCAGAAGTATTAGGATTAGACCCTAAAAAAACAAAGCGTATTGTTTTCCATGAAATTACCGCCCCAGCGATTAAAAAAGCGGTAGCCAATCCGAGATTAATCAATATGGATTTGGTGGATGCGCAACAAGCAAGAAGAATTTTAGATCGTATTGTAGGATTTGAACTAAGCCCGGTTTTATGGCGTAAAATTGGTATGCAAAAAAGCTTAAGCGCAGGACGTGTTCAAAGTGTTGCTGTACGATTGATTGCTGAAAGAGAAAGAGAGATCAACCAATTTATTCCAGAAAGTGTATTTAAAGTAAGTGCCTTATTTAGTGCACTAGATATTAATAAGAAGAAAGTTAAATTCAAAGCAGACGGTCCACAGAAATTAACCACTGCTGGCGCTGCCGAAAAATTCCTAAACGAATGTAAAGGTGCTACATACACGGTGAAAGACATTACCGTAAAAGACGGGAAACGTACGCCATCTGCACCTTTCACTACTTCTACCTTACAACAAGAAGCCTCAAGAAAATTAGGATACAGTGTAAGTAAGACCATGTTGTTAGCGCAAAAATTATATGAAAGTGGTAAAATCACTTACATGAGAACGGACAGCATTAGCTTGAGTGAAACAGCAATGGAGGCGATTAAATCAGAGATCAATGCTAGCTTTGGCGATAAGTACTATCAGCCAAGGAAATTTAAAAATAAAAATGAGAACGCGCAGGAAGCGCACGAAGCCATCCGACCATCTTATATGAATGAGTCCAAGGTAGATGACGCGGATACCAATCGTTTATATGAATTAATTTGGAAGCGAACGATTGCCTCTCAAATGAGTGATGCACAGTTTGAAAAAACAACCGCGAAGATTGAAATATCAACCAATAAAGAAACCCTAACTGCGAGTGGTGAAGTGATGAAGTTTGATGGTTTCTTAAAAGTATATTTAGAAGGCAAAGACGATGATGAAGTAGAAGAAGACGACGCAGAAGAGGGTGAAGCATTATTGCCACCATTAGCAAAAGGACAGGTACTTGACTTCTTAAGTATGACTGGATTAGAAAGATTCAGCCGACCAGCTTCAAGGTATACAGAAGCTAGTTTGGTTAAAAAATTAGAAGAATTAGGAATTGGACGACCTTCTACTTATGCCCCAACAATTACGACCATCATGAAGCGTAATTATGTAGAGAAAAGAGAGAAGGAAGGCGTAAAAAGAATTTACCAGATCCTTTCTTTGAATGCGAAAGATGAAATAAAGACAGAAACTGCTTCTGAAATCACTGGAGCAGAAAAGAATAAACTCTCTCCTACCGATTTAGGTTTAGTGGTTACTGACTTTTTAAAGTTAAACTTCCCTAAAGTCATGGACTTTGGCTTTACCGCTAAAATTGAAGGTGAGTTTGACGAAATAGCATTAGGTAAATTAAAATGGAGCAAAATGTTGGAAGCGTTTTACAATCCTTTCCATGAAACCATCGAACATACCTTAGAAAATGCAGAACGTGCTAAAGGCGAAAGAGAATTAGGCTTTGATCCAGTGAGTGGCAAAAAAGTAATTGCACGTATGGGTAGATATGGTCCAATGGTTCAAATTGGCCACCAAGACGAGGAAGAGAAACCAAGATTTGCAAAATTGAAAGCATCTCAAAGTATTGAAACCATCAATTTTGAAGAAGCGATGGAATTATTCAAACTTCCTAGAACCCTTGGTTTATTTGAAGAAGAAGAAGTGACTGTGAATATTGGCCGCTTTGGCCCTTACGCTGCGCATAGCAAGAAGTTCTACTCTTTGAACAAGGAAATGGACCCTTATACAGTTACCTTGGAAGAATTGGCTCCTATGATTGCCGAAAAGCGTAAAGCAAAAGACGAGCGCACCATTAAAGTATTTGAAAAAGAAAAGATCCAATTATTAAGAGGTCCTTATGGTCCATATATCAAGCAAGGCTTACGCAATTTCAAGTTGACTAAAGAGCAACAAGAAAAGGTAGAAGAATTGACGATTGAGGAAGTAAAAGAGATTATTGAAGAATTGAAAAAGAACCCTCCTCGTAAAACAGCTCGTAAGAAGAAAGCTTCCTAATCATTATTGTAGCGTTTAAAAGAATACAAACTCAACAATATTTCTAATATAATGATAAAATAATCCAAAGTTTTCTTTGGATTATTTTTTTTGTAATAAGAAATTCAAGTATTTCAAACATAAGGAAAGCCCTTAGGATAAATACTATTCCTATACGAACATTCGAGCTTGCGAGCTGAGAGTGTAGGAATATGGTATTTTTTCTAAGGGCTTTTAAATACGTTAGGAACCTATTTATTAAGCCATTGCTGGACTAGGCTTACTCATTGATTTAAGGAATTGTATATGTGCTTTAACCGCACTTAATACAGTAGGATATTCAATGTAATTTAATTGAAACTCTGCACAAGCTTCTTTCACAATCTTACTGATTGCTGGATAATGCACGTGAGAAATTTTTGGAAATAAATGGTGCTCAATTTGAAAATTTAACCCCCCTACTAACCAACTCACGATTTTACTTTTTGTAGCAAAATTTGCTGTGGTCTGGATTTGGTGTGCAGCAAATTCATCTGGCAATCTATTCTCTGGTTGAATTGCTACTGGAAACTCTGTATGTTCAACAGTATGGGCTAATTGAAAAACAATACTTAAAACAAATCCTGCAAAGAAAGTGCTTACAATAAAGCCAACCAACCAAGCCTGCCAGCCTAATAAAACAACTGGTACCACCACAAAAATGGCTGCATGGTAGATTTTTACAATCCAAAATTCAAAATGATCTGCAAGGGTCATTTTCTTTAAAGGAATATTGCCAATTTTTTGTTTAAAATATTTATTGTAGTCAGTAAAGAAAATCCAAAATACATACAATAACATATACAAAATACTAAAGTAGATGTGTTGGAAACGGTGTAAGACATAATGTTTTTGTGTTGGGGCCATGCGCATAAACACACCCACTTCAATATCGTCATCTACTCCATCTACATTGGTATAAGTATGATGAATAGTAACATGCTTCATACTCCACATAAAACGACTTGCACCAAGAATACTAATAGAAGAAGAAGCTAATTTATTTAACCAAGCGTACCTACTAAAACTACCGTGACTTCCATCATGCATGATGTTAAACCCAATCGCTGCAATTAAGCCTCCAAAAAACAAACACTCAACAATGGCAATGACTGTGGGTGGTGTAAAAAATACAAGATGTACATAAGTAATAAAGAACAAACTTACCAAGATGGCTGCCTTTGTAAATAATTTATAATTACCTGTTCCTCTAATAGTATGTTCTTCTAAATATTGATTGACCCTTTTCTTTAATTCAGCATGTAAAGATTTATTTACTACTGGAAATTTAGGAATGGAAGTGACTTGTGTTTGCATAGAGTTCTTAGACTTTAGTATATGCAAAGTAAGCTTTAATTGGTAAGATCTGGTCTAAAATGGCTAAAATTAACAGATCGTTTGATTCACCCATTTATTGTTCCTTTACGTCAAAATATATATCCACAATACATGAATAACTTAAATCGTTTGTTTAACATTTTTTCCGTCAATTTGAACAAGAAAATGGACCTACTCTTATAACTATGTTGCCAAAGAACGAAGAAATAAAAGCATTATTTAGCTTGATCGACGACCCCGATGAAGAAGTTTATAGCACCATTGCAAATAGACTTCTAGATTACGGCACACCCATTATTCCTGATCTAGAACACTTATGGGAAAACACTTTAGATGAATCTACTTTGGAGCGTATCGAAAGAATGATTTATACACTTCGTCTTAAAGATATTCAACAAGAATTAACTGACTGGGGCAATTCGCCTACTCCTTCTTTATTTGAAGGTGCTTTGATACTTGTAAAATACCAGTTTCCTGAATTAGCTTTAGATCCACTTAGACATCAACTAGAAAAAATTCGACGTAATATCTGGTTGGAATTAAATAATTACTTGACGCCATTAGAGCAAGCGAATGTGATTCGAAATATTTTATTTAGTTATTATCAAATAAAAGGGGTCGAAGTGAATTACGAAAACCCTGAAGATTTTTTAGTCTCCTCCCCATTGCAATCTAAGCCAGGTAATGCCTTTGCCAATGCATTGATCTATGCCGAAATTTGTCAACAACTAGAAATACATGCCGAATGGATTAATATTCCAAAGCAATGTATTCTTGCCTATTTTAGTGCGGACTGGGAACCACATGAAATCGTTCCTAATCCACAAGAATTTATTCAGTTTTATGTGGAGGGCACTTCTGGACATCCCTTCTCACAAAAAGACATGGATCAGTATTTCTTAAGGCATAATATTGAACCAAAAACCTTGTACTACAAACGTCTTTCTAATCAAAGAGTAATTCAAAAAATGATCCTTGAATTTGCAAAATGTTTTAACAGCCCTACCCTTCAATTTAAAAGAGACGACCTGATAGAGCTTGCTAATTGTCTGGATCAAAAAAAGAAGCTGTAAAATATATGCCATTACAATTCGAACATACTTATGCGAGTCCAATTGGTCGAATTAAAATGATTGCAAATCAAGATTGTATTCTTTCTCTTCAGTTTATCGAAGAAGCGGAAGAGGCAGAAGCAACCACATCAGAAAGTCCAGCGGTTATCCACCAGTGCATTGACGAATTGATAGAATATTTCAATGGCACAAGGACCCAATTTACTGTACCTATCCACCAAGAAGGAACCGATTTTCAACAAAAGGTTTGGAAGGAATTATACGAAGTGCCCTATGCTAAAACTATTAGTTACGCAGAGTTGGCAAAAAAATTGGGCGACCCCAAAGTCATAAGAGCGGCCGCATCTGCCAATGGAAAAAACAAAATAGCCATCATTGTTCCATGCCATAGAATTATAGGATCAGATAAAAATTTAACTGGCTACGCATGGGGATTACCCAGAAAAAAATGGCTTTTACAACATGAATTTAGAATTGGACTAGGTGTTCAGACCTTATTTACCTAAAATAGACCCTGTGAAGCCAAAAGGCAGGATATAATCGGCAGAAGGTATGATCATGATCTTTCCAGTTTGACCGGCCAAAATGAGCTTAATTGGCGCTTTGTACCTTAGTTCATAGTCTAATAAGGACTGTCTACACATGCCACATGGCGATAATGGATGATCTGAAGCAACCCCATTTGGTATATAACTGATGGCCATCGCTGTGATGGTTTCTTTGGGATGTTGACTCCCAATACTATTTAATAAAGTCCTTTCGGCACAAATACCTACTGGGTAACTTGCACTCTCTTGGTTAGAACCAATTATAATTTGCCCATTGGATAATCGAGCAGCTGCACCTACTTTAAATTTAGAATATGGAGCAAAAGCAGTTTTAACTGCTGCATAGGCAGCATTCAATAATTCAAGGTCAGCTGCTTGCAATTCTTGTTTTTCGTCAAACTCTTCATAATCAAATTCAAACTTCTTATGCATGCTTTTTATTTTATCAAGTTAAATAACCTATTCCAACGAATAGATTGACTGTAGCTAAACCAGATCAAAGCCGCACGTCCTACAATATGCGTCTCCGGCACAAAACCCCAATAACGACTATCCTGACTACGATGGCGATTGTCTCCCATCATCCAATAATAATCTTGTTGAATAGTATAATTACTTGCAGGCTTCCCATTGATAAAGTATTGTCCGTTCGAAACAGTGATGGTATTTTTTTCATATCCTTCTATAACCCTTCTGTACAATTCGATTGTACTGTCATTTAAAAGAATTTGGTCTCCTTTTTTAGGAATACGAATAGGACCAAAATTATCTGCTGTCCATGGAAAATGTACAATGTCATTTGGGAAGGTATACCCTACATTTTGGTCTTCAAATAAAACCACTGATTTTACATTGGGTAATCTTTTTAAACTAGCCGCCGCTTTCGCCGTGATATTTAACTTGAAAGTATTTGGCTGCCCATCTACGAATTGAAAATCTGCGGTCGCCTCATTGATATTAATCCCCAAAGTATCTTGAACGAAATCTTCTGCCAGTGGTCGACCATCTGTTTCAACGATATATTCTGTTTGCATAAATGGAGCCACCAAAGCTGGCGCGCCGTTTACCCATAAATTACTTTTTTTAATTTCAATGACATCGCCAGGAATACCCACACATCTTTTAATGTAATTATCTGTCTTATCCATCGGATGGACTAAAATTGGATAGTCTGCCTGCAACTTGGCACGATCGTTATTGTATTGAGGACTTCTTAACACATCATAATAAGGAATCTTAGAGCCAAATTCAGGTAAATTGATGATGGTATCTCCTGCAGGGAAATTAAATACTACAATATCATTTCTTTCGATAGCCCTTAATTTTGGAAGTCTTTGGTAATCCAATTGAATCCATTTAGAATAGGACGGCGTGGTGGGCGCACCTGGTAATGTATTATGTACAAAAGGAAAAGACAAAGGCGTTTGAGGAATTCTAGCACCATAGGTTACTTTGTCTACAAATAAAAAGTCATTCACCAATAGCGTCTTTTCCATGCTCTCTGTTGGAATCACAAATGCTTCAAACAAAAAGGTACGAATCAAAGTAGCCGCAACGACTGCGAACACAGCTGCATCCACCCACTCTCTTGAAGCTGGCTTATGGTAATGCACTAAACCCTCCCTGCCATGCCATTTTTCATTTTTACTCCAACCTAGATAAGGTAAGTATATAAAAGGAATAAGGACAGCCAATGTATGGTCTACTAATTTTACACGTTTAAAATGCATCACGAAAATGATCGTGATCCACAAAGTCACAAATTGTCCAACAATAGGAATCAACTGTATCCAAAACCAAAAGTTTGGAATTTTACAAAGTTGAACTACTTCCCAAGTATTATAGATTGGAATGATGGCTTTGCCTGCAGGTACCCCCGCTTTTCTTAACATAGCGTAAATGCCTAAATGCCAACCTAGCCAATATAAAATAAAAAGTAGCATGCCCATATGAATGTAATTTGATCATACAAAAATATCCCTTTGTGAGGGATATTGTATAAAAAGATTTATTAACCGTTCAACCATCGTTTAAATGGTTCTTTTTAAGGATTGTGCTATTTGTATTGTTGCAATACTTCCTTCACTAATTTCACCGAACGTGTCACGTCTGGAATAGCCAAAGCGGTTAAATTTGGTGCATAGTGCATTGGAGCATCCGCACTGGTGATTCTTCTGATTGGTGCATCCAAATAATCAAAACCCTCTTTTTGAATACGGTAACTTAGCTCAGAAGACACAGAAGCAAATGGCCATTGCTCTTCTATTATTACTAAACGGTTTGTTTTTTTAACACTTTCTAATACGGTCATCCAATCCAAGGGACGAATCGTTCTTAAGTCTATCACTTCCGCACTGATGCCTTCTTTTTCTAATTCTTCAGCAGTAGCCAATGCTACTTTCATCATTTTATTATAAGAAACAATCGTGATGTCTCTACCTGGACGTTTCACATCTGCCTTTCCTAATGGGATATAATACTCTTCTTCAGGCACTTCACATTTGTCTCCATACATCACTTCACTTTCTAAGAACATGATTGGATCTTCCTCGTAACGAATAGCTTGTTTCAATAAACCTTTCGCATCATATCCATTAGAAGGAGACACCACTTTGATTCCTGGAATATTAGCCAAATAACTTTCAAATGCAGTAGAGTGTTGTGCCCCTAATTGACCAGCACTTCCATTAGGACCGCGCATTACAATTGGACAACCAATTTGACCACCACTCATCGCCAACATTTTACTTGCCGTATTTAAAATTTGATCCAATGGCAATACTGCAAAGTTCCAAGTCATGAACTCAACAATGGGTCTTAAACCATTTTGAGCTGCA
>JBILQZ010000084.1:0-7391 GCA_044372935.1 Sediminibacterium sp. | reverse complement strand
TTTATTATACATGCCAACCATTGCCTTAAGTAATAGTGTTGCATTTGCTCAAATGACAGATCCAGGAAAACAGTTCCCATGGATTCGTGTATTTGGCACATTAGGATGGATTGCTGCTGGTTTAGTAATTAGCCAATTAGGTATTGAAAAAACAGAAGGTACTTTTGTAGTGGCAGCAGGTATTTCTGCAGCATTAGGGCTTTTAAGTTTTGCTTTACCTAATACCCCACCTAAAGCAGCTGGTACCCCTTCTTCTATGGGTGCTATTTTAGGAAAAGATGCATTTGTATTATTAAAGAATAAATCCTTCTTGGTGTTCTTTATTTCTGCCATTGCTATTTGTATTCCACTTTCATTCTACTATGGTTTTGCAAATCCATTCTTAAATGAAGTTGGCTTAGATAATGTGGCTGGGAAAATGACGATGGGTCAGATGTCAGAAGCGATCTTTATTCTAGCAATCCCATTCTTGTTCAATAAGATTGGAGTGAAAAATATGTTGATTTTTGGTATCACTGCATGGGTATTAAGGTACGTTTGTTTTGCTTATGGCAATATGGATGCTAGTTGGATGTTGTATGCAGGGATTATTTTACATGGTATTTGTTATGATTTCTTTTTTGTAACAGGTTATATGTATACAGAAAAGAAAGCGGGAGAAAATATTAAAAATGCAGCGCAAGGCTTATTTACGTTTGCTACCTACGGTGTTGGTATGTTTATCGGAACCAATTATAGTGGATTCGTTGTAGAACAAAATAAATTAGCTGACGCGACTGGTCATAACTGGCAAAGTATCTGGTTGACTCCAGCTGCCATTGCAGGGGCCGTTTTGATTGCCTTCATCTTGTTCTTTAAAGAAAAAGACGTGAGAGCGACTGATGTGAAAAAAAATGCAGCTGCTTAAACTTACAACACAATAAAGCCTATCCAAATGGATAGGCTTTATCATTTATTTTATATTATTCATTTTTTCATCCATTTCATTATGAGAATCGCAATGTTAGGTGCCGGATTTATTGGTCGCTTTTATGCAGATGCATTACAAGGTTATAGAAGTAAAGACAAAGTGGTCAGTATTTATGCAAGACGTGAGGAGTCAGCTAAGAAATTTGCTGCTGATTATAATTGTGCCCACTGGACAACCGAAATGGAGGAAGCCATTGCGCACCCTGATGTAGATATTGTTTGTATTTCTTTGCCAAATAATTTGCATGAAGCTGCTGTCATGATGTGTTGTAAACATAAAAAAGCAGTCATGACCACCAAGCCACTTGGAAGAAATGGTGAAGAAGCAAAACGCATGTTGATTGCGGTAGAAGAAGCCGGCATTTTTAATGGTTACTTAGAAGATCTAGTATATACCCCAAAGTTTATTAAAGCCAATCAAAGCGTTAAAGAAGGTGCATTAGGACGTGTTTTATGGGCAAAGTCTCGTGAAACCCACCCTGGCCCACATAGTGAATGGTTTTGGGATATCAACCAAGCTGGTGGTGGATGTATCTTAGACTTAGGATGTCATTGTGTAGAAATTTCAAGAAGTTATATTGGAAAAGATATCAAACCAGTTGAAGTGATGTGTTGGGCAGATACACAAGTAAAACCTATTGAAGCAGAGGACCATGCAATTGGATTGGTTAAATATGAAAATGGCGCTATAGGACAGTTCGAAGTGAGCTGGACATTTAGAGGTGGCCTAGATTTAAGAGACGAAGTCATGGGTACAGAAGGTACCATATGGATCAATAGTTTTTTAAGAACTGGATTTGAAATGTTTACGACAGGAAAAGGCGGCGACTACATTGCAGAAAAAGCAGAAAGCGATAGAGGCTGGTTATTCCCTGTTGGTGACGAATTGAACGAACTAGGCTATAACCATATGTTTATGGATATGTTCAACTCTATCGAAAAAGGAGAAGCACCAAAAGAAACATTCTATGACGGCTATGTGGTAAACTGCATATTAGATGCCGCATATAAGTCGGCCAAAACAAAATTATGGGAGCCAGTTCAGTTAGATATATGGAGGGGTAAAACTGGATTGACCAAAGAAAGTCATTTAGTAGAATATGACGCAGAACATTATTTAGTGAAAGAAGAAATGACCCATTATGGGGCAAAGAAATTAATTCTTAAACATAAAACAACTGGAAAAATTACAGAACAAACAATGAATTAATCATTGCCGATTTATTTTATGTCAATTAAAAATGCACTACCCCCTTCTTTAAAACTGTTACTTGAAAAAGGCGCAGCACAATATCAATCAGGTATTTCTGTGGATTGTGTCATCTTAGGATTTCACGAACAACAACTTAAAATTCTATTACTTAAAATAGATACTGTAAATAAATGGGCACTACCTGGAGGTTTTATAAAAAAAACTGAGCCTATTGAAGCAGCAGCCTATAGAGTTTTACAGGAAAGAACCGGTGTAGTGAAAGATATCTTTCTACAACAATTTCATGTTTTTGGTGCACCAGATAGAGCCGATGCGAGTATACATCAAAAAAGGTACCAAAGCTATGGAATAAAAATACCCAAGGACAATTGGTTGATTCAAAGATTTATCACCATTGGATTTTATGCTTTAGTTGACTTTGATAAAGTGAAAGCACAATTATCAACTACAGCGACCGATTGCGAATGGGTAAATATTGAACAGCTTGATGCCTTAATGATGGATCATGAAAATATTGTTCATAAAGCCTTAGAAACACTTAGAACGCAACTAGCCTATCTCCCTATAGGAAAGAATTTATTACCTAAGAAATTTACCATGCCTGAATTGCAGAAATTATACGAAACAATTTTAAACCAAAAATTAGATCGTCGTAATTTCCAACGCAAACTTTTGAGCTTTGGCATTTTAAATAGACTCACAGAGACCAAGAAAGGCGGAGCACATAAAGCAGCTTACTTGTATACTTTTAACGAGAAAAGATACCAAAAAGCCCTCAAAGAGGGCTTATATGGAAGTTGGTAAATTCGAAGAATTTATAATTATTTGATCCAATTAATAGTGCTTGATTTCACGTCTTTTGAATTCCCTCCTACCATGATTTGGAAATCTCCAGACTCCCAATCAAATTTTAAATCACTATTATAAAACTTTAATGTTTCTGGGGTTATTTCAAAACTTACATTTTTACTTTCCCCTGGAGCCAATTCAATTTTATTAAACCCTTTCAATTCTTGAACTGGTCTTGTAATGCTTCCAACCATATCTCTAATGTACAATTGAACCACTTCTTTACCTGTTACAGCACCTGTATTTTTAACTTGTACCGTCACTGTTAATTTTTGATTTCCTTTCAATTGCTTAGAAGACAATTGAATGTCACCATATTCAAATTGAGTATAACTTAAGCCATATCCAAATGGATACAATGGTTCATTGCTTACATCAATATAATTGGATTGAAATTTAGAAAACCATTGTCCAGTTAATGGACGTCCTGTGTTTTTATGATTGTAATACAAAGGTATTTGACCTACATTTTGAGGGAAACTCATTGTCAATTTACCTGATGGATTTACCTTACCCAATAGCGCGTCTGCGATGGCATCCCCTGCTTCTGATCCAGCAAACCAAACATCTAATATTGCAGGCACATTTTCATTTTCCCAATTCAATGTCAATGGACGTCCATTAAACAAAACCAACACCACTGGCTTCCCTGTAGCGACCAATGCTTTTAACAAACGCTGCTGTGCTTCAGGGATGTCTATATTTGTTTTTGACGCACTTTCTCCACTACTTTCAGCACCTTCTCCTAAAGCAGCTACAATCACCTCTGCATCCGCACTTACCGTTAATGCTTCTTGAATCATTGCTTCCGCAGATCGATCATCTCTTTGTATATCTTTCCCAAATAAGGTTTGACGCTTCTGTAGTTCTAGATCATCTTCCAAATTTGATCCCTTTGCGTACACTAATTTTCCATTGTTCCCTAAAGCATTGGTTAAACCCTGAAGTAGGCTTATTGATTTTGAATTATCTGCACCCACACTCCAGGTGCCCGTCATATTTTCTTTTGCGTCTGCAAGTGGACCAACCAAAGCTATTTTCTTATTGGTTGCAATAGGCAAAACATGATTGTTCTTTAACAATACAAAACTTTGCGCTGCAATCCTTCTCGCTTCAGCTCTATTCGCAGCCGTAAATACTTCTGTGGCAGATCTTTGTTCGTTACAATACCTGTATGGATCATCAAATAAACCTAATTGATATTTTGAAATCAATATACGCTCACAGGCTTTATTGATTTGTGCCAAACTCACTTTGCCCTCTTGTAAAGATTTCTTCATGGTATTTAAAAAACCTTCTCCCACCATATCCATATCTACACCCGCATTCAAAGACATGGCATTTACTGTTTGTGCATCACCCATACCATGATTCGTCATCTCTGGAATCCCTGTATAATCTGATACGACAAAGCCGTTAAACTTCCATTGCTTTCTCAAGACATCATCCACTAACCATTTATTACCAGAAGCAGGAATCCCATCCACCTCGTTGAATGAAACCATCACAGATGCAACGCCCGCATCCACAGCTGCTTTATAAGGAGGAAAGTATTCGTTGTACATTCTAACACGGCTCATGTCGGTGGTATTGTAATCTCTACCCCCTTCTGCAGCACCATATAAAGCATAATGTTTTACACAAGCTAAAATGGTATTAGCCGCAGCAAGATCATCACCTTGATATCCCTGAACCATTGCTTTTGCAATCGCCGAACTTAAAAAAGCATCTTCTCCATTTCCTTCAGATACCCTGCCCCATCTTGGGTCTCTTGTTAAATCTACCATCGGAGAAAAAGTCCATTGTATCCCATCTGCACTTGCTTCACTCGCTGCAATACTTGCGGAACGTTTTACCAAATCCATATCCCATGTTGCTGACATACCAAGTGGGATTGGAAAAATTGTTTTATAGCCATGTATCACATCCATACCAAATAATAATGGAATGCGTAATCTAGATTGATTGACTGCGAACTGTTGTAATTCTTTAATTTTTGTAACAGAACGAATATTAAAGACACCTCCCACTTTTCCTGCTTTTACTTTCTCTGCAATATCTGAACTACTCACTGCTCCTGTTACAAAATCACTTGAAGCTGGCAGGTTTAATTGTCCCAATTTTTCTTCTAAAGTCATTTTAGACATCAATGCATTGATGAATTGATGCATCTTTGCGTCTTTATTTGTTTGACCAAACCCTACTAAAAAAAAGGTTAAGGCAAGTATAGTGGTACTCGTTTTTTTCATGATTACTATTTTATTAACTCCTATTTTAATTACTGTTGATTATTATTTACCAAACAATCGTAGAAACCGATTTTTCAGGCAGCGTAAAGTTATATTTTTTTGCTCCATTAACTACAGCAATAATGGATTCCTTTTCTTTATTTAAAGCCACTAAGACCATCTTCCCGTCCGGTCTTTTAAAGGCAATCGTTTGTATGGATGCGTCTGTTGACTGGGTTCCTATTCGGATTGAACCAGGAACGATATAAGGGGCTACTTGAGCTAGGATATAATAACTCACATTTCGTTGAATGCTTGGCCCATCAATGGTTAAAGCACCTAAACAAGCAGTACAACCTCCAGGTGTATGGGGTCCATATTTAGGATCATTCGCAAGATTCCACTCCAATACCATACTGCTCCAATTCGCCAGTGTACCTAATACTATATGTTCCATATGCCACATAAAATCACCAGCAAAATTTCCATTTGACCCTGTCCACTGTTCTGTGAAATAAATTTTCTTATCGGGATGTGCATCATGTACTTTCGATAAAGCGGTCTCCTCCCCTAGGTATAAATGAAATGCAGAAGCAGCGATAAAGGATTTTGCGATCGAGTCATTTAAAATTTCGATGGGATAATTCGGATGATCTGCATTATGATCCCAAATAACGATTTCCGTATTCAACCGATTATTTTTAAAGGCGGGGCCTAAATGGTTTTTTATAAACGCTGTTTGTTCAGATGAACTCATTAACATACTCGGATTATTGCCCCCATGTTCTGGTTCATTTTGAATGGTTACAGCATTGATTTGTATACCCGCTTGACGCATTAATTGAATGTATTTTACAAAATAAGCTGCATAAGTAGCATAATGCTTTGGCAGTAAATGTCCCCCCATGGTTTGTCCGTTGTCCTTCATCCAAACCGGAGGACTCCATGGGGAAGCAATTACTTTTAAGTTTGGCTGAATTGATTTTATTGCTAGTAAAATGGGAATCAGATGAACTTGATCGACATCGAGTGACATTTTTTCTAAACTAGGGTCTTCCATGCCCGCAGGTAAATCATCATAACTAAACACAGCCGAATCTAAATCGGAGGCTCCCATACTCACTCTTAGGTAATTAATATTCAACTGACCTGGACCTTGCCCAAAAAGTTCATTCAATAATGCTGTTCTATTTGCTTTTGGTAGCTGGTGTAATAAAGCTGCACTCCCTCCTGTCAACGTATAACCGAATCCTTCGATCTCTTGAAAAACTTGTTTTGAGTCAATGACAATGTTAGCTATTGGGATTTGTAAAAAATTGGAGCGCTGCGCTGGTAGTTTTACTTGTTTTAATAAAAATTGTCCATTAGCGGTTGTGATAGTTTGACTCAACTGACTATGCCCATTTAGGACAAAAAACAGCGCTATCATAGTAACAAGCAAAAACCTTTTCATTTTGTTCCTTTTATTCAGAATAAATATACAATGAAATGTCTTAAAAAATGGTAAGTTTAGGTATGCAAAACCTGCGTACAAAATTTCATATACACTTACTTGGTGACCATGCAATAGTATTCAAAATCAATACTGGACTTCAAGAAGGAATTGACCATGACTTATTGGCTTTGTCAAAATTTATTGCAACACAGGAAATTGTTGGCTTGAAGGACCTTATTCCCGCTTATGAAACTTTGACATTGATTTACGATATTGTTTCTTTTGATTCGAATCCGTATTTGTTTGCACATAATTTACTAGAAGCATTTATCGAGTCTACTTCTATTCAATCCACTCCCAATGCTCTTTCCAAATTAATTGAAGTCCCGGTTTGCTATGACCCCCTATTTGGAATAGACCTCCAAACTGCGTTAGAAAGTTCTAACTGCAATTTGGAAACATTGATACAATTGCATAGCGAAAAAATTTATACTGTCTACTGTTTAGGCTTCATGCCCGGCTTTGCCTATATGGGAGATGTGCATAAAGCAATACAATTACCAAGACATGCTGCACCAAGGAATAAAGTACCAGCGGGCAGTGTGGGTATTGCTGGAAAACAAACAGGTATTTATCCAATGAATGCCCCAGGGGGTTGGCAACTTATTGGTCGTACCCCTTACAAAATATTTGATGC
>JBILQZ010000083.1:0-7413 GCA_044372935.1 Sediminibacterium sp. | reverse complement strand
TTGAGCGTTCTGCAGTTTCTATGGACATGACAATGGCTTACCGTAAAAAAAATAATACAATTGCTGTTGCAAGCTAATCAAAATGCTTAAAATAGGCATTACAGGAGGTATTGGCTCCGGAAAAAGTACAGTATGCCAAGTGTTCGAAACACTTGGCATACCTGTATTATATGCCGATGGGATTGCCAGAAAATTAATGGAAAGCGACCCATTGTTGCGCAAGCAAATAATAGCCCTATTCGGCAAAGATGCCTATATAGACCATCAGCTCAATAGAGTATTCTTGAGCCAAATTGTTTTTAAGGATAAGGTGAAATTATCGCAACTGAATGCGATAACTCATCCAGCTGTTATTGCCTATGGTGAAGAGTGGATGAATGCACAAGAAAAGGCTCCCTATGTACTCAAAGAAGCAGCCTTGTTTTTTGAAAGTGCTAGCGATAAAAATATGGATCTTATGATTGGTGTTTCTGCGCCATTAGATTTACGCATTCAACGCGTTATGTTGCGCGATAACTTAAGTGCAGATGAAGTCTCCGCTCGCATAGCACAGCAAATGAATCAGGAAGAAAAAATGAGTCGATGTCAAAAGGTCATTTATAATGATGGTCAAGAATCTATAATCCAACAAGTATGGTCTATTCATCAGGATTTGATGGCTATGTTGGGCTAATAGTCAATTATTTAATGCTATTTGTATAGCCTTATTTGTGAATAAAAAAAACAGATTTTTAAAGGTCTGAACTGTGGTTTCCCTCATACAGAATTCGATCATAGATTATCCCAGAAAATTCTAATTGCTTTCCTTATATTTGTCCGATGGATGTACAAGCTATTTTCGAGATTTTAAAATATACTTTACCAGCCCTTATAGTATTGGCAGCGAGTTATTTAATTGTTCAGAAATTTTTGGTTTCTGAGTTGCGTCGTAAACAAATTGCTTTGCTTCACGAAACGCAAAATATCACGATTAGGATGCGCTTGCAAGCTTTTGAGCGACTAAGCTTGCTAATGGAGCGCGTACATCCTCGTCAAATGATGCCTAGGGTTTACAATAGTGCCATGACGGTTTCTTTGCTGCAACAAGTATTAGTGACCACCATTCGCACAGAGTATGAACATAACCTCAGCCAACAGGTTTATGTTAGTCGTGAGGTATGGGAAAGCGTAAAAACTGCTATTGAGCAAGAAATCGGCATGATTCACCAAATTGCCCAAAGGCTTAATCCTGATGCACCAGCTAAAGAACTCAATCATTTTATATCAGATTATTTAATGAGCCAATCGGATGATTTACCTAGTGAGATAGCTTTGAAAATCATTCATGATGAGGCTCGTAGGGTATTGTCTTATGGTGCCATATAATCAATTAGCCACCCATCCGTTAAACTATTGAAAAGACTTGTATAGGCTTGCTTTATAAGCCTATTATTTTTTTATCTTCGCCCACCTAATTTTTTTTAAATACACAACGCGTTTCGATTTTTTTATAAGCTATGCAATTAGAGCCTCTAGACAAAGCAACTTTACCTAAGCATATTGCTATCATCATGGATGGCAATGGCAGATGGGCCAAAGAGCGTGGTCAGGATAGAATTTACGGCCATCATGAGGGAGTATTAAGTGTACGTGAGGTAGTCAGTGTTGCAGGCGAAATTGGTATTGAATACCTTACCCTTTATGCATTTTCTACCGAAAATTGGAATAGACCTAAAGCTGAAGTGGATGCTTTAATGGAACTTTTAGTGGCCACCATTCGCCAAGAGGTAGACGAATTAAACAGGAGGAATGTTCGCTTGCATGTTATTGGAGACTTTGCCGCATTACCCCAATTATGCCAGCAGGAAATGCAAGAAGCCATTGACCTTACCAATAAAAATAATGGTCTTAACCTAATTTTAGCACTGAGCTATAGTGCTAAATGGGAAATGATTAATGCTATAAAAAGTATTGCCCAACAAGCTCTTGACGGCAAAATAAATCCAAACGAAATTAGCGATGAACTTTTTCATCAACATTTGTGTACCCATCAATTTCCTGATCCGGAGTTGATGATACGCACTAGTGGTGAATGTAGAATCAGCAATTTTTTACTCTATCAACTCGCCTACTCCGAACTTTATTTTACACCGATCCATTGGCCCGATTTTCGTAGGGAACAATTTTTGCATGCCATAGCCAACTATCAGCAACGTGAAAGAAGATTTGGAAAAACCAGCGAACAAATTCAACCATCAGAGCATGCTCCAAAATAATAAGCATCTTTTTTTAATTGCCTTTTCTTTTTGTGCATTGGGTTTTACAAGCGCCATAGCACAAATTGCCATGCCTATGGGTACTTCAAATAGCTTTTCGAGCAGCACGCCCCAAAGCCCTAAGGAATATACCATCGGAGGAATGAGCACTACTGGAGCCAACTTTCTCGACGAGGATTTATTGGTAGCAGTAACAGGTCTTTCTGTTGGAAAAAAAATAAAATTACCCAATGATGAATCGATCTCAAAAGCTATTAAAAACCTTTGGAAGCAAGAGTTGTTCTCGGATGTCAATATAATCATAGAAAAAATTATTGACGATAAAATTTTCCTTCAAATTAATGTAGAAGAACGCCCAAGGTTAAGTAGGTATAATTTTAGGGGAATCCGAAAAGGGGAAGCTCAGGAGATCAAAAACAAACTAAATCTTGTAAAAGCTAAAGTAGTCACCGAAGCTGCTAAAAAAGAATCCATTGTTCGCATTAAGAAGTTTTTCGAAGAAAAGGGATATGGCAGTACATTGGTAAAAATCAAAGAAAAGAAAGATTCCGTTATAGTGAATTCTGTTATCTTAACTTTTGATATTGAGGTTGGGAAAAAAACAAAGGTTAATCAAATCAATTTTTCGGGTAATCAAAATGCCAGTGAAACCAGACTAAAACGTGCCTTAAAAAGCACCAAAGAATCAGGTAGGATTTCGTTACACCGTTCAGATGATATATCCATTTTTGAAGATAGTAGCAAACGGTCCTTTGGGAAATATGTGCGTAATTTTGGATTCTTATCGCTATCTAAAACTTTAGATGCAGTTGACCCTTTTTTCCGACCAAAATTTTTAAAATCTTCTAAATTCAACGAGAAAAAATTTGAAGAAGATAAAGAGGCTATTGTAGAATATTACAATACGCTGGGTTACCGTGATGCAAGCGTAATCGATGATACTATTTATGCTGTTAAAAATGGTAATATCAACGTAGATATTAAAGTAAATGAAGGTCGTCGCTACTATTTTGGCGATATGAATTGGAAAGGGAATACTAAATACAGTAACGAAATGCTTACTAAACTTTTAGGCATCAAACGGGGTGATATTTATGACCAAGAACTCTTAGCCAAAAGAATCGGTACCATTCCTGACCCAGCCGGACAAGATATCAGTAGTTTGTACATGGATGATGGTTATTTATATTTTAGAATTGAACCCGTTGAAACCTCAGTAGCAAAGGATACCATTAATTACGAAATTCGAATTACAGAAGGAACACAAGCCACCATCAATAACATCACCATTGAGGGTAACGATCGTACAAATGAAAATGTAATTAGAAGGGAAATCACAACCTATCCGGGCAGTAAATTTAGTCGTGCAGATATCATGCTCACAACACGTAGAATTGCAGCTTTAGGTTTTTTTAATCCCGAAAAAACTATTCCACAACCCAAGCCCCGACCAGACGGTACAGTAGACATTAATTATTCAGTTGAAGAAAAATCGAGCGACCAATTGCAAATGTCCATGGGTTTTGGAGGAGGTGTAAACTTCTATGGACAAGTCGGCATTACCTTTAACAACTTCTCTTTAAGAAACATATTCAAGCCCAAACTTTGGGATCCTTTACCTGTAGGTGATGGGCAGCGCTTTGCGGTCAATTACTCTTCAAATGGTCCCCTTTTCAATTCACTTAATGTATCGTTAACCGAACCATGGCTCGGAGGAAAGAAGCCAAATTCTTTGACGACAAATTTTATTTACTCGCGTTTTGCATCCAACCTTAATGACGGTTCCCAATCCTTTATTAAAGTATTAGGTGGCGGTGTAACATTGAGTAAAAGGGTTAAATGGCCTGATGATAATTTTATAGTTAGCTATGGTTTGAATTATCAAAATTATCAATTGGAAAAGTACACTGGCCTCATTGCAGATTTTACCAATGGTTTTAGTAATAACCTGCATTTTAAATTCTCTATCCAGCGCTATTCACTTGATCAACCGCAATACCCACGTAGTGGTTCTGACATTAGTTTTAGTTTTCAGTTTACTCCTCCCTATAGTAGTTTTAGTGGAACTGATTTTGCTAATGCGAGTCAAGACGTTAAATACAAGTGGATAGAGTACCATAAATATCGTTTCAAGGCTGATTGGTACAAAACCGTCGTAGGCAATATGGTCTTCAAATTTTCAGCCAAACTTGGATTTTTGGGTTATTACAATCCCGATATTGGTCTTTCTCCCTTTGAGCGCTTTCAATTGGGTGGTGATGGTCTTTCTGGTCAAAATTTCTTTATTGGTCGCGACGTTATTTCACAACGTGGATATGACGTGTATGCCCAGAATGCAACCATTTTCAATAAATATGTTGCCGAAATTCGCTATCCATTTTCACTCAATCCCACCACTACCATATATGGTTTATTGTTTGCTGATGCGGGTAATGCCTGGAATAATTTTAATAGTTTTAACCCAACACGGCTTAATCGAGATGTGGGTGTAGGCATTCGCCTATTCCTGCCTATGTTTGGATTGTTAGGTTTGGATTATGGTATTGGTCTTGATCGAAACAATTTTATTCCTAACGGTAATAGTAGAACCAGTCTTAAAGACATGTCTAAAATTACCTTTATGCTCGGTTTTGAACCAGAATAATCCCTTAAAGCGCTTAAATTTGTTAAAAGAATTTTCTTATTAAACCCCTAGCGAGATAAGTGGTCTTAAGTAAAAATACAGTCAAAACCATTGACCTAATACTAAACATTAAAATTAAAAAAACATGAAAAAACTCTTTTTTTCTCTTTTGCTCTTGGTAGCAAGTTTTTTGAATGCAGATGCACAAAAATATTGCATTATTGATTCCAAGTATATTCTAGAAAAAGTACCCGATTACACGATTGCCCAAACCCAATTAGATGCCCTTTCAAAAAATTGGCAATCTGAAGTGGATAGTAAAATGAAGGATGTAGATAGAATGTATAAAAGCTATCAAGCTGAGCGTGCTATGCTCAATGAAGATATGCGTAAAAAACGTGAAGACGAAATTATGGCAAAAGAAAAATCTGCAAAAGATTTACAAAAGCAATATTTCGGTTATGAGGGTGATCTATTTAAAAAACGCCAAGAATTAGTCAAACCAGTACAAGACAAAGTTTACAATGCCGTCCAAAAAATGGCTGTAGCACGTGGTTATGATTTAGTATTAGATAAAGCAGGTGGCGTAACCATGTTTTATGCCGACCCTAAGTTAGATCGAAGCGACGAAGTGTTAAAATCTTTGGGTATAAGTAAATAATAAGGTCGAAACCCAAGGAATAATTTATACTTTCGCAACTCTGTAAAAATAAAAATTCACAAACATCCTAATGAAAAAAATCATTTTAGTTGCCTGTTCCTTCGCACTATTTAGTTCAGTTAAGGCCCAATCACTCAAAATTGGTCATATCAACTCGCAAGAATTGTTATCCCTCATGCCCGAAATAAAAAAAGCAGAAGCGGATCTTAAGGTCTATGCCAAATCTTTTGAAGATCAATTAGAGACGATGAGTAAGGAATATCAAAAGAAAATGGGTGATTATCAAGCCCAAGAAAAAACAATGACCGATGCCGTTAAAGAAGTAAAACAAAAAGAAATTACTGATTTGGGCGCACGTATTGAATCTACCCAAAAAAGTGCTGAAGAAAAAGTAGTAACCAAAAAACAAGAACTATTCAAGCCTATTTTGGATAAAGCAGAAAAAGCAATTAAAGAAGTTGCAAAAGAAAAAGCCTTCGACTATGTATTTGACGTATCAACAGGTTCTGTTCTAGTAACTCGTGATGCAGACAATATGTTGCCACTTGTAAAAGCTAAATTAGGTATCAAATAAGCATCCACAAAAATGAATTTATAAAAGCCTTCAATAACTTGAAGGCTTTTTTGTGTAAATCCTTTATGGCAACATTATAAAATGACCCGAGTGCAGCTTAGTGCATGCCTGTGAAAATTCAACATGAATCTTTTGCGTATAAACTCTATTTTTGTTCCATAATTTTATCTATGAAAGTATTTATAGTTGGGGCGTCTGGCCTAGTAGGTAGCAATTGTATGCTGCATTTTGCTGCAAAAGGTTGGGAAGTTAAAGGTTCTTATTTTTCCTATCCTACCCAAGGCACAGTCTTTTACAATACGCTGGAGCCCCAACACCCTGAAAACTTTGATATCAAAGCTTGGCAACCTGATGTGCTTGTCCATTGCGGAGCCTTAACGCATGTCGATTATTGCGAAGAACATGTCGATGAGAGTTATCAAAAAACCGTGCAAAGCACAATCAATATCATTAACATAGCGAAACAATGTGGCGCCAAATTGGTCTATATTTCCACAGATTATGTGTTTGACGGCAAAGAAGGTCCCTACACAGAAGAGGCAGCATTGAATCCGCTAAGCGTATATGCACGCCATAAATTAGCGGCAGAACAATTGGCTTTGGCAGAGGTATCTAATACATTAGTGTTGCGTGTTACCAATATTTATGGCCATGAAGAACGCGGAAAAAACTTTGTTTCCCGCATTATACAACAATGCCAAGAAGGCCAAAAACTGATCTTAAAATTACCCTACGACCAATTTGCATCGCCTACCAATGCCATGGATATTGCCCGTGCAATGTATGTATTGCTGCGTGATGCTAAGAGCGGTATTTATCATATTGGAAGTACAGATTACATGAACCGAGTGGCACTAGCCTTAAGGGTTTTGCACTATTTCCCGAATGCAGCGTATGATTTAATACCATTATCTACAGCCGAACTCAATCAACCAGCTGCACGTCCGCTATTGGGTGGTTTTGTTACAGCGAAATTCAGCAAAGAATATCCCGATTTTCTATTCAGTAATATTGATGACTTTTTAAAGCAATAGGCTTTTACCTTTGCGCCGTTCCGGAAGAAATAGATTATGCTGCAATTGTACCCTGCCAACGCAGGAGATTCATTAGAATTTAGTAAAGTCAAACAATTATTATTGGAGAAATGCCGCACTGATGCGGCTAAAGAACGCGCGCGTGAACTCAAAATTAATTCACGAATAGACTTTATTGAAAAAGCTTTATTGCAAACATCCGAATACCGTTCTATTATGAGCGGTAGCGATTATTTTCCCAACGATTTCACCAAAAATGTTCAGAA
>JBILQZ010000081.1:0-7492 GCA_044372935.1 Sediminibacterium sp. | reverse complement strand
TACCATACCTTCCATCAGGTAGAGACAAGAATCATCCGCATCTTCAACACCTATGGTCCAAGAATGCGCCTGAACGATGGTCGTGCACTACCTGCTTTTATTGGTCAAGCATTAAGAGGAGAGGACATGACGGTGTTTGGAGATGGTTCACAAACAAGAAGCTTCTGCTATGTAGATGATTTAGTAGAAGGCATTTATAGATTGTTGTTAAGTGATTACACGCAGCCAGTGAATATTGGCAACCCCAATGAAATAAGTTTAAAAGATTTTGCAGAGGAGGTATTGAAGTTAACTGGGTCAACTGTAAAAATTATTTATAAGGACTTGCCTGTAGACGATCCAAAGCAAAGACAACCAGATATTACCAAGGCAAGAACCATCTTAGGTTGGGAACCTAAAGTAGATCGTGCAGAAGGTTTAAAGAAAACCTACGATTACTTTAAAGCCTTGCCACCAAGCGAGTGGACAAAATTGCCTAAAGAATTTATATCAAAATAAGAAAGGATACATTCAATTACACCTATGTCTAAACCAACTATTTTAATTACTGGAGCTAATGGTCAATTGGGTTGGGAATTAGGACAACTTGCTGCTAACTATCCAGCATTTAATTTTGTATTTCTTGACAGGACGCAATTGGATTTAGCTGAGCCTGCAAGCTTTGAAAAAATAATTTTACCCATTGCGCCCAATTTCATTATCAATACAGCTGCATATACTGCTGTTGACAAATCTGAAACGGAGCAAGCATTAGCTTATACAGTCAATGCAACTGCGGTGGAGACCTTAGCTATAATTTGTAAGCAGTTAGCTATCCCATTTATTACTTATTCAACAGATTATGTTTTTAATGGAAGTGCAGTCGAACCTTACCTGACAGATACCACAGTAGATCCTGTAAACTATTATGGATCAACTAAAGCTGCTGGAGAGTCTTTGGCTATGGCTGCAAATGATCAGACAATTGTAATTCGTACTTCTTGGGTTTTTAGTGCACATGGTAATAATTTCGTAAAAACGATGTTGCGTTTAATGAAGGAAAGAGAAAGTTTAAATATAGTAGCAGATCAAAAAGGTAGACCTACCTATGCAAAGGATTTAGCTATAGCAACCATGCAAATGGTTCAAAACATTCATGCTGGCCAATCTATTGCAGGGATCTTCCATTATGCAAATACAGGAGAAACCACTTGGTTCGATTTTGCGGCTAAAATAAAGGAAATTGCAGGCTTGTCTTGCATATTGAATCCAATTGATTCCACTGCCTTTCCAACGCCTGCCAAACGCCCTAATTACTCGGTTTTAAATACCCATAAAGTTGAATCTATATTAGCTGCTCCAATCCGACATTGGGAAGAAGCATTAAAAGAATGCATGACATCTTTAGGTTAAATAACTGTCTTGTTATTTTAAATAGTGGGCTATTTTTTTACCCAATTTATATTCGATCAAATATTGAGTGAGCCAAGAATAACTTATTAAAATTAGGAATAGGACCGCAATGACAATCGACTTCTTTATTTCTCCATTTGTGCACTGTATCCATCTAAATAGTTTAGGTATAAAATAGCCAATTACAAAAGCGTGGTTTAAGTATACGGAAAAAGATATTTTCCCAAGAAAAAGCAGGGGCTTAGTTTGTAAGAAACCACTCAATAAACTATTGGTTTTAATCAATAAAAATATACTAGTAGCAAATGTCAAAGGAATTAAGAATTGTATTAGAACCATTTGTATAGAAGAAGTCAAATTTGCATGATTGTAGTAATACATAAGTGCTATTATAAACAAAGGGATCATCCATTCTACCACATTAGGAATATTGATTTTTCGATCAGCAATAAAATAAATAAAATATCCAAGGTTGAAACAAGCCAAGCCTCTCAAAAAACCAAATTCACCAGTTTGAAAATAGTTTTGTTGAAAGGCTAAAAATAAAAAGCAGCTAATGGTTATGCATCCAATTAAATAAGGTTTTCTTTTTTGAATGGAGATGATTGAACTAAGTCCAAATACAAGGTATGAAATCAGCTCACTTGATATTGACCAAGAAGGGTAGTTCATCCCAATATCAGCACCAAGTATTGGGGTAGCATTAGTTAGCAATAGGGTATCCAATGCAAGTAATATATTGCGGTTGTTTAGTTGAGGATGAACAAAAAACCAATACATCAAGGTAGAAAATAACAAAAGGGGATACAGCCGAATAAGCCTCTTTTTAATGAATGGCCATAAATCATGCATCTTATTTAGCCTATCATTATAGGTTAATGTAATTACGTATCCGCTTAGTATAAAGAAAAAGTCTACAAATATATAAGACTCGCGCACAAAGAAATTGT
This sequence comes from Sediminibacterium sp., assembly GCA_044372935.1. GTDB lineage: Bacteria > Bacteroidota > Bacteroidia > Chitinophagales > Chitinophagaceae > Sediminibacterium. The sequence goes on along the minus strand of JBILQZ010000081.1, from coordinate 5,150 downwards.
TTACAATAAACTGAGGAGCATTGTTTTTATTAAAATGGAACAAGACCACAAACAGGGCGAATAGTCCTCGGAGGCCGTCTAGTTTATGGATTCGATTCATAGTTTTTAATGCTTCAATTTTTTAGGATTGACCTCGCTTTGCTCGGTCTTCCAATTTTTTTGGAAAAACCCAACATAAAAAGTCCTTCGAAATTTCGGATGTTTTATGCCCAATTTTAAATTTTTGTATTGTACTTCGAGCAAGTTGCGTTGCAACTTATACAACCCTGTTTCAATCCAAATTACGAGCAAGCTCGCATTTGTCTTGGCACAGCTTTGTATCCGCTTCGCTCAGTGCTCTTTGTACTATACTTCTCCTATGTGCATGAAAAAGGCCTCAACTTTCGTTAAGGCCTTTTCTTTGGTTGCCTGACCTGGATTCGAACCAAGACAAACTGCACCAAAAACAGTTGTGCTACCGTTACACCATCAGGCAATCCTCTAGCCATTCTTAGAATGGAGTGCAAAAATAGGGGTAGACACAAAAACTTCCAAATTTTTGTTGGCTTTACTTAACAATATCTTCGATTTGCCTTAACTTAAAGCTAGATTTTTATTTAAAAATTAAACAACAGCCTTATGCGTTTAAAAATAAGCTCCATTCTCGTCCTAATCACTTGTATTAGTTGCTTGTCCTTTATGGACGGCACAAAGAAGCGTATTGTTTTTTTTGGTGATTCAATCACGGAGTTGGGCGTTAAAAAAGGGGGCTATATTGACTTGTTGAATCAAAAGATTTCCAACAATGGTCAATCCAATCAATACGAATTAGTAGGGGCTGGAATAGGGGGGAATAAAATTTATGACCTCTATCTAAGAGCAGAAAAAGATGTATTAAGTAAAGCACCAAATATGGTGGTGATTTGGGTAGGGGTGAATGATGTTTGGCATAAATCATTATTAGGCACAGGTACAGATTATGATAAATTTGGTTTATTTTACGATGCTTTGGTGCAAAAAATCCAGGCAAAAGGGGCTAAAGTAGTATTGGTTACGCCAGCTGTAATTGGCGAACGATATGATCATACCAATCCACAGGATGGGGAATTGAATTTATATGCCAATTGGATCCGAAAATATGCTGCAGAAAAGCAAATTGCATTAGTGGATTGCAGGAAATTATTTTTAGAGCATAGCGCCAATAATAACCCAAATAATGTAGACAAAGGTATTCTTACCTATGACCGTGTACATTTAAATGACGCAGGAAATCAATTGGTAGCAGAGGCTGTTTGGAAAGCGATTCAATAATCAACTTTTATTCAGCAATCACTAAGTAGTAATTCTTCTTACCTTTTTGGATTAATAAGTATTTGCCTTGTAATAAATTTTCGGCATTTAGCTGGGTTGTTTCAGGACTAATTTTTTCCTTGTTCAATCCCAAACCGCCGCCCTGCCACATTTTGCGCGCTTCTCCTTTACTAGGGAAAATGGCAGTATCTGCAAGTAAATTAATTAAATCATAACCTTCCTTAAGTGCGGACAAGGCAATGGTTACTTTTGGAACACCTTCCATTACTTGTAATAATTGTGTCTCGTTTAAAGATTGTAAAACTTCTGTAGTGGCATTGCCAAAAAGGATTTCAGTTGCTTCGATTGCAAATTTCAAATCTGCTTCACTATGTACAAATTTTGTTAACTCGGCAGCCAATGCTTTTTGTAAAATTCTTTGTTGAGGTGCAATCGCATGTTCCGCAATCAAAGCGTCAATTGCTGTAGGTTCTAATAAAGTAAAAATCTTTATCCAACTCGTTGCATCTTCGTCACTCGCGTTCAACCAAAATTGATAAAATTGATAAGGGGATGTTTTGCTTGCATCTAACCAAATATTTCCTTTCTCTGTTTTTCCAAATTTCCCACCATCTGCTTTTTTAATCAGTGGGCAAGTAAAAGCAAATGCTTCTCCACCTATTTTACGACGGATCAATTCGGTACCTGTAGTGATATTACCCCATTGATCGCTACCACCCATTTGTACTTTACAGTTTTTATTTTTATACAACCAGTAGAAATCGTATCCTTGTATTAACTGATAAGTAAACTCCGTAAAGCTCATCCCAGTATCACCTTCAATTCTTTTTTTCACACTGTCCTTGGCCATCATATAATTGACCGTGATGTGTTTGCCTACTTCTCTTATAAAAGAAAGAAAATTGAAATCTTTAAACCAATCATAGTTATTAACCATCTCAGCAGCATTTACTTGCTTGCTATCAAAGTTTAAAAAATGTGATAATTGTTTTTGAACACCGGCAATATTATGGGCTAAGATTTCTTCACTTAATAAATTACGCTCTTCACTTTTTCCACTAGGGTCACCCACCATCCCTGTTGCGCCTCCCACCAAAGCATAAGGTTTATGTCCTGCTTTTTGTAAATGCACCAATAATAAGATAGGTACAAGACTTCCAATATGTAAGCTGTCAGAAGTAGGATCAAATCCAATATAGCCGGATACCTGTTCTTTCTCAAACAATTCCTCGGTGCCTGGCATAATATCTTGAATCATACCTCTCCATCTTAATTCTTGGATCAACGTCATAGTAGGTTACTTTCGACAAAAATAACTAACAAAAAGCAATATTTTTGCATCATGCAGCTAACAAATCAAATTCAAGGGGAGGGAACCAGGATTGCCCACTTCTTTTTAGATACCCTCTTTATCTTTATTGGGAGCTTTATAGCCTATCGATGGTATAATTTTAATGTATTTTTTTATGGGTATCCGCCCATTCGTTTTGGAGAATTTTTCTTCTTATTTTACCTCGCTTATATTTTTCTTTTTGAATGTTTATTTCAACGTACCCCAGCAAAATGGATGACAAAAACTAAAGTAGTTACATTGGAGGGCAAACGTCCAGCCCTTTGGCAGTGCATCATTAGGACATTGGTTAGAACAAGTATGGTATCTATGTTTGGATTGGCATGGAACGGGAAACCCTTGCATGACACTTTTTCTAAGACGACCTTGGTGTCTACTGCTACATCAAATCATTCCTAAATTCGCAACCCAGCAACTTGGGATTGCTTGTACATTTGTAAAATTTTTTAAATGGCTAAAATCGGTATCAATATTGCAACAGGTAGTTTACAACAACCAGAAATGATTGTAGGTATTGACCTTGGAACGACCAATAGTTTAGTGGCGATCATTCATCCTGAAACAAAGTTGCCAACTGCCTTAAAAGAGTTTGATGGGAGTAGCATTGTGCCAAGTGTGGTGCATTTTGACGCATTTGGTAATGTTGAAGTGGGTGCTGCTGCAAAACCTTATCTAGAGACGGATCCTGCCAATACTATATTCAGTGCAAAGCGTTTAATGGGGAAGAGTTATAAGGACATTCAAACACACCAAGATTTTTTTGCGTATAAAGTAATTGATGACAACACGGAGAGTTTGGTAAAAGTGCAAGTGGGCAATCAATTTTATTCACCAATAGAATTAAGTGCACATATTTTAACAGCCTTAAAAAATCGCGCTGAACATATTTTAAAAACACCAGTCACCAAAGCAGTTATTACAGTACCTGCTTATTTTAATGATACGCAGAGACAAGCAACAAGAGATGCAGGGAAGTTGGCAGGCTTAGATGTGTTAAGAATCATCAACGAACCTACTGCTGCAAGTTTAGCGTATGGTTTAGGATTGGATCCTGCCGAAGAAAAAACAATTGCAGTCTATGATTTAGGTGGTGGTACATTTGATATTTCTATTTTAAAAATTAGTGGTGGCGTATTTGAAGTATTAAGCACCAATGGGGATACTTATTTAGGAGGGGATGATTTAGATAGAGCCATCATTGAATATTGGATGGAACAAATGAAAATTGATTCATTGGAGGAGCATAAAATATTGAAACAACAATTAAGGTTGGCTGCGGAGAAAGCAAAAATTGCCTTGTCCAATGCTTCTATTTTTGAAACAGATTTTGCAGGAGAAAAATTATCCATCACAAAAGAAGCATTTGAAAAATTAGTTGAACCAATTGTACGTAAGACAATGGACTGTTGCGCGAAAGCGATGAAGGACGCGGGTTTAAAGGTAGCTGATATCAATACAGTGTTGATGGTAGGAGGAAGTACAAGAGTGCCTTATGTAAAAAATACAGTGGCCACTTATTTTAATCAAGCCGTGAATGATTCAGTGAATCCTGATGAAGTGGTTGCATTAGGTGCCGCAGTGCAAGCAGATATTTTAGCAGGTAATAATCAATCCATGTTATTGTTGGATATCACTCCATTAAGTTTAGGTATTGAAACAATGGGTGGATTAATGGATGTATTGTTACCAAGAAATTCAAAAATTCCTACACAAGCAGGTAGACAATATACCACACAAAAAGATGGACAATCTGGTATTCAAATAGCCATTTATCAAGGCGAAAGAGATTTGGTCAAAGACAATAGAAAGCTGGGTGAATTTACACTTACCGGCATTCCATCTATGCCTGCAGGTTTACCAAAAGTGGATGTACAATTTTTAATCAATGCAGATGGTATTTTGCAAGTACGTGCTAAAGAATTAAGAACTGGATTAACACAAAGTATCGAGATCAAACCACAATACGGATTGACGGACGAAGAAGTAGAACAAAGATTATTGGATAGCATTACTTATGCAAAGGAAGATATTGCTACAAGGGCATTGGTAGAAGCACAATCGGAGGCAGAGCAAATTTTAGAAGTGACCGAAAAATTCATGACTAAAAATGTGGCATTATTGTCTAAGGATGAAATCATGCAAACGGCAGACGCCATGCAAGCTTTACAATTGGCTATCACTATGCAGGATAAAGACCTGATTCAGGGCAAAACAGAAGCTTTGAATGATTTGACAAGGCCTTTTGCAGAAAGAGTGATGGATCAAGCCATCTCTGGAGCCTTAAAAGGGAAGGGGATTATGGATTAATTGGGCCAGAAAGCCTTAAAATTGAAATTATAAACACAAAAAGGAGCAAAAATTTGGAATTTTAAATTGTAACCCTATCTTTGCATTCCAAATAAAAAAACGCCTGAGGAGGTATATATTATGTTAATTATTGATTCAAAAGACTGCGAGAACATTGACAAGGCCCTTAAGAAGTACAAAAAGAAGTTTGAAAAAAGAAATA
>JBILQZ010000080.1:0-7497 GCA_044372935.1 Sediminibacterium sp. | reverse complement strand
AATCAAATTGTCACCAATGTGCGCAGTAAAATTACTACTAGGTATAGCGACGGTCCCACCCATATGTCTAATTACGCCGTTTATGCACAGCATACAAAGTTCTTACAAGGGAATTGGGTAATGAATAGTGGACTACGTTTGAATAGTGTGCAGTTAAATGCTAATTTCATAGACACTGCCTTAATGCATTTTCCTTTTACTAAGGCAACTCAAAATAATACAGCCTTGACTGGGAATTTGGGTTTTGCTTATAATGCTGCGGATGGTTGGAGAGTAGCATTTGGTGTTAGTAGTGGATTTAGATCCCCTAATGTTGATGATTTAACAAAAGTATTTGATACAAGAACAGGCTATGTGGTGGTGCCTAACAGGGATATACAACCAGAATACACTTACAATGTAGAATTGAATATTGTTAAAACGACGGAACAATATTCAATGGGCGCTTCTATTTTCTTTACAAGGTTTAAGAATGCGTTAGTGGTAGATAAATTCAAATGGAACAATGCAACTGCGATCGTTTATGAAGGCGTTTTGAGTGATGTATTTGCTATGCAAAATAAAGCCATTGCGAATGTGTATGGTTTTAATGTAAATGGTACGGTTAACTTAAGTCCAAAAACAATCCTTGCTGCTACTTATTCTTATACCAAAGGAAGGTATACAAATAAAGATGTAAATGGGACAAATTCAGAAAAGCCTTTAGACCATGTTCCGCCAACTTATGGTAGGATTGGGTTGAAGCATGATCTAAAAAAGTTTTCTGCTGAACTATTTACTGTTTTCAATGGTTGGAAGCATATCGAAGATTATAGCATTAGTGGCGAAGACAATCAAATTTATGCGACACAAGATGGTATGCCTGGTTGGCAAATTTGGAATATCAACACTAGCTATCAACCAAACAAAAAAATCAATTTAAGTTTTCAAATTGAAAATCTTGCGGATTTAAACTACCGTTATTTTGCGAGTGGTATATCTGCTTTAGGTAGAAATTATGTGCTGCAAGCTAGATATAGTTTCTAGTTTATCTTTTTAAAGCACCAATATTACTTGAGAAGATCTTAACTGCAATCGCCAATAAGATTACTCCAAAAAACTTACGTACTGCTAGAAGGCCTCCGGGCCCTAGCATGCGTTCAATAAAATTGAGTGATTTTAACACAATGAAGACAATAATTAAGTTCACTACAATGCCTCCAAGAATATAAGCTTCTTCAAAGTTGGCTTTAAGGGACATAATTGTGGTAAGGGTACCACTTCCTGCAATGATAGGGAAGGCGATCGGGACTACGGCACCAGATTGTGCATTTTTATCTCCTTTGAAAATCTCATGACCTAATACCATTTCAAGGCCTAATAGAAAAATCACAATCGATCCACCTACTGCAAATGATTTTACGTCTAAACCTAATAATTGTAAAAAGGGTTTTCCTAGGAATAAAAATAGAATCATTAAGCCTCCCGAAATTAAAGTCACATTCAATGATTTGATGACCCCTGTCTTTTCTTTCATCGCAATTAAAAGCGGGATTGAACCCACGATATCAATCACGGCGAATAATGTAAAGACGATCGTAAGTAATTCATCTATTTTGATGCCCATAAAAAAAGCTTTGTATGAAGATACAAAGCTTTTTTAAATTTACTAACCCATTCTACAAAGCTTAATTCAACCTGATACCAAATTGAATCATCCTGCCAATGGCGTTGTAGCCATTAATTTCGCTGAATTGGTCATTTAATAAGTTCTGGCCATTTGCAAATACCACAAGACGATTTGTCCATTTGTATTGCAAGCTAGCATTCAATAAAGTATAATAGCCCAGTGTCACATCTGGTGCGCCATAGCCACCAACGTCCTTGCGCTCACTAATGAATCTGCCTGTAAGGGAGGCATTCCATTTTGTATTGATTGCATAATTCCATTGGGCATTTACACTGTGCTTAGGGCGCTTTAATAAATAATTATAAGTGATCGTGTCCGTATTAGTGATTCTGTTTTGATTGGTTTCTTGTCCGTTCATTAAAGTGTAATTCAATGAAAATTGATGCTGCGCATTGATTGGGTGCTGAATTTCAATTTCCAATCCATTTACTTTTTGTTGGATGAAGTTGAAAAAATTATAATCAATATAGTTATAGTCAATACCATTTTTAATATTTCTATTATAATAGACTGCTCTTGCAAGAACAGCGCCTTTTCTAAAAGAGATACCCAGCTCGGTATTTATAGAGGTCTCTGCTTTTAATTGATCATTGTACCCTAATTGATATAAAGAAGGTGCTTTGAAGCCATTAGAGATACTTGCAATCAACCTGATTTGATCGGTCAATGCATAGCTTGGATTAATTGTGAATGTTTGGTTGCTTCCAAAACGATTGTGTTTATTATACCTAGCGCCTAATTCCAATAACCATTTTTTTGCATTATCATTGATTAATACAGATGTATAAAGTGCATTTTGGTATTGAAAAGTATCTTTAAAAGCATCGTTATACGGCCCCCATTGACTAATGGACTCATAAGATTGGTTGTAAGATCCGTATCTAAAATCGGATCCAATAATCCATTGTATGTTTTGCTTAATTGGCGTAGATAAATGAGCGTCAACAAAATGTGTTTTACCAGCATACTGATTGTCTTCGTAAATCAAGTGGGTTCTGTCAGCACTATCATTTAAATAAGTCCTGTCCTGTGTGGTGTATTGGTATTGAAATTGAAAACTTGTTTTTGCTTTTTTGTATTGCAAGATCAATCCAGAAATTGTTGTCGCGTTTTTAAATTCATTGTCTCTATCATCTTTAAATCCGCCATAGTCAATAGCAGATTTGTAAGCCGTTTTTCTACTAGATAATTGTACATTCCAAAGTGTATCCAATTTGTATTTTGCTTTTACAAAAAAGCTATTGTTTTGATAGCCGTCTTTGTCAAAATTTGCTTTGTTCGTCACATCTTTAGCAGAAGAAAATCCATCTGCGTTTTGATTTTCAAAACCAATGGTATAATTCAATTTATTGATATTGCTATTGAATTGTAGGTTGCCTTGTTTGGTGCCATAAGTACCATAGCTCAATGATCCAGCAACAAATGGGGCACCCTTACTTTTGGTAATGATATTAATTACTCCTCCAATGGCATCGGAACCGTATAAAGTACTTTGTGCGCCTTTTAGGATTTCAATCCGCTCTACTTGATTTAACGGCACTAAGTTTAAATCAAATTCATTGCTGATCATAGAAGGGTCGCCTACTGGAGCACCATCTATTAAAATCAATGTTCTACCAGAGGCTGCACCACGCATATAAATACTGGGCACCGTTCCTAAATTACTTAGGGTGCCTGGTAAACTTAAGCCTGCTTGCTCATTCAATACTTGTGCAATTGTCCTACCTGCATTTTGTTGAATTTGTGCTGCACTAATAATGGTGATGACTTTACTTGTACCATTTTGCTTCTGCTCAATTTTATTGGCAGTTACAATAACATCTTCCAGCTGCTCTGGAGATTTTTTTGTTAGACTATCTTTTTCTTGCCCAAAGACGAGGGAGGTGGCGATAAGGCACACCGAGAGCGCGATCATTTTTTTGCTCATTGTTTTGTTTTTTTTGAGTGAACAATGAGCTTCCTGGAATAAGAGAACCATAAGAGATTTTGGCAAGCCAAAACTTAATACAATCCTTGCTTTTTACCCGAAAGCTGTTGATTTCTTTGAATCAGGCAGGTCTTCTGGCTCGTTCTTTACTAAGACTCCTTCCCAAATTGCTTCAGTGGATATGTCTTAAATGCTTGCGCATCGAACTTACAGCTACGGGAATAGCTCCAGGCTTCAACTGGATTCCCTTTTAATCATTTGCATGAACCTAATCCACCACAAATTTATCTTCTTTTGTCAGCTGCCTTCTATTTAATTATCAACCCGTTGTTGAAAACTCCCAATAAGTTTGCTACATTTATATTTAAGTAACTTTTAAGGCATTCAATTATGAGTAATAACACAAAACAAAGCATTAATTTTTTTAGTCTAACCATGATTGTGGTCAGTTTAGTGATTGGCATGGGTATTTTTAAAACACCTGCTACCATTGCTGCAAAATCTGGAACGCCTTTGATTTTTTTTAGTGCGTGGATGATTGGTGGGATCATTGCCTTGTTTGGTGCATTAACCTATGCTGAAATTGGTCAACGTTTACCTGTGATGGGCGGTTACTATAAAGTGTTTGCGCATTGTTACCATCCAGGGGTTGGCTTTACGATTAATGTGTTGATTTTAATCAGCAATGCAGCTTCTTTAGCAGTAGTGGCATTGATTGGTGCAGACTATGTGAGTGATTTATTATTTGGAAGACCTTCCGGAACTCTTTTCAATATTGGTGTTGCTTCTTTTTCGGTCGGTTTATTTTATATCGTGAACCTGCTCGGATTAAAAACAAGTAGTCGCACACAGAATGTATTGATGGTGGTTAAAATCAGTTTGATTTTATTGTTGATTACTTCTTTGTTTAAAGGAGTCAATGTGGCACCACACGGATTTAATGAAGGTAAAGTATATGTGTACGATGGAACCAATGGCGTTTTATTATTAATGGTGAGTTTAGTGGCGGTGTTCTTTACGTATGGAGGCTATCAACAAACTATTAATTTTGGCGCAGAGGTAAGTTCTGCAAAGACAATGCAAAGAGGTATTGTGGTGGGTATTTTATTGGTCTTGTTTTTATACCTAGCTATTAATTATACTTATGTAAAAGTGATAGGGTTTGATAATATTAAAAATGCCAATGCAATAGGGTCTCTTTTATTTGAAGCTTGGTTTGGTACATTAGGCGCTAAAGTGTTTGACTTTGCCATGGTATTAAGTGTGCTTGCTTATGTGAATGTAATTTTAATGAGTAACCCAAGGGTGATGTTTGCAATGAGTGAGGATAAAGTATTGCCAGCCATCTTTCAAAAAAAGCATCCAAAAACAGATGCTTTGGTACCAGGACTAACAGTATTTGCCATAACCACCGTGTTGATTACCTTTTTTGGAAAGGGAGTAGATGATGTATTGAGCTTTAGTATCTTTTTAGATTGCCTTGGGATGAGCACTTCGGCAGCCACTTTATTTATTTTAAGACGAAAAGGACAGGGAGATACTGCTGTAACAGGTGGTTTAAAGCGATGGACGCCTATTTTTGCTGCTATTTTTGTACTGGCTTATGCTTTTGTAGCGGTAGCGGTCGTCATTGATAAGCCATATTCTGCCCTTACTGCAGTCATTTTGGTGGCCATTGTACTCGTCTTATACCGCCTCTTTTACTATAAAAAGTCCGCTTAGGTTTAGGGTCAGCCTTTTATACCCACCCATAGCTGTTCAGCCATTTGGAAGTCCGTTTGTCTAAAAATTAGACAACTGTTGCCGTTTGCATTACTTTTGTACTGTATAATAGGAATTTATAATTATCAATACAGACAATGAGAACCATTTTTTCGTTTATTTTTCTTGGATTTACCCTGGCTTTAACGGCCCAGACACCTACACAATGGGATTTAAGAACCTGTGTGGAATACGCAATAAAGCATAATATTTCTGTACAACAAGCAGATATTCAAGCAAGATTGGCAAAATTGCAAGCTGACCAAGCAAAGTACAATCAATTGCCAACAGTAAGTGGAGCTTCTGGATTAGGGATGCGTTTAGGACGTTCCATTGACCCAGTAACCAACGCTTTTACAACGACACAGTTTTTGTACAATAACTTTGGTTTAAATGGAGGCATTCAATTGTATAATAACAATCGTTTAAGCAATACAGCTGCGGCTAGTAATTACAATTGGTTGGCAAGTATTGCAGACCTTCAAACTGCATCCAATGATATCTCTTTGAATGTGGCTACTTTTTATTTACAAGTATTGTCGTCGATCGAACAATCAGAAATTGCAAAAATTCAAATTGTTCAAACAACAGAACAATTGGCTGCCACAAAGAAAAGAGTTGAAGTGGGTTTATTGCCAGAGATTAATTTATTAGAATTAGAAACGCAATTGGCGAACGACAGTAGTAATTATATTACTGCTATCTCTAATGTAGAGCAAAGCAAATTAAGTTTAAAGGCTTTATTGAATTTAGATGCGGCAGAGGTATTTGAAATTGTAGCACAGCCAGTAGATAAAATTAAATTACAAGGTTTTGCAGACTTGCAGCCTGATTACGTATTCGGCGTTGCAGAACAAAATTTGCCTAATATTAAAGCAGCGAATCTTCGTTTAAAAGCGGCAGAGAAAAATCGTTTAGTGGCTAAGGCTGGATTTTATCCAACCTTAAGTTTTGGCTATTCTTTAAGTACCAACTTCTCCAATTCATTTAAATACATCAGTGGTGTGGAGCCAGCTGGATACAGCAGTATTTCCCCGAATAGTCCATTTGTGACAGTGGGTAGTGCTAAGTATTTTGTACAAAGCCCTTTGTATAATACCATCACTACTAATAGAGATTTTAGTAGTGTATGGAATGGATGGGGCAGACAATTGGATAATAACTTTGGACAAAACTTTGGCTTACAATTATCTATTCCAATCTTTAATGCCAATCAATCTAAGACGGCGTATCAACAATCAAAGTTGAATTACCAATCGGCTAATTTGCAACAAGAAAATGCCCAAAGAAAGTTAAAGCAAGATATCTATGCAGCTTATACCAATGCAGTAGTCGCATCTAATAAATTAAATGCGACTCAAAAAGCAGTGACTTCTGCAGAGAAGGCATATAGTTTTGCGACCAAGCGTTATGAGTTAGGTTTGCTTGGTACTATTGAGTTATTAAACAATCAAAATAATTTTTTAAAGGCGAAAGTAAATTATAAGGCTGCTCAATATGAGTATGTATTTAGAATCAAATTACTTGAGTTTTATAAAGGAGAAGCACTTTCTCTTTAATCCATTCAAAGCATCGTAAAAATAAATAAAATGAATAAGAAAATCATTTGGAGCATTGTCGGTTTTGTTGTCCTTGTTGGTTTGTTAGTTGGCCTAAAAAAAGCAGGCCTAATTGGCAAAGAAGAAGGGCTCGAAGTAACTGTTGAAAAAGTACAATTAAGAACGATCACTGAGTCTGTGAATGCAAGTGGTAAAGTGTATCCAGAAATCGAAGTAAAAGTAAGTCCAGATATCTCTGGAGAGATCGTGAATTTGTTTGTAGAAGAAGGTGCTAAAGTGACTAAGGGTCAGGTGTTAGCTAAGATCTACGCAGATATCTATTCCTCTCAAAGAGACCAAGTCACTGCCTCTGTAAACCAAGTTAAAGCGCAATACGAAAATGTAAAAGCGAGCTTGAGTGGTTTAAAGAATGGTTATGAAAGTAGTAAGGCTGCTTATGAGCGTTACAAAAAATTATTTGCAGATAAGATTGTTTCTAGAGCGGAATTTGAGCAAGTAGAACAAACTTTTCGTACTGCAGAGTCTAGCTACAATGGAGCAAAAGAATCTATCAAAAGTGGCGAAGCACAAGTACAAGGCGT
>JBILQZ010000006.1:0-26462 GCA_044372935.1 Sediminibacterium sp. | reverse complement strand
CGTTGTCTTTGGCTGTTTTGTCAAAGCCTAATCCTCTTCGGCTAATAGTAGATTGATAACTTGTAAATTTTTGAATCGTAGCTGTTTGTAAATACTGAACACCCTCCCATGTCCCGCCATTCAATAACATCAAATATAATTTTGCTAAATCACTAGCACTACTATATAAACCTGCATGACCTGCAATGCCGCCCATGGTGGATGCACCTTCGTCATGTACGGAGCCTTGAATCAATTCTTTTCTAAAATAATTGTCTACTTCTGTCGCAGCGATAGTCGATTTGTCTGCTCTGTTCAAAGGTAAAAAGCCAGTACTACGCATTTGCATTGGTCCGTAAAAGGTTTTTGTGCAATAAGCGTGCAGGTCCATGCCTGTTACTTGCTCTACTATATTTCCCAGAAAAATAAAATCATTATCACTGTAAACATATTTTCCTGGCGCTGTAATTGGGCTATTCAATATTTTAATACGGATACTATCCATAAAATGATTCGCAAGGTACTTGCCAGGAGTGACCATCAATTGATGTTGTGCATCTTGAACTGGAATAATCCATTTTGAATCGATATTGCCTTCTTTGTCTAATAAGGATTCATAAAATTTAATATAAGGATATAAACCCGCTTCGTGCAAAAGCAATTCTTTTAATCGAATGGATGCTTTAGGATTACCTACTACCCATGGCAGGTAGTCGCCAATTGTTTTTTCAATGTCTACTTTACCTTCCTCTGCCAATTTCATGATCGCCACAGTAGTCGCACTTGTTTTGGTAACGGACGCAAGATCATATAAGGTTGCATTGGTTACTAGGGGAGATTGCCCACCAGCAATCCTGCCATAGCTTTTATTGAATACAATTTGATTGTCCTTGGCTACTAAAACTTGACAACCTGGAATAGCTTCTTTTTCAATTGCATCTGCTACAATAGAATCAATGATTGCAAGTTTTGCTTGATCAATAATTGCTGGAAGAAGAACTTCTGTTAATTTTTTTTTTTAATGGGCGCATCTGATGGCATACCGTATTGTAAAGCCTCACTAATGGTTACTGGTAAAACACCATTGGCTTGTTCTTTACCTTCTAGCCATTTTTGTACAGCTGAATGACTGTATTTAGTGTCTTCGTAAGCCAGTAAGATATTATGAATCTTGCTAAAATCACCCACCGCATAAGGGTTTCCAAAAATAGCATGTATCCAGTCTTCGTGTCCTTTTTCGTTTAAAAATTCTAAAATAGCAGTTGGTATTTCAAAATGGTTAGCTGGTCTTCTGTTGTAACCATGTAAGCCTACAATCACTTGTTCATAGGCTTTCAAGCTATCCTTGATAGCTTCAAGTTCGTTGGTATTTTTTCCGTTGGTAGAAAATACTTTTACACCGTAATTGCTTGCTAGTGCAGCTGTAAACGCAGTCGCACCATTTGCATTAATTGCAATATAGGCTGTCTTATTATTTAAAACAGGACTATTATTGGCATTTAAAAATGTAAGTGATTGCGTTGCCATTGCTGCATTGATTGTACCTACAGATTGATTTAAATCTGCAACGATATGATTGGTGTCAATTGTTTGTAGTTCCGAAAGGCCGTATTTATATTTTGCAGTCAATATCTTTTTAACCCTTGCATTAATTTCTGAACGTTTAATTCTTCTTTCTTTTACTGCTTGTTTTACTTTTTGAATAGATTGTCCAATTTCACCAGGCAAACACAACATGTCATTGCCTGCTAAAATGGCTTGTACGTTGGCTTCGCCTTGTGGAAAATAATTTGCAATTGCTTGCATATCCATGGCATCCGTCACACTAATCCCTTTGAAGCCTAATTCTTTTTTCAATAAACCATTGACTGCTTTAGGAGATAAAGAAGTGGCAAATTTTGGTCGATCATCAATCGCTGGTACTGACAAATGAGCCACCATAATGGATTCTACGCCTGCATCAATCAGGGCTTTGAAAGGCGCTAGTTCTAAGCTATCTAATTCGGCTCTAGATTTTGTAATGACTGGTAAATCTTTATGAGAGTCTACTGTTACGTCTCCGTGACCAGGAAAATGCTTTGCGGTAGCCATGACGCCATTGTCTTGCATTCCTTTCATGTAAGCGATGCCTTGTTGAATTACTTTATTTTTACTTTGTCCAAAACTTCGGTCATTGATCACCGGATTTAAAGGATTGTTATTGATATCAATATCTGGTGCATAATTAATTTGAACCCCCAATCTTTTACATTGTGCTGCAATAGCCGCGCCCATTTGATACACTAAATTACTAGCCGAAAATGCACCCATTGACAATTGTCTTGGAAACATTTCTACGCTGTCTAAACGCATACCTATACCCCATTCTGCGTCCATTGCAATGAATAAAGGGGTCTTAGAAATACTTTGGTAATGATTGGTTTGTACTGCTTGACGTACAGGTCCTCCCTGAAAAAAACAAAGACCTCCCACATTGTATTGTTGAATTAAAGTACTTATAGAATCTATTTTATTGGGTTCCCAATTGCTATGTGCTCTAATCACCATTAATTGTCCAATTTTCTCATCTAAGTTCAATGCAGAAAATTGCTTTCTGATCCATTTTTTTTCAGACATTTTTTGTGCCTGTAAAGAAGTTGCTAATACTGTTAACAATAAGCTGGCGAAGAGTACTTTTTTCATATCTAAATTATGTACCGCAATTTAAGGATAAAAAAAGGCTTACCGAATACCGGCAAGCCTTTTTTGAGTAATTTATTACTTAGTTAGAGCTGTTCAAGTCAAAAAAGACCTCATTAAGTCCTTTCTGAATCTTACTATGCTTCAGCGTCCTCCTCATCCAATTCTGGTAAGGTCGGCTCTACTTTATGTTGTTGTAATTGTGCAAACCACTTCACCATTTTCTTCATATCACTTGCATAAACACGTTCAAAATCCATATTTGGAAATACCTTTTTAAAGTAGGCTTGAGTTGCTTTAGCGTCTTTTTCGTTAGGAAGGGCTTCTTTAGATTTCCCCATGGCAATAAATACTTCGGCCAAGAAGACGTTTTCTTTGGTCGTGAATACCTCAATGCTCTCTAAATGGGAGAATTGGTAAGCTCTAGAACTGATGAATTGTGTGGCATTGGTCTCTAGGGATCTTGCGATAGCGCCGTCACTTTTGCTGGTCAATAATTCAAATAATCCTGACATGCCTGAAACGGAAATCAATTTGTTATACTCCATGGGTTCTAGTCTTTTTTTTAGGACTGCAAAATACGGAAAAACCCTCAATTTTCATTTTTTAAACTACCTTTGTTTATCATTAAAAATCAAGCATATGCCCGGTTTTGAATTATTTGGAGCAGAAGAAAAGAAAGAAGTAAATGAAGTTCTTGAGACAGGAATTTTAATGCGTTATGGATTTGATGGTCCAAGAAAAGGAATTTGGAAATCTAAAGAGTTGGAAGCGGCGGTTTGTTCCACTTTTGGATCCCAATATGCACAATTAACTTCTAGTGGAACAGCAGCATTAACCACGGCAATGGCAGCATTGGGTGTTGGCGCAGGAGACGAAGTGATCATGCCTGCTTTTACATTTGTAGCAAGTTTTGAAGCGATATTAAGTATGGGTGCTATCCCGGTCTTGGTCGATATTGATGAAAGTTTAACTTTATCTCCAGCTGCGGTGAAAGCGGCCATTACACCAAAAACAAAATGTGTCATGCCAGTACATATGTGCGGTAGTATGGCAGATATGGATGCTTTAGTAGCTATCTGTAAGGAGCACAATTTAATTTTATTAGAAGATGCATGTCAGAGCATCGGTGGTACGTATAAAGGAAAACATTTAGGCACGATTGGTCATGCGGGCACCTTCTCTTTTGATTTTGTAAAAACAATTACTTGTGGCGAAGGGGGTGTGGTGATGACAAACGACAAAGAAGTGTATACCAAGTCAGATGCCTTTACGGATCATGGACATGATCATTTAGGCGTGGATAGAGGGGCAGATTTGCATCCAGCTTTGGGTTATAATTTTAGAATAAGTGAATTACACGCTGCAGTGGGCTTAGCTCAAATTAGAAAATTAAATACTTTTTTAGCGATTCAAAAAAAGAACAATCAAATATTACGCTCTTATTTAGAACAAGTGCCTGGCATTCAGTTTAGGGTTGTGCCAGATCCTGCAGGCGATAGTGGAAGTTTTTTAACTTGGTTCTTGCCAAGTCAGGACTTAACAGAAAAAGCCATTGCCGCGTTTAAAGAAGCAGGTATACTTGCAGGTAATTTTTATTGGTTTGGCAACAACTGGCATTATATCAGAAAATGGGATCATCTAAAAAATGCAACAAGTTTGTATCCTTTGTCTGAGGCACAACAAAAAGCATTACTTGCTTTACAACATGCCGATTTTTCAAAGAGCGATGCGGTGATGAGCAAATGTATCTCTACAGCAATAAGTTTAACTTGGACAGAAGCGCAAGTACATGAAAAAGGTGCTGCCTTTTTAGCGGTGTTAAAAAAAATAGTAGCATAAGCTAGGTTATGGCATTAGGACAATCCATGCAACAAAGACAATTACAAAGATTGTCACCTCAGCAAATCCAATTGATGAAGTTGTTGCAAATTCCTAGTGCGCAAATTGAGCAAAGAATAAAAGAAGAATTAGAAGAGAATCCTGCTTTAGAGATGGATTCGGCTTTATTGGAATCAGATTTCACTGCTCCAGAGGAAATGAATGACGACTTATTACAAGACATCCAGGAGGATGAAGAAGCCGTGCCTGTGGATGAATTTGAAATGAGCAATGAAGAGCTGAGTGAATATAGTTATGACGACGAAGTAGCTGACTATAAAACAAAAGACGATTATTACCCAGAACTTGATAATGACAAAGTGATTCCGATTAAAGCGGAAATGAGTTTGCATGAGGTTTTAATGGACCAATTGAGTATGCTTGCTTTAGATGATAGAGGGTATAAGATTGCAGAACAAATTATTGGAAGCTTAGATGATGACGGTTACCTAAGAAGGGCATTGCAATCTATTGCAGATGACCTTGCTTTTAAACAAAGCATGTGGGTGGAGGAAACCGAGATTGAAACTATCTTAAAAAAAATACAAGCCTTTGATCCTGTTGGAATTGCCGCAAGAGATTTGCAAGAATGTTTGTTGATACAATTGCGTAGTAAAGGAGAAGGTGAGGCGGCGCATTTATCAGATAGTAGGGGAAAATTATATTCAGAAGATGAAGCAAGAAAAATTGCCATCCTGATTATAGAAAAATATTTCGAAGAGTTTACCCGCAAGCACTATGATAAAATTCAAAGAAGTTTGCATTTGGATGAATCAGGAATGAAAGAGGTCTTACATCAAATTTTGACCCTCAATCCAAAGCCTGGTGCTGAAACAAGTTATACGAACGAAGCGGAAATGTATATCATTCCAGACTTTACGGTGTTGATCAACAATAATAAATTAGAACTGACATTGAACAGTCGCAATGCACCACCCTTGGTGATTAGTGATGATTATAAATTGATGTTGAAAGAATACGAGGGAGGCAAAAAGCAGGACAAATCACAAAAAGAAGCTGTCTTTTTCATCAAACAAAAAATTGATGCTGCAAAGTGGTTTATAGAAATGATTTTGCAAAGACAACAAACCTTGTTGTTGACGATGAATGCCATTTTAGACTATCAGTCTGCGTTTTTTTTAAGTGGAGACACTACTTCACTTAGACCTATGATTTTAAAAGACATTGCAGAAATGACCAATTTAGATGTCTCTACGGTTAGTAGGGTTGCCAATAGTAAGTATGTTCAAACTGAATTCGGTACTTATTTATTGAAATACTTTTTTAGTGAATCTTTGACCACTGATACAGGAGAGGAAGTGAGTACCAAGGAAGTGAAGGCAATCCTACAAGAATTGATTGAAGGTGAAGACAAATTAAAGCCATTGAGTGACGATGAATTAACAGAGCAGTTACAAGAGAAGGGCTATAATATTGCCAGAAGAACTGTTGCAAAATATAGAGAACTATTAAATATACCTGTTGCCAGACTCAGAAAAGAATGGTAACCAATTCAACTATGGAAAAACCACACCCAAGCATCGTTAAATATATAGGCCATCTTTTGTCTTATGTATTTCATCCCCTTTTTATTCCCACTTATTTTTTCCTTTATTTAATGCAAGTGCTGCCCTTTGAATTTGTTGGCATCACCGAATGGCAATTAAAAATGCGTTTATTTAGTGTGGCTTGGCTCACTGCTTTTTTTCCAGCTTTCGCTGTATTTCTATTATGGAGGTTAAAGTTCAGTGATAGTATTTTTTTAAGAACACAAAAAGAAAGAATCATACCTTATGTGATCACCATGTTTTTTTATTGGTGGATGTATTACCTAAGTAGAAATTTTACAGATCAACCCATTGCGTTAAAGTTTTTTTATTTAGGCATTTTTGTGGCAAGTGCCATTGGTATGACGGTCAATAATTTTATGAAGGTAAGTTTGCATGCAATGGGCATCGCTGGGATGACCACTGCCATTGCATTGGTTAGTATTTTTTATCCTGTTAATAATGCATTATGGTTACCTCTTGCTGTATTGATTGCCGCATTGGTGATTAGTGCGAGAATGGTCGTAAGTGATCATAGCAATAAAGAATTAGTGGTGGGTGCAGCGATTGGCGTAGGCACGCAATTGGCTGCTTATTTATGGGTCATCTAAATTTAAATAAAAGCGTATGTGGTATCGTCTAGGACAAAATATATTGAATTTTAAAAAAACCTATTTGTTTTTTGTAGTCCTTTTAACCCTGATCATGGGTTATTTTGCTGCGCAAATACAATTGAGTTACGAGTATACAAAAGCAATTCCTTCGGATAATCCAAAGTTTGTAGTGTACAATGATTTTGTAAAAAAGTATGGTGTTGATGGAACCACGGTGGTGGTTGGCTTTAAGTCAGACCAGTTTTATACCAAAGATTTCTTTAATCAGGTGGATGCTTTACACAAAAGGATAAAGCAACAAAGAGCTGTTGCAGAAGTGATGAGTATACCTACTGCGTATACGATTCAAAAAGATAGTGTGGCGGAGAAATTCAATGCCACTAAATTGTTTCATGCACCTTATGAGAGCGATAGTGCTTTGCTTGCAGATAGAGCCGCTTTCGAAAACCTTCCCTTTTATAAAAATTTATATTATAACCCGGATAGTAGTAGTTATATCATGGCCGTCTCTTTTATTGCTGATTCTATCAACAGTGGCTCTAGGACAAAAATTATTGATGGTCTACAAACTGCCTTAGATGATTTTAGTAAGGCAACGAATACGGAAGTGCATATAAGCGGATTGCCTTTTATTAGAACCATCATGGCAGACAGGATAAAAAAAGAAATGCTCTGGTTTTTAATTGGCTCATTGGTTTTATCCGCAATAACTTTATTGTTATTCTTTAGATCCTTTGCAGCAACTATCATGAGTTTAGCGGTAGTATTGATGGGTGTGATTTGGAGCTTAGGTACGATGGTGCTTTTAGGACAAAAAATTACATTATTAACCGCACTTATTCCACCATTGATAGTGGTGATAGGTATCCCCAATTGCATCTATTTTTTAAATAAATACCACACATCATTTAAGGAAACAACTGATAAAGAAAAGGCGATTGTACAGATGGTAGGCAGAATGGGTGTAGTGACTTTGTTTTGTAATATCACTGCTGCCATTGGTTTCTTTGTTTTTGCATTAACAAAGAGTCCTTTATTAAAAGAGTTTGGTTGGGTGTCTGGGGTAAATATTATGATTTTATTTTTTATTAGTTTATTTTTTATCCCTCCAGTACTTTCCTATTTACCTGCACCTAAATTGAAACATGTTCGTTATTTAGATAATAAATACTTAGAACAAATTTTGGTTAAGATTGAACGATGGGCATTTACCCATACCAAATGGGTATTTGGCATTACCATTGTAGCGGTATTGATTTCTTTAGGAGGTGTTTTACAAATTAAAAAAGAAGCATTTATAGTAGATGACTTGCCCAAACAAGACAAGTTATATACAGACCTTAAATGGTTTGAACAACATGCGGGTGGGGTAATGCCTTTGGAAATTGTGGTAGACACCAAGAAGCCCAATGGTTTAATTCGTACGATCAAACCTTTAGAACATATCGATGCGTTCAATACATTTTTATTGGCACAACCTGAATTAGGTAAGCCATTGGGCTTATTGGATGGGGTTAAATTTGCTAAACAAGCTTTCTATGATGGCGATAGTTTGTCTTATGCTGTTCCGACTGGCACCGAAATGGCTTTTATCGGACCTTATTTTGCTAGTGCAGCCCCTAAGGATGGAGTTAAGCCTGCCGGAAATAATCCTGTACAGCTATTGAATAAATTTATTGATTCCACCAAGCAACAAACCAGAATTTCTGTCAATATGAAAGATATTGGTAGTGCTCAATTACCTGTTTTATTACATAAAATAGATAGTGCTTCTTTTGCGATTTTTGACACGGCTAAATACAATATTGTACTCACAGGTAGCAGTGTTACATTTTTAGAAGGCAGTAATTTTATTGTGAAAGGATTAGGAGAATCTATTTTCTGGGCATTTTTATTGATTGCTATTTGTATGATTTTTTTATTTAGGTCTTTTCCGATTTTGATTTGTTCATTGATTCCTAATATTGTCCCTTTGTTTATGACAGCGGGTATCATGGGTTGGACAGGTATTGCCTTGAAGCCTTCTACAGTATTAGTATTTAGTGTAGCATTAGGTATTGCTATCGATGTGACTATTCGCTTTTTAGTGAACTACAAACAAGAATTACCCCATTTAAATTATCAAGTAGATATTACATTGGTACAAACCATCAAACATACAGGTATCAGTATCATCTATACCTCCTTAGTGTTAGTAGCAGGGTTTGTTATATTTTGTTTCAGCGATTTTGGAGGCACTAAGGCTTTAGGTTGGCTTACTTCAATCACTTTAGTTGTAAGTACTTTAACTAATTTAGTGTTACTTCCTGCATTGATCAAAACATTTATTAAATCTAAATAAGCATAGATCACTGACTCATTAAAAAAGGCGCTTCATTTGAAGCGCCTTTTTTAATAGTAACCTTGAGTGCCATCTATATTTTTGAGTACTATTTATATTGCTAAGTAGTATTTTGTTTAGTTGTATCTTTTTATTAATATACTATGGCAGTAATTGTTTTAATGTATTTTGTAAAGCACTGCCTCTTAAGTCTGTGGCAATAATTTTACCTGTTGGGTCGATCAACACATTGAATGGAATACCCTGAATTTGATAGCTGTTCACAACGATAGATTCCCATTTCTTTAAATCACTGATATGAGACCAGGTTAATTTGTCTTGTTGTATCGCAGCTAACCAGTCCTCTTTATCGTCATCTAAAGAGACACCCAGTATAGTGAAATTTTTATTCTTAAATTGTTCATAAGCAGCTACAACATTTGGATTCTCTCTTCTGCATGGGCCACACCAACTTGCCCAAAAATCAACTAATACATATTTGCCTTTCAAACTACTTAAAGTAATGATTTTACCTGTTGGATCTTGTAAGGCAATTTCAGGAGCCATCGCGCCAATAGAGATGGCAGTAGCTGGACTTGCTGCTTGTACTTGACCACTTAAGATGTTTACAAATTCGATTAAGGGTTCTGCTTTTGTTTTTTCTGCTACTGCTTTTGCGATCGCTAGTACTTTATTGATTTCCATCGACCTTAAAGCCATACCTAAAGCAAAATAGATCAACGCTGGACTATTCGCATTATTGATAGTGGATTCAACATGGTCGTTTAGATCCTTTATTTTTTTATCTTTTTGTTCTTGTAAGTAGGCAATACTACTGTCCTTGCTATTGGTTTGTTGTAAGTTATCTAAAGCGTATAAAGTGGCAAATAAAGACGAGTCCTTGGTTCTATAAGCCTTCATGTATTGAATCAAAGCTTCGCTGTGCGGTGAGCCTTTTACTGTGTAGCTAGAAAAATTATTTGCGTCTGCATTGATTTGAATTTGCTCCTCGTCATTGATAAAGCTAATATCTAAATCTTCTCCACTGCTTAATCTATAGATGCCCTCTTGTTTTGCAATGAATTCAAAACTATATTTTCCGTTGGCATCAAGGGTTAAAGAGTCCAATGTAATGATTGGTTTACCACCATAGGGGACCTCTTGCAATAACAAGGTTTTATTGGCAGCGTTTTTAATGGTACCTGCAATCGTGTAACGGGCTTCTTGATTTTTTTCTTTACAAGATTGTGTAAAAAAAAGAAGCGTGCTCAATAATGCAATACTTAAATATTTTTTCATGTTTTAAATTTCTATTTGGATAATCTAGTTTCTAAAAGTACGGTTGTTTTATGTGGATCTGCTTTGCCTTTGCTAAGTTTTTTTACTTCTCCAACAAATAAACCAATTAATCCCTTTTTTCCTTTTTTATAAGCTTCTACTTTGTCCGGATGATTTTCAATAACAGTATCAATCCAAGCACTCAATTCGTCCTCATTGCTATTTTGCAACAATTGGTTTTCGGTGGCATAGGCCATTGGAGATTGTGGTTGCTCAATAATCGCTTTAAACACTTTATCTGAAGCCACAGAAAAACTTAATAAATGTTGATCTACCATCGTTAACAATTCTGATAAGATTGGTAATAAAGGAACCAAGTCTGCATGACTTTTATTTGCTTCATTTAAATAGGCACGGATTGGCCCCATCATCCAATTGGCTGCTGCTTTGTATAAAGTAGTATGTGTAGTCCATTGTATATAAAAATCAGCTTCTTGTTTCTGCTCGCAAAGTTGATCGATATCATAAGTACTCAAGCCATATTTGCTGCTCCATTCTTTTTTTAATTGATTGGGAAGGGTAGGCATGCTTGCTTGTATTGAATTAATGTAGTCATCTGTCAGGCTAAGTGGCGCTATGTCAGGGTCTGGGAAATACCTATAATCGTTTGCGTCTTCTTTATCTCTGATCGAAAAAGTAGTATCGTTACTTGCATCAAAACTTCTTGTTTGTTGAATAATTGTTTCTCCTTTTTCAACAAGGCCAATCAAACGATCTATTTCAAATTCAATGGCTTTTTTAATGTTTCGGATAGAGTTCAAATTTTTCACTTCGACCCTTGTGCCTAATGTTTCATCTCCCATTAAACGAACCGAAATATTTGCGTCACATCTTAAACTTCCTTCTTCCATATTACCATCACAGATGCCTAACCATCTTACTAGCTTACGCACTTCAGTGACATATAAAAAAGCCTCTTCGGCACTATGAATACAAGGTTCTGTAACCATCTCGATCAATGGGGTGCCTGCTCTATTTAAATCAATATATGAATCGGTTGGAGATAGGTCATGCATGCTTTTTCCAGCATCTTCCTCTAAATGTATTCGATTCAGTTGAATGCTTTTTTCACCTTCTGTCGTTTGAATGATTACTTGTCCGCCTGCACAAATTGGAGTAGTATGTTGTGAAATTTGATATCCTTTTGGGAGGTCAGCATAGAAATAATTTTTTCTTGCAAAATAATTTTCTTTGGCGATAGTTGAACCACATGCTAAACCCATTTTAATGGTGTATTCAACTGCTTTTGAATTGGTTTTAGGTAAACTTCCCGGATGGCCTAATGTTATCGGACTAACATGTGTGTTTGGTGCTGCGCCAAAATGGGTTGCATCGCCACTAAATAGCTTTGAATGAGTTGCTAATTGAGCGTGAATTTCTAATCCTATGACTGCTTGATATAGCGTCTTATTTGGCATGCCACAAAAGTACAGATTAATCAAGCAATTGCATAAAAAAGCCACCCTATTCAGGGTGGCTTTTGAGGGGGATACCTTTATCGTTCAAACTTATAAATCGGCTGTGTTTATTTTTTTAGGTATTTTAACTTCAATGGTTCTTTTTTCTCCCTTTCTTTCAATACCTATTTTTAATACCTGACCTGGAAAGTAATATTGCCATTTCATAAAATTGACATCCGGAATGTCGGAGTCGTTCAGTTTCGTTAAAATATCGTCTTTTAAAATACCCGCTTTTGCTGCAGGGCTTCCTTCTGACACATTGGTTACCTTAACGCCTTTTCCTGTTTCAAGGTCTTCTACACTAATGCCCAATTTTGCTTTTTTATCTGCCCTGGTCATTAATTGATCCATATTGGGTAATTCAGGCAGGGAGAATTTATATTGACCACCCATATTATCCAATAGTTCTAAAGTCCTTTCGTCTAATGGTGCTTCACTAAAAGTCATTGCTTGATCTGCATTTTCATTTTTGTCCAGTGCGACATCCACTTTCATTGTTTTATTCGCTCTTGTATACACCAAGTGAATCACTTCATTTGGTTTGTATTTACCAATGGCTGCATATAAGCTTTCTGGATCTTTTATCTTTTCTTCGTTTACACTCGTGATATGGTCGCCCACTTTTAATTGTGCTTTAGCTGCAGGACTGTTTTCGCTAATTTCAACGATACGGGCACCAACTTCTCCTTTCTCTGTTACCACGCCTAAGAAAGCTCGGTTTGCTTGAGGTGCTTTTTTAAATATATAAGCATTACGCTCTGGACTTAATCCAAATGTTTTGGACGCTAGTTTTAAACCTTTTACATTTCCGCTTTTGATTTTTTTCAACCTTGGATCAGCAGCATTTACTTCTTCGCCGTTGATGGTTATTTTATCACCATCCACCATCACCGCAATATTTTCGGTCGTATCCCCATTGATGGTCACAGTGACACGCATGCTTGAATCTGCTTTTGGTCCTGTAGTCTTATTTACTTTTTTTTCGATGACCACTTCTTTGTTATTGGAGCCTGCTTCTTGAGCGGTTGCAAATTGAATACAAACAAGGCTAGCCAACCCAAGTAAAATCTTTTTCATGTTATTCATTTTTAATATCAATTGTGTTGAGTGCACTACGAAATTTATGGTAGGTCAAAAATAGGGAATATTTTATCTACGAAACAATTCGGAAATGTTAAAATTCTATAAAAAAGCCACCCCATTTTGAGTAGGGTGGCTGTATTAATTTGTTGTAAATCAATATTATAGCAAAGATTTGATTTGAGCAAGTACTTGATTTAGTTGGCTTGCATCCTGTCCACCAGCTGCTGCTAAAGTTTTTTGACCGCCTCCGCCACCTTTTATAAGTGGTGCGATATGCGTTTTAATTAATTGAGGTGCTTCCCAATTTTTTGCTGCAACCAATGCCTCACTCATAGACAATGCGGCAAACGCTTTTTCGCCTTGTGCACCCACTAATAAAACCATAGTAGCACCTGCATGTGTTTGCGTTAATAATTGTGCCGCTTTTTTATATTGGTCGGTATTACTTAAGGCAACTTGCATGCCTAAATATTTTACCCCATTGATGGTTTCAAAATTATTTTTATTTGCTTCAACCAATTCGTTGACAAAGATTGCCTCTTGGCTTTCTAATTCCTTTTTCAATTCCTTTTGTTGATTTTGTAAATCCAGGATATATGTAGCAAGTTGATCGATAGAATAAGTTGCAATATCTTTTGTAGCTTCTTTTTTGTGTAAACTAATTGCGATGGCATTGTTTACCTCTTCTAATTGGGCAATTTGTTTTCTTAATTTTTCTTTTGCTTCTTCTTGGAACTGAGCAGCAGCATGACCTACCACGGCTTCAATTCTTCTTACACCTGCTGCTACAGAAGACTCAGCCTTTATAACAAAATGTCCAATTTCACCAGTATGTCCTACATGCGTTCCGCCACATAATTCAATTGAATAGTTAGGATCCATTACGACTACACGAACCCTGTCACCATATTTTTCTCCAAATAAAGCCATGGCACCCATAGCCACTGCTTCGTCTTTGCTCATCTCTTTAATCACGACAGGTACATTTTCTTTCACTTTGTCGTTCACCATTTGAGACACCGCTTCAATTTCCTCATTGGTCATTTTCGCAAAATGTGAAAAGTCAAATCGCAATTGATCTGGGTTCACTAAACTTCCTTTTTGTGCGACATGTTTCCCTAAGACGTTTCTAAGTGCTGCATGCAATAAGTGTGTTGCAGAATGGTGCACCGTCGTATGGGTTCTTAAAGTGGAATCTACTTCGGCTTTCACTGCATGTCCAATATTCGTGGGAAGGGTATCTGTGAAATGAATGAATAAATTATTTTCTTTCTTTGTATCAGTGACTGCGATCAAGGTACCATCTTCAAATTTCAAACTCCCTTTATCGCCAACCTGACCGCCACTTTCTGCGTAAAAAGGTGTTTCAGCTAATACCCATTGGTAAGCTTCTTTACCTTTTGATTTTACATTTCTGTATTTAACAATGTTAGTGGTAACCTCTGTTGCGCTATAACCAATGAATTTTGTTTCAGCATCTTCTCCAATTTGAATCCAATCTCCTGTATCAATAGCGGTAGCGGCCCTGCTTCTATCTTTTTGTTGTTGCATTTCTTGTTCAAATCCTGCTTCGTCAATTGTTAATTCATTTTCACTTGCAATCAACCTGGTTAAATCTGCTGGGAAACCATAGGTATCGAATAATTCAAAAATCAATTTACCTTCTACTAAAGTATTTTTTTCTTGCGTAGTAATGATATCGTCCATGCGCTTTAAGCCTTTCTCTAATGTTCTCAAAAAGCCTTCTTCTTCCTCTTTAATTACTTTTGTAACAAAATCTAATTGTTGGTGTAATTCTGGGAAAACATGTTCGAACTGTTTTGCTAACAAAGGCATCAATTGAAATAACAAAGGACGTTTGTAATCTAAGTAAGAATAGTAATAACGTACAGCTCTTCTTAAAATTCTTCTAATCACGTAACCAGCGCCTGTATTGGAAGGCAATTGACCATCTGCAATCGCAAATGCAATGGCACGAATATGATCTGCTATTACACGAAAAGCAACAGCTTCTTTGCCATCACCAAAATCATAGGTTTTACCAGTGATCTGTGCCACCGCATCAATGGTGCCAGTAAATACATCTGTATCGTAATTGCTTTTTTTATTTTGAATCGCACGCACTAAACGCTCAAAACCCATTCCAGTGTCAACGTGCTTATTCGGCAGGGGTTCTAGGCTGCCGTCTTTTTTACGATTGTATTGAATAAACACATTGTTCCAGATCTCAATGACTTGAGGGTGGTCTTTATTCACTAAATCACGACCGGGTACTTCAGCGATTTCGGCTTCCGATCTCATATCGATATGAATTTCACTACATGGTCCACAAGGGCCTGTATCGCCCATTTCCCAGAAATTATCTTTCTTATTACCGTAAATGATTTTATCGTTAGGCACCCATTTTTTCCATTCCTCTAATGCCACGCTAGAAGAAGGTAAATTTTCTGCAGGGTCACCTTCAAACACCGTTACATATAATCTGTTGGGGTCTAATTGATATACTTTAGTTAGGAGCTCCCAACTCCAAGCAATGGCTTCTGCTTTAAAATAGTCTCCAAAACTCCAGTTGCCTAACATTTCAAACATCGTATGATGGTATGTATCCACGCCCACTTCTTCTAAGTCATTGTGTTTACCACTCACCCTTAAACATTTTTGTGTATCCGCAATCTTTGAATGTTTGGGTTGTTGGTTGCCTAAGAAATAATCTTTGAATTGGTTCATCCCTGAATTGGTAAACAATAATGTAGGGTCGTTCTTTACGACAATAGGTGCCGAAGGAACAATGGCATGTCCTTTAGATGCAAAAAAATCTAAAAACTGTTGTCTTATTTCTGAACTGGTCATCATGGAACTATATTTTAAGCTTTGTGCTAAATTAAAAAGCTATCTTTGTAGCGTTTCTAAAAGTCTCCAAAGGTAAGGATTTGAGCCTTTTTTTAGGACTTTGGAAGGCAAATAATCATTCGATATGAAGAAAATAAAATATTTCTTTAATACCCATACTTTAAGGTTCGAAAAAATCGAAGTGCCCTTTAAGGTAAGGTTATTACAAACAATAGGTTTTATCCTTGCCTCTATTGGGGTGGGGGTGCTTTTTGTGGCTATTTTATTTCAGTATATCGACTCTCCAAAAGAACGTTTGTTAAGACAACAAAATACGGCTTACAAAGAAAGTTACGCGGTATTACAAGAAAGGATGAAGCAATTAGAATTACAAATGGTGGAGTTAGAGCAACGTGACAATGAAGTATACCGTTCTATTTTTGAGGCAACACCTATTCCGGATAGTGCAAGGGTGAAAGAGATGTTGGCTAAAAATGAAATTAGATTGATCCAAAGTTTATCGAATACTGAGTTGATTGAGAACATGCGCAATCAATTGAATAACTTGAGTTTAAGAATGTCTTTCCAAAGTCAATCTTTTGTAGAAGTCACTACGATGGTGAAGAATAAAGAAAAATTATTAAGGGCAATACCTGCCATACAGCCGATTAGTAATAAAAATATGAAACGAGTGGCTTCGGGTTTTGGTTATCGTATTGATCCATTGTACAAAGACTTTAGGTTACATGCGGGTCTGGATTTCTCAGCGCCTACGGGCACACCCATTTATGCCACATCGGATGGGGTAGTGCAACAAGCTGGTTTTAGCACAGATGGTTATGGTAACAAAGTAGTAATCAATCATGGCTATGGCTTCCAGACATTGTATGCACATATGGTTCGTGTGAAAGCCAAGCCAGGCCAATCTGTTAAGAGGGGCGAAGTGATTGGCTATGTAGGAAGTACAGGAAAAAGTACCGGTTCACACTTGCATTATGAAGTGATTAAACGTGGTGCTAAAGTAGATCCAGTTTATTATTTCTTCAACGATTTAACGCCTGCACAATTTGATCGATTGTTAAAAGAAGCGGCTGCAAACAAACAAAGTTTAGACTAATGGACCCAGAAGTATTGGCTTTCCTAAATAGAATCTCAAGAACCATTGGACTCAGTTTACTGTGGATGGGATTCAATTCTACACTAGGCATTATGCTTGGCTATGCCTTTGTAGAAGGGGATTGGCAATGGTTTAATTATGCCTACTACATTTTCTTATGCGTAAGCTCGGCTGGCTATTTTTATTTACTATATAAAATATGGAAAGACCCTATTGGGTTTACCCATTAATAAGCATTGGCTTGCTTTAACTACTATGGTCGGATATGATTTTCCATTCCCCGTTGATTTTTTGCAACAACAAAGTGTAGTGCCCATTTAAATTGCCCACTGTCCTTTTTAGTTCCCATTTTCCGATGATGCGATAATATGCTTTACCTAAAGGTTGCATCGAAAGGATGGTAAATTTTAATTGACCCATATAGGTTTTATCTGGGTACCCTTTTTTATAGTTTTCTAAAGTGTTGTTATAGCCATAGGTCAATCCTGATTTTCCTACAAAAACTAAACTATCATTTTCCCAGTAGCCATGCATAAATTGTTCGATGTTTCCTTCATTCCAGGCTTTTTCTTGCGCAGCCAGGATGGATAGGATCTTGTCGGCGTCTTTTGTTTGTGCTTGGGCAAACTGTGAAAGCATAAGTAGGATAAATAAGCAACATATATTTTTTAGCATAACAGGAAATTTATGGGTTGAATTAAAATCATCCTCAAAATAAGTATTTCAACTTAATTTGCAGCTATGGAGTACCAACAACATTTAAAGAAAGACAAAAAAATGGCACGGCTCTTATTAGAGGCGAATCATGTTATCAAAAAAAGGAAAAACACCCCGGTACGGTTGATGGCAAGTATTATTAGCCAACAATTAAGTACGAAAGTGGCTGCCATTATTTTTGGCCGTTTTATTGCTTTATTTGAGGGTAAGGAACCTAGTTGTGAACAGGTATTACAATGCACGAATGACCAACTTAGATCGATTGGATTGAGTCAATCAAAAGTGAATTATATTCAAAATGTAGCGCAATTTTTTTTAGACCATAAAATTTCAGACAAGCAACTGTATTCGATGGAGCCTGCAGCTATTGTTGAGTTATTGACTCAAATTAAAGGAGTGGGCAAGTGGACGGTCGAGATGCTCATGTTATTTAGCCTTGGACAAGAAGATGTCTTTGCGGTGGATGATTTAGGCATTCAACAAGCGATGATCAGGTTGTATAAAATAGAATACGAGACGAAGAAAGAATTACAATCTAAAATGCTTGCTATTTCAACTAAATGGTCTCCTTATAAAAGTTATGCTTGTTTGCATCTATGGCAATGGAAAGACCAAGGTGCTGTTTAAGCAGAATTTCTTGATGCATTGATGATGCCGAACATTGTTCTCGTCAATAGCTTTTCGTAAGATTCTTTTTCATTTGTATCCAGTCCTGCCTCCTGAATTTTACACAATGCATATTGTTGAATCGTTAGGAGGGGTAAAACAATTCTGTCTCTTAGTAAAATAGAATGTTTGGACAGCATGTCTTGCTCCATTAAACTATTGGTATTGCTTAATTCTAGGTACAATTGTGTGGTCAATTGAAACTCAGCCTTAATATTTTTCCAGATTGGACTAAAGCTTGGGTCCTTTTCAATGTATTGAGTAATGGCGAAATTGGATTTCACCATACTCATCATACTATTGTCGATCAAGGTTTTAAAGAAGCCTATATTGTTAAATAAGTATTGTACTTCCTTCCATAATCCTTTTTCTTTAAGTACTTGAAGTGCAGTTCCAACACCATAATAGCCAGGTACATTTTGTTTTAATTGACTCCAACTTCCAACAAATGGAATGGCGCGTAAATCTTGAAATTGTAAGCTTGTACCAGATCCTCTTTTTGCGGGTCTGCTAGCGATATTACTTTTACTATAGTAATTGAGTGGGCTAAATTTTTGAAGATAGGGCAAGAATAAAGGATCCTGTTTTAATTGCTGGTAACTGTCAAAGCTAACATTACCAAGGGTTTCAAGGATGGTTCTATCTTTTTCGGAAAGTTGAACTTTGGTTTCTGAAAACAAACTATGGCTCACACCGGCGCTTAATAATTGTTCTAAATTAAATTGTGCTGAATGAATCGTTCCAAAATTAGAAGTAATGGTTTGTCCTTGCACAGTGAGTTGAATTTCTTCATTTTCAACTCCATTGCCCATGGAAGCATAAAATTGATGCGTTTTGCCACCGCCTCTTGACGGAGGGCCTCCTCGGCCATCAAAAAATTTAACTACAATATCCTTCTTTCTCGAAACAGAAGTAAGGGTTTCTTTTGCTTTGTAAATGCCCCAATTCGCTTGTAAGTAGCCACCGTCTTTTGTGCCATCACTAAAGCCAAGCATAATCGTTTGTTCTTTATTTCTAGCTTTAATATGTCCTCCGTATAATTGAGATGCATATAAAGTAGTCATGATCGATTCAGCTGCGGCAAGGTCATCGATGGTTTCAAACAAAGGCACAATATCTACTGTAGTTAGATCTTGATCCCAACCACATAGTCTAAACAATGCATATAATTCCATCACGTTCACTGCAGTTTGACAATTACTAATGACATAACGTTGGCAACCCATAACCCCATTAAAGGATTGTATTTCTTGAATAGCATAAATACTTTCTAAAGTATCTTTTCCTATCTCAGTTTTCATGGTGCTTGGCTCTATCTTGCCTGAAAGACTTGCAAGTACTGCCATTTTTGAAGCCTCGTCTAATGTAGTGTAATCATTTGGTAAGACGCCTGTTTCAACTAAAACCGCATGGTGAATTCTGGAATCTTGTCGAATATCCAAAGCGGCAAAATGGGTTCCAAAAATTTGTACTTTATTTAATAATTGAGTTAACCTATTCAAATACAAGGAATGGTGTTCCTTGATTAATGTTTCTTTAATTGATGTCAAACAATCTACAATGGTTTGCTTTGAGATAGGGGTACTATGTTCTGGCTTAAACACATTCTCATACAATGCTGCTTCTAATGCTGTTAACTGATTGGCAACACCAGCAAAAGTGAGTCTTCTTTTTAACTTTCTTACATCTCTGTAATAACAAACAATAATACTACTCCTTAATGCTTGCGCCACTTTAATGGTAGTGGCCGCATTAACAAATGGATTGCCATCTCTGTCTCCTCCAGGCCAAAACCCCAATTCGATAAATGGATTTTGTCCGTCATAGTCTCCCTCAAACACTTCTTTAACGACCGTATTGTAAATATTGCCGATGGATTGGTAAAAAACATGTTCTAAATACCACATCAAATTCAAGGCTTCGTCCGTTGGCGTGGGTTGTTTTTTATTAAAGAACGGTGTCAACGCAAGTTGTTGGATATATTGATTAATGCTTCCGTAATCGTTCTTAGCAATGGCATCACCCATATCATGTATAATCCCTAAGACGTTTGCTGGATAAAATTGAGTAGGATGAGCTGTCAAAACAATTTTAACCTTAAAGTCTTTCAATTTATTTTTTAAGGCTTCAGCTTTACCTGTAAAATTAGCTTCTTTGATCAAGGATTTAATACTACCTGAACCTTCCATGTCATTGATACTGGTGAATGCAGCATCTTCTATAGCATCAAATAAAACCACCTGCCTCTCCACATATTGAACATATTTAAACAAATGATCAATCTGTTCTCTTGCGGATTCAACACTGGTATGTTGTTTGAAAAAATTATCAATAATTTCTACCGGTGCTTTTCCTTTTGCAAAACCCTCTTCGCAATTTTGAAGTAAAATGGGCAATAAGGCACCTACGTTTGCAATGCCAGAATAGGGTAAGGCTGCAAATAAACTATTATAAATAATATATTTATCAGACACATTTGTCCTAAACTGTTGCAAGTAATCTTGTGTACTATTATTAATCATGACAAATTAAAGGTACAAAAAATACACATGCATTCTCTGAAACCCTTGTCAATATTGATTCCTAATGAATGTTTGTTTAAGGGTTAATGGTTCCTTTAAATAATGGATGGCTGATATCATGATAAAATGCGAATTGCCAACCAGCTGCCTGACCTTCTTCCCACCATTTTTGCCTCCATTCCATGGCTACTTTTCCGTCCATATCATATTTGGCAACGAACTTGGATTTAAGTTGTTGTAATTGCGGTGCTACATCTGCACCAAAGAAAAATATTTCACCAGCTTCCTTGATCCAGGCCACCTGATGAAACGGACAATGTCCACCCGTTAAAAGGTATTGAATACTATCGTCTATTAAGCCTTGATCTTCTGTCAGCCAGACCACCTTAGAAAAATCTGCTAAGAATTCAAATTGTTCTTTTATATAGGAGGGAGACGAGGTCGTCATTGCTAAGTCAAATTCTCTTTTTTGAACATAATGGGTTGCGTAAGGGAAGCTCACAAAACGTTCTTGAAAACTTGGATGGATATAGCTCATGCCTCCTGCATGGTCTTTATGTAAATGGCTCATGAAAACTTTAGTGACAGAGCTAGGGTCAATGCCTATGGCCATTAAATTATCATGTATCTGCAAAACTCCTTGCGCATTCATATAACCCAAGCCTGTATCAAAAAGAATGATATCCTTATCTGTAATCACCACAAAAGGTTGAATTTCTACAAGGATACTTCCTTTTGGACGGTCTTGAATGTTTTCACGTGAAGTATCAAACGGTACAAAAACCTTGGTCTGATCAATACTAAAACTGCCTTCTGATAAGGGATAA
This sequence comes from Sediminibacterium sp., assembly GCA_044372935.1. Taxonomy (GTDB): domain Bacteria; phylum Bacteroidota; class Bacteroidia; order Chitinophagales; family Chitinophagaceae; genus Sediminibacterium. The sequence goes on along the minus strand of JBILQZ010000006.1, from coordinate 4,883 downwards.
ATACGCATAGCGCAAAAATACAATTATCGGAGTACCATTTGTCGATCTGCATCCAATCTTAATAAAATAAATATTAAGGCGGTAAAAGTGAGAAGAGAGGATCCGCCATAACTAATTAAAGGTAATGGGATCCCTACCACTGGAAATAAACCAATGGTCATGCTAATATTCACTGCAATATGGAAAAAGAAAATACCTACCACACTATAAGCATATACTCTTGAGAAAGTACTTCTTTGTCTTTCTGCAATGCGGATGAGTCTAAATAAAAAGAATAAGTATAAACCTAAAAATGTGAAAGTGCCCACAAAGCCAAAGGCTTCACCAATGGAAGTAAATATAAAGTCTGTATTTTGTTCAGGTACATACTTCCCCCTTGTCTGTGTGCCTTTTAAAAAACCTCTTCCCCAAAAACCACCTGAGCCGATCGCAATTTTACTTTGCTTTACATTATAGTCATCGGGCTTTCTACTTTTTTTGCCACTTTCAAGCAAGCTAGCTGCCGCTTTTTTATTTAAACCACAATCATATTCTTTTCCAACCATGCTGTAAATACGCGTCGTCTGATAGCATTCAAATACATTATTAAAAATATAAGGAACAACAAAACGCACCGTGCCTACACAGAATATCCAAATGCTGGCTACAATGATGATGGCTTGTTTATTTCTTTTAAAGGTCTTTCCTAAATAAAGCACAATTAGCCCAGCAATAACAGTCAGAATTATGGCTAATAGTGTTGGTTCCAAAAGTAAAGTAGCAATCACGAGTATGGCGAAAGACAATAAAACCACTAAAATAATAGGCGGTAATCCTTCTCTGTACATGGCAAAAATAAAAGCACTATACACAATCGCAAGTCCAAGTTCGTGTTGCATAATGGACAAGACAGCTGGAATGGCAATCATGGCGCCTGCAATTAAGTGCGATTGTAATTTTGTAAAATCGGTTTCTGGTCTGGATATAAATTTTGCCAAGGCCAATGCAGTAAAGATCTTACACAATTCTGCAGGCTGAAGGTTAAAACCTGCTGCAATAGGTATCCAGCTTTTAGAACCATTGATTTCTTTTCCTATTACAAAAGTGGCCAGCATTAATAGGATACCACTTGCAAAAAGAATATTTGCTAATGCAGTAAATACTTTACTATCCATTAATAAAATGAATACACCAATAAAAGAACAAAAAATCAGAAAAAAGAATTGTTTGCTATAGCCTGTTTTTCCACTGATAAAACTAGTTGCCCAATCACTATTTGGATTGTACTCCACCATAAAAATACTTAGGATGCCAAGACAGGCCATCAGTAAATACAAAATGATGACGGCAAGGTCTGTTCCTTTAGAAAAATTATTATTATAGTTGGATGACATATTTATGGCTTAAGCCTTTTCTTTTTATCAGCGTTGGGTAGCAAACTGTCCTTATTGGTTTTGTCTGCACTGGGTAAAGGAGTAGGGGCAGGAGGTGTGGTGTCTTTTGCTTTCGTCTTTACAACACCTTCCGCTAACATCTCCATATCCCAAACGTCTGATAATTCATCGTTATTGTATTCAATAGGGGTTAAATAAGCAGCTTTATTATTTTGTACATACCAGTTTTTAATCGCCTGAGGCATTAAATCCACTTGAGCTAGGTTATCTGCCTTCATTTGACTTTCTGTAGTGAGGGTATCATTTAAATACTGTTCCATCAATAAACCCCCAATTGGGCCTGCCCAAGTAGATCCATATCCTGCGTTCTCAACAATTACGGCAACGGCAATTTTTGGATTGTCTTTTGGAGCAAAGCAAACAAATAAAGAGTGGTTTTTCCCGTGTGGATTTTGAGCCGTACCCGTCTTGGCACAATAGTCATGACCAGGTACTTTGATAAATGCAGCAGTTCCATAAACTGTTACATCATGCATGCCTTCCTTAATGACATCAAAATATTCCTTAGGAATTTTTGTTACTTTTTGTTTGGTTCTAAATGGCGCTAATTGTGCTGCTTCGTCTTCGGTTTCATTTTCAATACTGTCTACAAAATGCGGTGTATAGTAGTATCCATTGTTAGCAATAAATGCCATAGAATTCGCCAATTGCAATGGTGTTGCGGTCATTCTATCTTGACCAATTCCTAAAGTCAACATATAACAACTATTCCAATACCTTGGGTTGCCAAAGTCTTTATTGTATTGAGCTGTATCAGGAATATTGGCTTTGTTTTCACTTGGTAAATCAACTCCAAGTTTACGTCCAAATCCAAATGCATTCATGTATTCTTTCCACTTTAAATAACCCCCTTTAGCTGATTTATATTTTGGATTATCAATGGCCATTCTAAATACTTGCAGAAAGTAGGAGTTGCAAGAATAGGCCAACGCCAATTGTAAATTCGCAGCATGTCCTGCATTGTGGTGTTCACATTTTCTTGGATCGCCACAGGCACCGTAAGACCCGTAACAATTGTATCCAAAATTAGGGGTAATCAAACCCTCGTCTAATGCAATCAAGGCACCCAATGGTTTAAAGGTAGAGCCTGGAGGATATTGTCCCTTGATGGCTCTATTGTAAATTGGGCGGGCGGTATCTAATAATAATCTTCCAATCGTTTTCCTTCTTTGACTACCTGTTAATAAATTAGGATTATAGCCTGGGCTGGATGCCATTGCAATGACACCTCCTGTTGCTGGATTGATGGCTACTGCACTTCCAATTTTGTTTTGTAATAATTTTTCGGCGAGTTGTTGTACCTGCACATCCACACTCGTGTATAAATTTTTTCCTGCGATGGCAACAGTATCAAATTCTCCTTTCTCGTATTGACCTTGTATTTTTCCTTTATTGTCTCTTAAAAATCTTTTTACACCTCTTTGGCCCATCAAGACAGATTCGTAATTTTTTTCAAGTCCAGTCATGCCTGCGTAGTCACCCATCTCATAACCTTCTGATTCATGCTTTTTTAAAAAGTTCACATCCACTTCGGCTACGTATCCTAATACATGCGCTGCAGTATTGTAAGGATAGTTTCTGATGGAACGTTCAGATAAAGAGAAGCCTGGGAATCGGTATAGGTTCTCATTCAATTGGGCATACAATTCAGGTGTTAAAAATGGCTCAAACACGCCTGCCTTCACTCTGGTATTTTTAATAATCGCTTCTACAATACGCTTGCTGTACTCTTCTTTGTCAATATTAAGTATGTTGCAAAGTGCTGCTGTGTCTACCCCTTTTGCTTCATTGGGAATCACCACTAAATCGTAGCTAATGGTATTTTCTAGTAGGGCCCTCTTCTTTCGATCGTAGATGATACCTCTGTCAGGATAAATAATTTTTCGATAGATGGCATTATTGTCTGCGGCTAATTTGTATTTATTGGAAACTACTTGAAGGCTAATTAATTGACCCACTATTAAAACAAATATAGTGCCAATAATAATTTGAATGATACCGCCTCTATTCTGATTGTAAACTGACATGTATTATCTTTTAAGCTTCCTTCTATTCAATAAAAGTTCTACTAGTAATATAAGGAGCATACTCATTAGGCTAGTAAAGAATACTTTGCCCATAAAATAACCAAAGCTTCCAAATTGCAACCATTCTAATAGCACTAAATAAAAATGGTGTAAAAAAGTAAGGAAGAAAATAAAGATCATATAAGGGCCCCATCCCATGGTGCCTATGCTTGGCTCTTTGGTGATTTCTTCGGTTGCTTCTTGCGCTAATAAAATATTTAAGATAGTAGGTCTTAGGTAACCAATTAATGTAGCTGCGGCTGCATGCAGTCCTGGTGTATTGGTAAACATGTCTAAGCTATAGCCCAGTGCAAACCCCAATAAAGTGGTAGCTAGTCTGCTTGTACCAAAAGGGAGCCAAAGAATAAATATAAAATACAAATAGGGTGTGATGAATTGGTGCAGCGGGGGCACTTCATTCAAAATGATTATTTGTACCAATAAAAATAAAATAAAACGGATACTATTTTTTAGAATATTATTCATTGTTATCCTCCTTTTGCTCCATGGCAGATTGAGCGTCCATTCTTTTATTTTCTACTAGATACACATATTCTAAATTATAAAAATTCGTAGCCGACTTGATATTCAAGGTTAAGAAGTTGCTGGAGGGGTCTTGCACAATACTTGTCACTCTTCCAATCATTAATTGTGCTGGGAAGCTAGAGGAGTAGGGGCTTGTTAAAACAGTATCACCCACTTTTGGTAAAGCACTTTTTGAAATATTTTTTAAAGATAAAATTTCTGGGCTTTGTCCATCCCATTCGATACTACCTGCTACACGATCTCTTTTAAGCATAGCACTCACTTTGCTATTGCGATGCAGTAAGCTCATGATTTTGCTATAGGAATCATTCACTTCTACCACGACGCCAACAATGGTACCATCTGGACTGATTACAGCCATGTCCTTCTTGACACCTTGTAAGGCACCACGTTCAATCGTGATATAATTTTTTTGTAAAGTAAAACTATTGCCTACCACCTTAGCAGGATAGTAGTAGAATTTTCTGATTTTCTCTAAACTGTCTTTTCTTAAAACGAGCGTACCTAATTTTCTACTGGTATCGAAGGGCACAAAATTTTCGGCCAATTGATTTCTGAGTGCTACATTTTCTGCGACCAATTTTGCATTGGTAGCTTTTAAATCAAAAAAGTAAGCCCATTGGTTGTAATAACTATTTACGCTTCCTGCAACTGCATTATTCCAGTTACCAAAAAATGTTTGGTGTGATTTACTGTAAGAAGACAACATGACCAACGATACAATTTGAAGTATCAGGAAGCTAAAAAAAGTAAAGTTCTGTCGTATAAAGCCAATGATATTCTTCATTAGGTATTATCTCATAATAAATGGAAAACGTTGGTAGTTTTTCAATGCAAT
>JBILQZ010000079.1:0-7546 GCA_044372935.1 Sediminibacterium sp. | reverse complement strand
AGTGGATATATGATTTTAAATTTATTTTAAACATGAGATTGATACTAATAATTGCCATTTTATTCCTTTTTTCGATAAATATATATGGACAAAATGTAGTCCGTTACGACCTTTACGTGAAAGATACCTTAGTGCATTTTGCCGGCAAAGAAAAACGTGCGATTGCGGTTAATGGTCAAATACCTATGCCAACTTTGACTTTTACCGAAGGAGATACGGCTGAAATACATGTTCATAACCAGCTTAAGGAGGAAACATCGTTACATTGGCACGGGCTATTTTTACCCAATAAAGAAGATGGGGTTCCCAACCTGACACAAATGCCTATTCGGCCAAATACAACTCATATCTATCGTTTTCCCATCATTCAAAATGGTACGCATTGGTATCATTCGCATTCAGGATTACAAGAGCAAATAGGAATGTATGGGAATTTTGTCATGTTAAAAAGACCCAATGACCCCACCTTTAGAAAGGGAATAGATGATTTACCAACACTCCCCATCGTTTTGAGTGAGTGGACCAATCTCAAACCCGAGAACATTCACCGGATGCTTCATAATGCCAATGATTATCCGGCATTGAGAAAAAACTCGGTACAAAGTTATGGTGAGGCAATTTCTGCTGGTCATTTTAAAACTAAAATGAAAAATGAATGGAAGCGAATGATGGCGATGGATGTAAGTGATGTCTATTATGAAAAAATATTCATGAATGGTCTACCAAGTTCAGAACTTAAAAGTATCTCAGGAAATGAGTTGAAAGGTGGGGACAAGGTCAGACTAAGAATTTCAAATGGGGGTGCATCATCCTATTTTTGGCTGACTTATGCCGGGGGTAAAATTACTGTGGTTGCAAATGATGGTAACGATGTCGAGCCGGTCGAGGTTGATAGATTAATTATTGCAGTTTCAGAAACCTATGATGTCATTGTAACTGTTCCCGCTGAAAAGACGGCATATGAATTTTTAGCAACGACAGAGGACCGGACAAATTCCGCATCCATGTATATTGGGAATGGAATTAAACAGTTGAAATCACCTTTGCCCCGATTAAAGTATTTTGAAGGGATGAAGATGATGAATGACATGATGAAGATAAATGGCGAACTGGATGATATGGGTATGGCCATGAGTTTAAATCAAATGGACATGAATGTAGTAATGTATCCTGAAATAACGGGAGATGCTAAACCAAAACAAGATGACAATGACCCTAATCGTTATAATGCCAATGCGCTAGGAGATATTGTAACTCTGAATTATGCTATGTTGAAGTCCCCTATTATAACAGCATTGCCCAAGGAAGCTCCCGTCAAAGAATTATACTTTAAACTGTCGGGTAATATGAACCGGTACGTTTGGAGTTTAGACAATAAAGTCGTTTCAGAAGCGGATAAAATACTCATTAAAAAAGGAGAGAATGTACGAATTGTGCTATACAATGGTTCCATGATGCGCCATCCGATGCATTTACATGGACATGATTTTAGATTACTGAATGGTCAAGGACAAAATGCTCCTTTAAAAAACATAGTTGATATAATGCCGATGGAAACAGACACATTAGAATTCAATGCGAATGTTGAGGGGGATTGGTTTTTTCATTGCCATATTTTATACCACATGATGAGTGGAATGGGCAGAGTATTTAGTTATGAAAATCAAATGCCCAATCCATTGATTCCTAATCCTAAACTTGCGCAGCGGAAACTGTTTGCAGACGACCGCAAGTTTCATTTTATGGCTGAGAATGATTTTGCAACTAATGGTCATGATGGAATGGCCATGTTACAAAATACAAGATGGAGTATAGGTTCTGAATGGCGATTGGGGTATCATGATTTCCATGGCTATGAAGTGGAAACGCACATTGGTAGGTACATGGGTAAAATGCAGTGGTTAATGCCATTTATAGGTTTTGATTGGCGTTATAGAAAGTTTGGAATAGATGAACAGGAAACAAATCTATTTGGGCAATCCAATAGTAAGGACCTAAGAAGTCTTGTTACAGTCGGTGTAAATTACACGCTGCCATTACTTATTGTAGGACAAGCTGAAATATATCAAGATGGAAATATTCGTTTTCAACTGATGAGAGAAGATATGCCCATTACCAAACGACTTAGAATGAGTTTTATGCTTAATACCGATAAGGAATATATGGCCGGTTTTCGGTACATCGTAAACAAAAACATGGGAATTACATCGCATTATGATAGTGATATGGGATTGGGTGCTGGAATTACTTTTTCGTACTAAAAACTTTTAAATTGTATATTGAGCGCATAAAAAATGACAAATACTCCTTCAAGGAATAGATATTTATGGAGGATTTAAAAATTATTAAGATGATATAGTTGCCTCCCAAAGGATTAAAAGAATGATAATTAAACTTTAATAAAAAACTAAAATATGAGAAAGATTGTGATTTCAATTTTTGCCATGACCTTAGTAGGTTGCATGGACATGGACTCAAACCAACCACAACTAAACATCAATTATCCTGCTGCTTATGTGGTCAATGGGGAAAGTAGTACGGTATCGGTTATCAATTTGAGTACCAACACGGTTTCTGATTTAATACAATTAACAGATGGTTCAGGAACTCAAATGCAAGGAATGAATATGGGGAAATCATTAGCATATCCACATCACATTTATTTGAATGCTTCAAAAACGCAAGTAGCCATTGCGGCGCCAGGTATGGATTTGAGTGCGGGTCACGCTGGGGGTATGGCTGGAATGAAAGGGAAGTTTGCCGTTTTAGACGCTATAACGGGCTTGAATGTAAAAGTAATCGAGACGCCCGTTATGAATCATAATGCTGTTTATTCAAGCAATGGTCAAGAAATTTGGACTTCTCAAATGGATGAAGCTGGAAAGGTTTTGGTTTATGATGCGACCACTTTTGCCTTGAAAAATACGATTGTAGTAGGAAAAGAACCCGCAGAAGTAACGTTCTCAAGTGATGGAACAGTTGCTTTCGTGGCAAATGGAATGAGTAATTCGGTTACTGCCATTAATCCTACGTCTAAAGCAATCTTAGCAACAATTCCCGTCGGATTGAATCCGGTAGGGGCATGGACGGGAGCGGATGCCCGAATGTATGTGGACAATGAAGATGGACAAACCGTTTCAATTATTGATGTAAAAACGTTAACAGTGGTTGAAACGGTTGTATTAGGTTTTAAGCCGGGTTTTGTAGCGTACGAAGCTGATATGAAAGAAATGTGGGTGACAGACCCAAAGGCGGGGAAAGTTCATTGGTGGACCAAAGATGCGACTGGAAAAATGCTTCCTTCAGGTGCGTTTGCTACGGCGGCAGGAAGTCATGCCATTGCTTTTAAAGACATGACAGCTTATGTAACTAATCAAGAAGCAGCTAGTGTTTCGGTTGTGGATGTGATGCAACATAAAGTAATAAAAACGATTTCCGTTGGTAAAAAACCCAATGGAATTGTAATTAGGTAGCTCTTACTATGGTCAGTGTGCTAGAAATATCATCAAGTATACTGACCGTATTTTCTGTGTTTAGTTTATTACCATTTTGTCGTGCCTCATTCTTTTTAGAAAATATGTAAAAAATCAATTACATAATCAGTTAAAATCATGAAAAAAATTATTCCTTTAACCTTATTCTTGGCACTTTCAATTAGTGTTTCTGCCCAACACCAAAACCATCAACCCCAAGCCGATACCAGTAAAACAGCAGTCAAACCCAAAAGTCCAAAAATGACGGCAATGGCAATGGTAAGCACAAATCACGTACACATAGAATATGGTTCACCGAGTGTAAGAGGACGGAATATTTGGAATGGTTTAGTTGCCTATAATCAGGTATGGTCATCGGGAGCTCACAAAGCTACTTGGATTGATTTTGGTCAGGATGTACTAGTTGAAGGTAAAGTTATTCCAAAAGGAAAATATGGATTTTTTACTATTCCAGGTAAAAAAACATGGACTTTGATTTTGAGTAAAACGTGGGATATGCACTTAGCGGATGATTATAAAGAAGATAATGACATCATCCGAATTATGGTAAAACCAACAAAAAACGATAAGTTAGTTGAATCACTTACATATGAAGTACTACAAACTAATGCCAAAGAAGGTAAGATAAAATTGAGCTGGGAGTATTTGAGTGTTGAGTTTCCGTTTAAAAATAAGTAACTGATATTTTTCGTTTTGTCCTAAGAATGTGCCAAGAGTTGGTTTTAATCAAAGTGATTTTACCTTTTAAAAGTGAGAAATCATCCTTTAAATTGGAGGAAGTTTAAGACCTCTTCCTATGACGGAAATTAACAACTTATCCCGCAAAGAACTCTACTGACCTCAAACCACAAATCCAATATTAAAACCTCCATATGATTCGATAGACCTAATTTCTACTAATCCTTGTGATGTAGGGTTGTAAATTCACGAAAAATTAGGTGTTGAAAATTGAAGTACGACATGCATTGCTGACTTCATCTAACTTAAAAGAAGTAAATCTAATTATCTAAATCATCCAGTTCCTCTAAATCGTAGTCTTCGAGATTGAATTCGAAGTCTTCGTCTCGCAGATGAATGTTTCTTCTCAATGAACCGGTATAGAACATGTTTCCATTAACAAATTCAATGTGTTGTTGCTGAATTGCTGAAATTATCGATAGATTAAAAATTAGCTCTTTCAACGAGGTACTTGTAATTGCTACCATGTCGTTTTCTTCTAGTTTTAGTTCTTCTAATACTTTGTAGAACAACGCTTCATAGAATTTAACCTCCTTTAGAAGACCAAGGTTTCCAATTGTTTGCGAAGCATCAGGATTGGTAAATGTTACGTTTAAGACCTTTAGTTTTGATAAATTCTCACCGTCAAAATTGTCTTCTATCTGTGTAAATCCTTGTAATCTCATTTTAGCGTTTTCTTTACTTTCAATTCGTTTATTATGTTCTGAGATAGGCGTTCAAACTGGGATTCTGAGAGAATGATTTTCTTCGAAATAGTCTTAGTCTTGTTGTTATTTTTCATAAAAGTCCTTTACTATAAATACCGGAAAAAATGCCAAAATTTTTGAAATGAGATTTCACTTTAAAAGGTATTCCTAAAATTTTTAGGGGTAGACATTTCCAATTTTGGATAAAATTTGGTCCTGATTTTAAACGGGGAATTGAACGGGGTTTAAAAACGAAGGTATTTCATATATAAGGGGGGGCCGGTCTACAGGTGCTCCGGCACTAACACCCGCAGGGGGTGGGCTATAGATTTGATTAATCGTTTTAGTCTGATTTTACGGTCAGTATTCCCTTTTTGATTGCGGTTTTTTTTACTTTCAATATGGTGTTAGTTGATGTATTGTTTGTCAGTCCTGATACTTGACGGATTGATAATCCTTTCTTCAGATACTTTAGTACCTGTGGGTACTTGCTGAGTAATTCCTCTTCTGTTTGAAATGAACCAACCTTCCTTCCAATAGGATTTGTTTTACGATACTGCTCAAAACCGGAGCGTAAACGTTGAACAATATTATTTCTTTCAAGCTGGTTTAGTGTGTTGATGATTTCTAACATGAACTGTGTCATTGGATTGATATTCCCTTTATCATCTAAGGTCTCTATATTGAAGTTCTTTATGAATATGGAGACCTTTAGTGCGTTACAGTGATTCAATATTTGTAGGACTTCAAGTGAATTCCTTCCGATGCGACTTAATTCCCAAATGAGTATTTTCTGTATGGGATTGTTTTCAATGAAGGTTAACATCGATTGAAGAACTGGTCTTTCAGACGTCTTCTTGGTACCAGATATTTTTTCCTCAAATACATGTAAGACCTGATAGTTCATTCTTTCAGCGTATTCTTTTAATTCTTCCGTCTGACGGAGTGTGTCCTGAATTTGGGTGCTAACCCTTGAAAATACCACAACTTTGGTTTTTTGTCTCATAAGATGCTTTTAGCCAAAGTTAGAGCAGTATTTTGACCGGTGCGGCATCTTTTTCAAGGTTTTTTTGAGACAGTTTTAATTTGAGACGTTTTTATATCGATTGAAGAAGTCATTCAAGGAATGATATGATTTCATTCTATACTTGAACTCCTTCATTGCATAATCCCGGTAGTTTTTTGCCGATGGATGGTCACTTGACATCAGGTCATGAAATTGTTCTTTGGTTAGTTGGGAAAGGGAAGTAAATGTACCTTCTGCCAGTGAATATTCCTCCGAGGAAATGTCATTTTCTGTCATTTTTTCTAAAATGGTTTGAGTTTCGAACATGGGTCAATTCCCACCATACCAAATTACGGCGAAATCTGTTCTAAAATAGACCTTGAATTTTGGCTGGTAATACCAGCATCTCAAATTTCAATTTTTTCATCTGTTAGAAGTTACACTTACATGCTTTACGACAAAAACCTCCTTTAAATTACAGGAAGTGGGGTTGGATTTCTTAGCAATTCCTTAGCATTGAAGCCTTCCCTTTTTTATCCATTTTCGATATATTTATTAATACGGTAAGAATTAGTTTGTAGTGGAGCTGATTGATACCATAAAGATTTAGAGTACTCCCCCTCATTAAAGTAACCGTCCACTACCGGTGAAATAGTGAGGGATTTTTTAATTACATGTTTTCTTATTTCAATGGCGGTATTAAAAACATTTACCCAAAAAGACATATCGACTTACCAACACTGGTAAGGTTGATAAAGAATAATCCTGAGAAGTTTAAAATCGAAAAGGTTCGAGAACTTAGAAGAACCGGTATGGATTACTCAACCCCTAAGAGTTATTTACCTTACATTACACCCAATTGTTTGGTAAAGATTCGAAGCCTAAAAGAATCGGACTACAACCTGATTGCACTATCATCCTACATCTACTTTGATATTGATGACTATCCCAATTCTCAAAAACTAAAAGACCGGTTCATTATAGAATATGGACACGTAGCTTCACTTATTTGTATATCATGTAGTGGTGGCGGTATTTCTATCTTCTTTAAGGTATCTAATCATCTTAAGAATGAGCATGACTTCCTTATTGCTCGGCAATACATTATTGATAACATATTGGTTAATGAAAAAATAGATACCAATGCTGGTGGTATTGCACGTGCGATGTTTATTTCTTCTGACCCTGATTTATTCTTTAACTACGAGAATGAATTAGAGGTACCAGTGGCATTATTTAAAAAGAGCAAGAAGAAGATTGATAACTGCCGGTTGGAAGACAAAATATCTAATGGTGGTATGATACGTATCCATTGTGCACCCCAAGAACCATTTATACCCACCCCAATCAAAGAAGTTTTAGAGCAATTGATACTGGAAACTCCAGTAATTGTAGAGAACCCGGTAGTAGATTATAATGAAGTCAATTACGTTGAGATACGGTTCCAGTATCTTATTAAGGATGGTTTGAAACATAAAACATTTACCAATATGACTCACAAGTTGTTATTCCTAAATCCTTCTGCCGATAAACATTTGCTCCTTTCATATCTCTACCATGTGAATGAGGAATATACCGGTAATAAGAAGATGGAGCTACGTGAGCTGATTGGTTTATTTGAA
>JBILQZ010000005.1:0-27224 GCA_044372935.1 Sediminibacterium sp. | reverse complement strand
GGTTGCCCCAACTTTTTTTACAAGGAGTACCCCAATGATGACCAAGATGGTCCCTAGCACCTGTTCGATACTAAAGGGCTCTCCTAAAATCCATCTTGCTTGAATTAAGGTAGAAACTGGTCCAATACTCGTGATGATCGCAAGATCATTGCTTCCAATCCTTTTCATCCCCCCACTGATCAAAAAGGAGGGAATGACAGTGGCAATCAATGCCAATGCAATTACATAGAATAAATTGCTAGAATGTAAAATAGGAAGCTTTGCTATTTGGTTCAAATCTGTCCCATGTTCCACTAGATAATGTATAAAAATACCCACACTTGCAGCAAGCATCGAAAGGCTCGTGAATTGAGGCGCGCCAATTTTTGGGATGATTTTGCCTGAACCTACTAAGTAAAATGCATAGGTAATGGCGCATATTAAAATCATCCATGTTCCAAATAAGAAAGATGCACTATCAGGTATTTGATTGAATTCACCCCAATAAGCAAGACCAATACCTATATAGGTAATGAAGATGGCGATCCATTGTTTTGTTGAGATAGCCACTTTGAAAATTAACAAGTTGATTAAGACCGCTAAAGTGGGGTAGAGGAATAAAATAATTCTTTCAATACTTGCCGAGACATATTGAAGTCCAATAAAATCAAACAAGCTGCTCATGTAATAACCTAGAATACCCACTAGGCAGGCATATACATAGGTGGACTTAGTTGCCTTTTTTACTTGTTGCTTTTTAAAATAATACCACATGGATAGCGCATAAAATGGAAGCGAGAACAACATGCGCAACATCAATAAGCCACTTGCATCAATCGTTGTGTTCTTAAAACAAAGTTTGATCCAAATGGCTTTGGTTGAAAATAAGATAGTGCCTAAGATAGCCCAGGCAAAACCTTGATTGTATATTTTATTCCTTTTTATACGGCAACATTAAAATCTCTTAATGCATCATTCAAGCTGGTCTTTAAATCGGTACTTGGTTTTCTTTGTCCAATGATTAAAGCACAACTTACTTGATATGCACCCGCTGGAAATTCTTTGGTATAAGAACCAGGGATCACAACACTTCTTGCTGGTACACGACCTTTATATTCAACAGGTGTAGGGCCACTTACATCAATGATTTTAGTACTCTTGGTTAATACCACATTTGCACCAAGCACCACTTCTTTTTCTAAATGGACTCCTTCTACTACAATACATCTACTTCCAATAAAACAACCATCTTCCACAATCACAGGACTTGCTTGTAAAGGTTCTAAAACGCCACCAATACCCACACCGCCACTTAAATGCACGCCTTTACCAATTTGTGCGCAGCTTCCTACTGTTGCCCAAGTATCTACCATCGTACCTTCATCTACAAAAGCACCAATGTTGACATAACTCGGCATCAAAACCACGTTCTTTGCTAAGTAAGCACCATACCTTGCAATAGCATGAGGTACAGCACGCACACCTAATTCAGCATAACCAGATTTCAATAACATTTTATCATGAAATTCAAAGGGTGCGATTTCCCATGTTTGCATCGGTTGAATAGCGAAATACATTAAGATGGCTTGCTTCACCCATTCGTTCACAATCCATTCAGTGCCATTAGGCGCTGCCACCCTTAAGCGACCTTTATCTACTTCCTCAATGACTTCACGAACGGCATTGCTATAGGTTGCATCTTTTAATAAAGCACGGTCGTTCCATGCTGCTTCAATTTTAGTCTTCAAGTCCATTTTATACTGTTTTGGCAAAAATACAAGTTGATGAAGTAAGTTTTCAGCTTTGTTTTACACATTCAATCTACCTGCTTTAAACCTTAATCATTAATTTGCGGTATGTTTTTAATCGAGGAAGATATTGCTTTTGCCCTGGAAGCCCTTCAAAAGGGGGAGATCATCTTATATCCGACGGATACCGTTTGGGGTATTGGATGTGATGCCACGAATGTAGCGGCGGTTGCAAAAGTTTATGCACTCAAAAAAAGAACAGATACAAAAGCAATGATTGTGTTGGTACCTGAGGAGCGTTGGATTTTGGATTATGTAACAGAGCCAGCACCTAAAGTGGTGGATTATGTTAAAGGTATCACCAAACCTACTACAGTGATTTATGAAAAGGCAAAAAACTTGGCTACTAATTTAGTGGCTGAAGATGGCTCGATTGCGATACGCATTTGTAAAGCCAATTTTGCATTTCAATTAATGAAAGCATTCGGAAAACCAATAGTGAGTACTTCTGCAAATATCTCGGGACTTCCAACGCCATTGTGTTTTAAGGATATTTCTTTAGACATCATTGACGGCGTATCTTATGTGGTTAAATGCAATCAAGAGGAAACAGAATTAAAGCAACCATCTGCCATTGTACAATGGGTAGCGGATCAACTCATCGTAATTAGACCCTAAATGAATCTAAAGTTTCAAAAAATATTAGTCATACAGACAGCCTTTATTGGAGATGTCGTTTTAGCAACTGCTTTGATTGAGTCCTTGCACCAAGCGAATCCATCTGCAAATATTACTGTCTTGGTTAGAAAAGGAAATGAAGCTTTGTTTAATGCGCACCCTTATTTACATCAAGTATTGGTTTGGGATAAACAACAAAATAAATACGGCAACTGGTTACAAATACTCTTCGCCATTCGAAAAAATCATTTTGATGCGGTGGTGAATGTACAGCGTTATGCAGCGACAGGTTTGTGGACTGCATTATCAGGTGCTACCCAGAAAATTTGTTTTGATAAAAATCCTTTTGCCTTTTTATGTACCCATGTCATTCCACATCAATCTGTTGGGAATGGCTTGCATGAAATTGAAAGAAATCATGCGCTATTAGCGCCATTGGGCAAGCTTCCAACTTCGAAGCCGGCTTTGTATCCAGCTGAAGCAGATATGAAAGCAGTTATAGCTTATCAAACTGTCCCTTATATATGTATGGCACCTGCTTCTGTTTGGTTTACCAAACAATTTCCAATCCATCAATGGATTAAAGTGTTAAAGACTATTCCATTTGAAGGACCCATTTATTTATTAGGTGGCCCAGGGGATAAAGCATTGAATGATCAAATTATAAACGCAGTACAAAAACCGAATATGATCAATATGGCGGGAAGATTGTCTTTTTTAGCTTCAGCGGCTTTGCAAAAAGGGGCCCTACTCAATTATGTAAATGATTCTGCACCTATGCATTTTGCTTCTGCTGTGAATGCACCAGTAGCTGCCATTTATTGTTCTACTATCCCAGCTTTTGGGTATGGACCATTGTCTGCACAGTCCTATATTATTGAAACAAATAAAGCATTATCCTGTAGGCCATGTGGGTTGCATGGTAAAAAACAATGCCCATTGAAGCACTTTAATTGTGCCGAAACCATTGAACTAGAACAAATCTATCAACCGCTCTTACAAGTGCTACAAGATTAGTACTTTTGCATCGATGTCAATTGAACTTTCAGATCAAGAAAAAGCACTTTTAAAGACGGCTGGTGCTTCAGCTGCTCAATTAGGGACACCTGCTTATGCAGTGGGTGGTTTTGTGCGTGATAAAATTTTAGGCAGAAATACCAAAGACATAGACATTGTTTGTATTGGAGATGGCTTGGCACTTGCCACCAATTTTGCAAATCAATTTAAACCTACACCTACGGTTGCACTTTTCAAAACTTATGGCACAGCGCAGGTTAAATTGACTGAAATAGAAATTGAATTCGTTGGTGCAAGAAAAGAATCTTATGTAAGAGAAAGTCGAAATCCAACAGTAGTCCCAGGAACTTTAATGGATGATCAAAATAGAAGAGATTTTACCATCAATGCGATGGCGATAGACTTGAGTGCGGCTAACTTTGGAAACTTATTAGATCCGTTCAACGGGCTTGCTGATTTAGCGTCCAAGATTATTAAAACACCATTAGCGCCAGAACAAACATTTGACGACGATCCTTTAAGGATGATGCGTGCTATACGCTTTGCAACACAGCTTGATTTTGTGATTGAAGCAAATACTTTTAAGGCGATCCAACAAATGGCGGATCGAATAAAAATTGTTTCACAAGAAAGAGTGACAGATGAATTGCAAAAAATAATGAAAAGTAAGCAACCTTCTAAAGGCTGGTATTTATTGAAGGAGGCTGGTTTATTAGCACATATATTTCCGGTGTTATTAAAATTGGAAGGGGCGGAGACACTGGATGGCATCGGGCATAAAGACAACTTTTCGCATACTTTACAAGTGCTAGATAATATTGCAGAAAATACAGAAGATGTTTGGTTAAGATGGGCTGCATTATTGCACGACATAGCGAAGCCAAATACAAAAAGATTTGAACCTGGATTTGGATGGACTTTTCATGGGCATGAAGTGGTGGGTGCAAGAATGGTCCCTAAACTTTTTACCCAGTTGAAACTGCCATTGAATGAACACATGAAAATGGTTCAAAAATTAGTAGCGCTTCACTTACGTCCTATTTCCTTAACCAAAGAAAATGTAACAGACAGTGCAATCAGAAGATTGCTTTTTGATGCTGGAGAAGACATTGAAGGTTTGATGTTATTATGTGCTGCAGATATTACCAGTAAAAACAAAGTAAAAGTAAAAAGATATTTACAGGGCTTTGAGATGGTGAAAGCTAGGATTATAGAAGTAGAGGAAAAGGATCAAATGCGTAACTGGCAGCCGCCAATTACGGGGGAGATGATTATGCAAATTTTTAATATTAGTCCTTCCAAACAAGTAGGGGTGATTAAAGACGCTATTAGGGAAGCTATTTTAGATGGCATTATCCCCAATAACTACGAAGCTGCTTATTCATTTATGATGGAGGAAGCGGCCAAAATAGGCTTACATCCAGTTGGATAAAAAATGCCTAAAATCAGGCTAATAAATACTAATTTAGCGTTTCAAAATCACCATAATGGCCATTTTAAAATTTAGGATTTCTTGGGAAGAAGACGATGCGATTTATAGAGATGTATTGGTGAAGCATACACAACATTTTATTGATTTACATCAAATTATTTTAAAGTCCTTTGAGTTTGATGAAAAGCACGATGCTACTTTTTTTAGAAGCAATGAAAAATGGCAACGCGGCAGAGAAATTAGCAAAGCGGTGTATGAAAAAAATTATGTAGTACCTCCTTTGATGATGGATGAAGTAGTGATAGGTTCAGAAATTATAGATACCAATCAGCAATTTGTCTATGTATATGATTTTTCAAAATCTTGGACATTTTTAATTCAATTGATACAAGTGATTAAAAATGCGGATGCGGATATGGAACAGACCTATCCTATGGTTTCTAGAATCGAAGGGGTTGGTCCAATGCAATATGGTACAAAAGGTTTACTTGGGCCTAACTTTACGGATATAGAAGAGAAGTATGATCTAACTGAAGCGCAGGATGGCTTTGGTGAAGAAGGAGAAGATGGCTTAGCAACTGATGAAGATGCAGAAGACGATGAAGATCAAGATACTTCTGAAGGGGATGAAGGTGGTATGTTTGATGATAGTTCAGAAGCATATTAATTATTAATTCATAAAGATTGACTCCCACTGTATATATTATTGTAGGCCCTACAGCAGTTGGTAAAACAAAGTATGCAATTGATTTAGCAAAAAAATTAAATACCGAAATCATTTCGGCAGATGCTAGACAATGTTATCAAGAATTAAATATTGGCGTAGCAAGGCCCTCTTTGGAGGAGTTGGCATCCGTTCCACATCATTTTATTGCGAGTCATTCCATACAGGATACAGTGAATGCAGGCGTTTTTGAAACTTATGCTTTAGCTAAGACCGAAACATTATTAGCTCAATATGGATCTGTGGTGATGGTGGGTGGTACTGGCTTATATATTAAAGCATTTGCTGAGGGTATGGATATTATTCCTGCAATCGACCCAGCTATTCGTGTACAAATTCAAAACGATGTATCAAATAAGGGAATAGCTTGGTTGCAAGGACAAGTGGAAAGCTTAGATCCACACTACTGGGCAGCTGCAGACCTTGGAGAACAACAAAATACCCAAAGATTGTCAAGGGCTTTAGAGGTCATTTTAGGAACAGGGCAGTCTATCCTTGAATTCCAACAGCAACAAAAACAGCATCGACCATTTGCTATTCAAAAAATTGGACTTGACATGCCAAGGGAGCAGTTATATGATCGAATCAATCAAAGGGTGTTTCAAATGGTAGGAATGGGTTTGGAGGAAGAGGTAAAAGCCTTATTGCCACAGTTTCATTTAAATGCCTTGCAAACGGTAGGCTATCAAGAATGGATCCCTTATTTTGAAGGAACACAGTCTAAAGAGGCGGTGATTCAAGCCATTCAGCAAAATACAAGACATTATGCCAAGAGGCAGATGACCTGGTTTAAGAAAGATGCCAATGTTCAATGGATTTCTTCTTAAATTTAACTTCATAAATTTTAAAATATATACCTATGCGTATCCAGTTCAGCATGGCTATCTGCGGGATGCTTTTTTTACAAGTAGCAACTGCACAACAAGCTATTCAATTTGAGAAATATACTTTACCCAATGGGTTGAAAGTGATTTTACACGAAGATCATTCTGCGCCAGTTGTGGCAGTAACTACCTTGTACCATGTAGGGTCTAAAAACGAAGACACAGCAAGAACAGGTTTTGCCCATTTCTTTGAGCACTTATTATTTGAAGGATCTGAAAATATCAAAAGAGGAGAATTTGATAAATACATCACCAATGCGGGTGGTGCATTAAATGCAAACACTTCTCAGGATCGAACTTTTTATTATGAGTTATTACCTTCTAATCAAGTTGAATTGGGTTTGTGGTTAGAGAGTGAGCGTATGATGCATGCTAAAATTGAACAAATTGGGGTGAACACACAACGTGAAGTGGTGAAGGAAGAAAAGCGTCAACGAGTAGATAATCGTCCTTACGGCTCTTTTTTAGGTGAAATGTTAAAGCGAGCATATAAAGTACATCCATATCAATGGTCGCCAATTGGTAGCATGGACCATTTGAATGCAGCTAAATTAGAGGAGTTCATCAATTTTTATAAAACATTTTATGTACCCAACAATTGTGTTTTATCAATTGCTGGCGATTTTAATAAAGCGGAGTTAAAAGCGAAAATCGAAGCTTATTTTGCACCTATTCCAATGGGCACTAAGCCAATTCCAAGACCAACCATTAAAGAACCAGCACTAGGTGGTGAAGTGAGAGATGTGGTCTATGATAATATCCAATTACCAGGTGTGTTTCAAGCGTATAGAGCGCCTAAGCAAGGCGGGGATGAATATTATGCATTCAATGTGTTGTCTACCATTTTATCTGGGGGTGAATCTTCTAGAATGAATAAAGCCTTGGTAGATAAAAAACAAGAAGCTGCTGCGGCACAATCAGTTCCTTATTTTAATGAAGATGATGGATTGTTTATTGCCTTAGCGATCGCCAATGTAGGTGTGAAAATAGAAGCTTTAGAGCAAAGCATGGATACAGTAATTAATCAATTAAAGAATGAACTGGTAGAAGAAAGAGAATTCCAAAAAGTGAAGAATCAAATTACTACACAGTTAGTAACTGGCAATGCTACCATGGCGGGTATCGCGGAAAGCTTAGCAAACAATGAGGTTTACTTTGGAGATGCTAACTTAATCAATACAGAATTAGAAAAATACAATAAAGTAACAAGACAAGATGTATTGAATGTGGCTAAAAAGTATTTGAATAAAGACAATAGAGTTGTTTTGTATTATTTACCTAAAGAAAAACCAACTACTAAGTAAGACAGTTTATTCAATGTTTTAAAAATTAATTTTATGAAAAAAATAGTATACGCTTTTATATTCCTTCTACCATTGGTTTCAATGGCGCAAAATGTGGATCGTTCCAAAGCACCTTTGCCTGGGAAAGCCCCAGTGATTCAAGTGGGTGATCCAGTTAAATTTACTTTAGCAAATGGATTGCAAGTATATGTCGTAAAAAATACAAAATTACCCAAAGTAAGTGCGACCCTTGCTTTTGACTATGATGGCTTTTCGGAAGGTGAAAAAGCAGGTGTAGCAGAAATGGCTGGTCAGTTAGTGAAAAGAGGTACTGCAACAAAATCAAAAGCAGCTTTAGACGAAGCAGTTGAATTTTTAGGCGGTAGTTTATCAACCTCTGCACAAACCGTTTTTATAAGCGCTTTAAAATCCAATTTTCCTTCTTTAATGAACTTGATGGCCGAAGTGGTTTTACAACCTGCTTTAAGTTCAGAAGAATTGGAGAAAATTCGTACTCAAGTACTTTCTGGAATTGAGTCCAATAAAGATGATCCTGATGCCATTGCTGGGAATGTGGTTAAGAAGTTGGTTTATGGAGCCAATCATCCTTATGGTGAAATTATGACAACCAAGTCGGTGAATAAAGTAGCATTGAATGATGTTAAAACATTTTTAGCCACTAATTGGAAACCTAATATTGCTTATTTGGTTTTTGTGGGTGATATTGAACCAGCTGCAGCAAAAGCAATGGCTGAAAAGAGTTTTGGTGCATGGAAAAAAGGCACAATTGCTAAACAAGATTTTCCTAAGCCAAATCAGCCAGCACAAACCTATGTAGCCATTGTTGATAGACCCTCCAGTGTTCAAAGTGTGGTGACTATAGCCTCTACAGTAGACTTATATCCTGGATCTGCAAATGATATTGCAAGCTCTGTGATGAATAATATTTTAGGAGGTGGATTTTCTGGACGTTTATTTGCCAATTTGCGTGAAAAGCATGCCTTTACCTATGGCGCGTATTCTTCTTTAAATTCAAGTCGTCAAATAGGATTTTTTCAAGCAGACGCTTCTGTAAGAAATGATAAAACAGACAGTTCGGTGCAAGAATTATTGCGCGAAATCAATATTTTAAGAAACGAACAAGTAGGTGCGGATGAATTAAATAGAATGAAAAATTACTTGTCTGGAGGATTTGCAAGGTCATTGGAAAATCCTGCGACGATTGCCAATTTTGCATTGAATATTGCACGAAATAAAATGCCTGCAGATTACTATCAAAAGTACTTAACTAATTTAGCAGCAGTAGACGCTAGTAAAGTAAAAGAAGTAGCTCAATTATTCTTGAAACCGAATCAAATGCATATTGTGATTGTAGGCAATGCAAAACAAATTGCAAAAGGGTTAGATAAATATGGTCCAGTAAAATATTTTGATATAGAAGGCAATGAAATGGCTGCACCAGTGGAAGCTAAAGCAGATGCTTCTTTAACGCCTACTGTTTTAATGGACAAAGTAATTGCAGCATTAGGCGGTGAAGCTGCATTGAATAACATAAAGGATATTCAATTTAAAGGTAAAGCTGCTTTAATGGGTCGTGAAATTGAAATGAGTCAAACTAAAGTATTGCCAGGCAATGCAATTGTAACGATGTCTATGGGTGGTATGGTAGTTTCTAAGCAAGCTGTGGTAAATGGCAAATATAGTGTGGCACAACAAGGCATGGAAGCACCAATGACAGAAGAATTAAAAGAGAGCTTAAATGAAACTGCTGCTTTGCATCCTGAAGTATTGTTTATTAAGAATGGATATAAATTAAAAATTGCAGGTGCGGATAAAATTGATGGAGCGGAGGTAATTGATGTAGAAGTTACTTCTCCTGCTGGTAAATTGTCACATCGTTTTTATGACAGCAAAACCTTCTTACTTGCTAAAGTAGCCACTACACAGGAAGTGCCAGGTAGAGGATCTGTAACACAACAACAATTTTTTAAGGACTATAAGTCAATTGGCGGTGTTCAAATTGCCAATGAGGAAATCTTAGATTTAGGCCAGTTTAAATTAAATGTAAAGTATTCCGATATCAAAGTAAATCAAGGCTTGAAAGTAGAAGATTTAAAGTAATTAAGAAGTACTTCAATAAAAAAAGAGCCATCCAATAGGGTGGCTCTTTTTTTATGCGATTGATGCTGGTATGATTAGAACCTTATACCGTATCCAATATTAAATAGGATAGCATTGCTATTTTGTACAGCAATAGGGCTTGGTTTGTCTAACAAACGGTAAGGAACCACCGCATCTTTATTGTTAGCCGCACTGATGGTTAAGTCAACAAAATATTTATTGGTTCTGTATCCAATACCACCAGACAAAATAAAACGAGAAGGCGTTACCAATGTTGTACCATTTTCGTCTGCAAATTCATTTTTATAAGGGCTGCCATAATATGCAGTACCCGCTCTAGCCATCCAGTTACCAGTTAACTTAATTTCTGATCCAAGTTTAAAATTGAAATTGTTTTTATAAGTGGCTTTTGTGGTTGCGTTTAAGGCGTCATAATAATCAGCAGATGCTTGGTCAAAATCATTAGCATAAAAACGTGTACCTGCATAATTGACCCATTCTATATCCGCACTAATAAAACCTAAAGGTTGAGTTGGCTTACCTGAACTAGCAAAAAAGTAGCTACCACTAAATGTTGCTTTTGTTGGCGTCATCACTGTATACTCTCTCACGCCGGCATTTCCATTATTTAATTCGTTAGAACTTGCAGAAAGTGTACCTGCATAATCTTCTGTATTGGTAGTCAAATCAGCAGCTAATTTATCTCTAAAGCTAATTAACTGTGGGGTTTGTAATGCTACACCAAATCTCAAAAAAGATTCAGGTTTGTAAATCATACCAAATTTTGCACCAATACCCCAACCTTTAGAACTAAAATCTTCATTAAAAGCAAATCCACCAAATTGATTCTTAGTATTGGTGGCTTCAAAATCAGTTTCAACCACTTGTAAGGATCTGTTGAAATTGATAATCGGGAAAACTAAGCTTGCGCCTAAGTACAATTTATCTTGCACATTACCGCCCCAGCCAAAAGTCAATTCATTTGAACTTCCACTTGTGATTGCATCATAGCTTTGATTCACACCGCTAGAAAGAGGAACCAAACTCTGATAACCTTCATTACCGAATTGATCTATAGAAGTATCCACTAAATAAGTTCTAAAAGCCAAAGAACTTCCAAAAATATAATTGTTCTCTGCAGCAGTCATGCTTGCATTGTCGTAAATCAGTTCTTCTAAAAATTTTTCGGAATAGCTACTGAAATTATTGACACCTTTGAATCTTTGTCTACTATTATAATCTGCCAATTGAGTAAAACTTACAGAGAAGGCGGTGCTAGAATAACCTCTGTTCTTTTTGCCATCTGCAATGACAATACCAATATTGCCTAGTGAAGATATGCTATTAGAAGTACTGGTGTTTGTACCAATAAATTTAAAATCACTCTCTGTATTCAAATACTTACTTGTAATTAGCAATTCCTTAGACTTATAAAAACCTAATCCTGCAGGGTTGATATGCGCTGCAGATAAGTCTCCGCCTAGGGAACCCATTGCCCCACCTAATGCATTGCTGCGTGGTGTTCCATTGGGTGCAAACCAGGATAACCTTAAACCATCTTCTGGTCCTTGTGCTTTGATCGTTGAACTAACTAGTACTAAAATTGCTATTAATAATTTTTTCATAATGCTTGTTTGTAAGAAAATAAATCTGTCGTCAATTACCTGTTGCCGCCTCTTGGTGGTCTTGAGCTAGTGCCTGATCCAGTGCTATTGAAACCACCACTTCTACCTCCTGCATTGTTGTTGCTAGGTGTGCTATAGGTAGGTGTGTTACTACTTGATTTATTTTGATTGCCATTGCTAAATCCACCATTGTTAAAATAACGTGCTGGTCGATCAAAGCTATTGCTTTGATTGGCATTCGTGTTATTCGTGGTTACACGTCTAAGTAAATTTCCGAAACCATTGTTTAGATTTGGATTACCTGTATAACGTGTCGAGCCATTCGTTGTCCTTGAAAAATTATTGGTGGTATTATAATTTCTATTTGTTCTATAAGCTTGTAAAGCTGGTGCACTTGTTTGCATCGCTCTTGGTGTATAATTGTTTCTTTGCATTGGGAAGTTGCCCACATTGCCGCCGTAATAAATAGGTCTGTACGGATTCCAGTATCCAGCGAAATAAGGATTCCATCCGCCCCATCCACCAAAGCCTCCGAATCCGCCGCCCCAGAATGGGTCAAAGCCCCATCCACCAAAGCCCCATCCACCAAAGCCTCCGAATCCGCCACCCCAGAAAGGATCAAAGCCCCAGCCCATGCTGCCAGCCCAGAAAGGATCATAACCCCATCCACCAAAGCCACCGAATCCGCCCCATCCACCATAATAGCCTGCCCAGCCAAGACGATTGCTCCAGAATGGATCCCATCCTCCCCAGCCAAATCCACCGAATCCACCATAGCCCATACCAAATCCCATGCTGAAACTTGGGTTATTCCAATAGCCGAAATCGTCAATACTTGACCAACGGTTTCTATTCGCCACTTTCAATCTTAAAAAGCGATCGTCTTGATAATTTTGATAGTCTTGGTATTCAGTTTCTTCCACCTCTGCTACCTCATTCGTATTGTATTTTGAATTTGCTTTAGGCGCAGCTTCTGTTTCTTTAGAAGGTGTAAAATATAGATCGTCCGTGGCTGCCGTTGTGGTTTGTTGTAAGCTGGTACAGCCGGTTACGAAAAAACTAAAAGCCATCAATACAATGGCGTTGAACCCTAATAGGGATCGGTTGCTTTGCTTTTTCATATCTCTTCAATTTTTGGTTTTAATATGCCCCTGATTTAGCATACATTTGACATCCTAAAGGTAATAAAGTTTAAAACATAGAGCGTTTTTCGTAGATGTTTTGTTACCAGATTAAATGTTAAGAATTATACAAAAATGGCAAAGGAACTAACTTCAAGAGCACAGGACTATTCACAGTGGTATAACGACCTAGTTTTAAAAGGGTCACTAGCAGATTACAGTGCCGTAAGAGGCTGTATGGTGATTAAACCCTATGGGTATGCTTTATGGGAAAACATGCAAGCCACCTTAGACAAAATGTTTAAGGATACAGGACATGAAAATGCCTATTTCCCTTTATTTGTGCCAAAATCCTTATTCGAGGCGGAAGAAAAAAATGCAGAAGGATTTGCTAAGGAATGTGCGATTGTGACCCATTATAGACTAAAAACAGATCCAAACAATAAAGGCAAGTTGATGGTAGATCCAGAAGCTAAGTTGGAGGAAGAATTAATTGTTCGTCCAACCAGTGAAGCAATCATTTGGAATACCTATAAAACTTGGATTCAATCCTACCGTGATTTGCCGATCTTGGTGAATCAATGGGCGAATGTGGTGCGTTGGGAAATGAGAACAAGATTATTTTTAAGAACTGCTGAATTTTTATGGCAGGAAGGACATACCGCGCACGCTACTAAGGAAGAAGCAATTGGAGAGACAGTGAAGATGTTAGATGTGTATGCAGACTTTGCAGAAAATTGGATGGCGATGCCGGTGATTAAAGGGGTAAAAACACCGAACGAAAGATTTGCAGGTGCAGAAGATACTTATTGTATTGAAGCTTTGATGCAGGACGGAAAAGCTTTACAAGCAGGCACATCGCATTTCTTGGGTCAAAATTTTGCGAAAGCATTTGATGTAAAATTTAGTGATAAGAACAATACATTGGATTATGTATGGGCTACTAGCTGGGGCGTAAGTACCAGGTTAATTGGTGGCTTGGTGATGACGCATAGTGACGATGAAGGTTTGGTATTGCCACCGCGTATTGCACCTTTACAAGTAGTGATTGTGCCAATTTACAAAGGAGAAGAACAAAAAGCTGTATTAGATGAAAAAATTCATGCGATGGTGGCTTCTTTCAAAGCTGCTGGTATTCGTGTGAAATATGATGACTCAGACAATCAAAGACCAGGATGGAAATTTGCTGAATACGAATTAAAAGGGGTGCCTGTAAGAATTGCAGTAGGGCCGCGTGATTTGGAAAACAATCAAGTTGAAATTGCACGTCGTGATACAAAGGAAAAAACGACGGTGTCAATGGATGGCATCACTGGAACAGTTGAACAATTATTATTGGACATTCAATCCAATTTATTCAATCGCGCAAAAAAATACAGAGACGAGCATATTACTAAAGTAAATACTTGGGATGAATTTGTTTCTATATTAGACACCAAAGCAGGATTTGTTTCGGCGCATTGGGATGGCACACCTGAGACAGAAGATAAAATCAAAGAAATGACGAAGGCAACGATTCGTTGTATTCCATTGAACAATGAGCAAGAAGCAGGTGTATGTATCTTGACCGGAAACCCTTCTACACAAAGAGTTTTATTTGCTCGTGCTTATTAGAAGTTAAGCAACTTACCGCATGCGTCAAAAGCCAATCCCTCCAGCACTCACGCCTTTTTTAGAAGGTAAAGTATTGTTGATCGATAAGCCATTGCAATGGACTTCTTTTGACATGGTCAAAAAAGTAAGGTGGTTGACCAAGATTATGAAAGTTGGTCATGCAGGTACCTTAGATCCATTGGCTACAGGGTTATTGATTATATGTACCGGAAAGTTTACAAAACAGATCAATGACTACATGGGGATGAAAAAAGAATACACAGGTAGTTTAGTACTTGGTGCCACTACGGCCTCTTATGATCTAGAACAAGAACCAGAAAACTTTAAATCTATCGAAGGCGTCACGGCTGCTGCAATTCAAGCGGCTACTGTACCCTTTACCGGCACGATCTTTCAATATCCGCCACAACATTCTGCTATCAAAAAAGACGGGAAGCGTTTATACGAATCAGCACGTCAAGGTATCGAAGTCAAAGTAGATCCAAGACAAATTACCATTGAAGCTTTTGAAATCACTAAAATTGATTTACCTACTATTGAGTTCAGGGTGGTTTGTTCCACAGGAACCTATATCCGAAGTTTAGTGCATGATTTTGGACAAGCACTAGGGGTAGGTGCATATATGAGTGGTCTTAGAAGAACAAAGATTGGAGAGTTTAAGGTAGAAGATGCAATGCAATGGGAAGACCTTGAAAAAGAAATCAATGATTTGTTAGAAGGGTAGACCAATACCAAATTGCCAAGCGTAATTATTTACTTTAAGTCCATTTGGTTTTATCTCTGACCACTTCATATTACTAAAATCTAGCCAGCCTTTATTGTACAATCGAGTTGGGTCTTTCATTTTCAAAGCATAGTCAATGCGGATGATAAAATAATCAAAGTCTAAACGCAATCCTGAACCTATACCTATCGCTAGGTCTTTATATAATCGATCCAATTTAAATCCTGCGTTCATATCATTTCCTAAATCTCTGGCGTTCCAAATATTACCCATATCCGCAAATAAGGCAGTGCCGATTTTGTAAGAACCAAGTTGGAATAAAGTAAAACGATATTCGAAATTGGCTTCTAATTGTACGTCTCCAAATCGATCAAAATTAATCCGTTGTGCACTGGTATCATAAAACGTGGAACTGCCTAATCCTAATTGTCTTAAGCCCCATGCACGCATGCTATAAGGTCCACCGGCAGTGAATTGTTTAAAGAAGGGAAGTTGGCCACTTAATTGGGGATTGTTGCTATAATTATTACCCCATCCGCCCATTAATCTCCAAGCAATTTCTGCATGCTTTAAAGTGTAAGTAGATCTATATTCGGCCTCTAATTTTAAATATCGGTACAATGAATTGTTAAATCGATCTACTAAGCCCAATAATCCACCAGCTTCTTCAACACCGAGTCTTAAATAATGTTGATGGTTCGGGTTGTTGGATGCAGGTCCAATATTTGTGTAACTTATATGCTGACTTACAATATTTCCTTCGTTAAAGGAAGACCTTAAGAAGGGGTTTAAAATAAGTAAGCTATCCAATTTTGAAAATTTATTCAATTGGTATAATTCAATATTTAAAGGTCGATAGTTAATCGCTTGTTCTTTACCATTCTTTATGCGCTTCCATTCATATCCCCAGTTCGTGGTGAAGGATTTTAACTGGTAATAATCCAGTCGGTCCATATAGGAGCTATATAAAGAGAAATTAGTTTTTACATTACGATTTATTTTCGCTTCTTTTTTTACAAAAGGAAATATTAAATTAGGAAAGCTATAAGTCTGTCCAAGATTCCACAAAAGTGTTTGTGTTAAACGATCTGCACTGTTTAAATTCAATTCTACGCCAAGTCTTAAACTTGTGATAGAAGGGATGGCTTTACGTTGTACATTTTTATCCTTGTAGGTAAGGTTGGTAGAAAGACCTAATAAATTACCAGAACCAATTTGTGCAGTATTCCTACTTCCTTCAATATCAAAATTGAAACTCCTACGGATATTAGGTACTAAAAAATAATGTAAATAAACGCTATCATTTTTTAAAGTGGTTCTGCCGTCAATTTGTTGCCAGGCGCCAAGGCTACTAAAATTATTTAAGGTCTGATAATAAGCTGATTCATTGAATAGGCTTCCCTTTTGAATATAAGATTGCTCTTTAAATAAGCTTGCTTTAAACTTAGGAAGATGGTATAGGTGAATTAAATTGGATAAGCTATCACGCAGCACCGGTGGCTTTAGAAGTAAGCTGTCTGGGTTTTCAAAATTGGTTACGTCACTGTAAAAAAGTTGTTGTCCAATAGGGTATTGTTTGGTAACCCCTTTTGTTAGGTTTCTTAATTGGAAACTTATTTTCCAACTTGGGTTGGTTTCTTTTTTTGTTGCTGCTTCGGTCACCTGTGTAATTTGACTCAATGGATCAAGATTAAGGGTCATGAGCGCTGCATCCACTGTATCTACTTCGGCAAATATTTTTTCTTTTGTGAAATTATAAAACCCTTTCGATCTAAATAAAGCAACGAGTCTATCTAATTCATTGTTGATGCCTTCATTGGAGTAGGCCTGCCCTTTTTGTAGGTAACTATCCTTTGTATTTTTTAAAGCAATATCTTGCAAGATTGGATCCGTTAATTGATAGGCGACGGTATCAATTAAAGTTTTTTTATTGAGTTGCACCAACATAGTTAGCGTGGTCCTCCATTCCTTATTCACTGTATCCGTTGTCACTTTGGGTGTAAGTAGAGGATGATGGTATCCTTCTGTGCCTAAAAAATTGGTCATATATTGTATAGACCTACTCATTCTTTCTGGCTGGTAACTTTGTGGCTTGATGATGGTATTGAAAAAACCATATTGGCGAATCTTGCGTACTTTAATGCTGTCATCCCAATAATTATCCAAGGCAATAGCTAATGCCTTTGCTTCTTGTTTGCTAGGGGCATCTTGCAGGATGATTTTATTATTATAAAGAAAAGCTTTTTCCTTAGGGTAATTGTGTACAATGGCCCTTTTGAAATCTGCGCAGCTGTTTAAAAAAAATAAAAGGCTGAATAGACTCAAACTTGAGGAGAATCGAATAATTTTAACTTTTCCTAATTGCATGAAGATGATCCATAAGAATGAGCTCAAATATATCCAATCTTTCGCCCATAAAAAACATTGGGCCGAAGAATCTGTTTTTATCCTGGAAGGACCAAAGATGATGGAAGAGTTGATGGCTTCTGATTGGGTGATCAAACAGGCTTATGCAACCAAAGAGTGGATCCAAAATCAGCCGTTTAAACCTCATTATGTGACCGAGGTGGCCGATTTTGAATTAGACAAAATGACTCAAATGCAAAGGGCCAATCAAGTACTTGCGCTCGTGCAGAAGCAAAGTATTCCATCAAATATTACTTTGAAAGGAAAATTCACCATCGTTTTAGATGGCATCCAGGACCCTGGTAATTTAGGTACCATTATCCGAACTGCTGATTGGTTTGGATTAGATCAAATTATAGTAACAACAGATACCGTAAGTTGTTACAATCCAAAAGTGGTACAAAGTACTATGGGAAGTATCTTAAGGGTAAAGGTGTTAGAGGCGGATGTCACTGAATTATTAGCATCATGCAAATTACCTATTTATGGAGCAGTATTAGAAGGCAAATCTTTACATACTACTCAATTTGCAAAAGAAGGTGTTTTGATCATTGGTAATGAATCCAAGGGCATTCGTCCAACAATAATGCATTTAATCACTGACCCAGTGACCATTCCAAAAATTGGTGCGGCTGAATCTTTGAATGCTGCTGTGGCAACAGGTATTTTACTGGCAGCTTTTCGCCACTAATCAAATCTTACTGCTTTTGCTGGACTGATTTTTTTAATCCAAAGTGTAGGAATTAAAAAAGAAATATAACTCACCACTGCAGTGCCCATAATGACGCCAATAACTTGATTGACTTGTATGCGAATTGGCACACTGTCCATTAAATAGGCAGATTCGTCCAATCGAATCCATTGGTATTTTAATTGAAGAAAGGATAGGCCAAGTCCAATCAAAACGCCTAATCCAATGCCCACCCATGCGATAAAACTTGCTTGATACACAAACACTTTTTGGATCATATTTTGATCAGCCCCCATTGCAGTTAAAGTCCCTATCATTGGAATGCGTTCCAAAAGTAAAATCAATAAACAAGTTATTAAGTTTACGATCGCAATAAATAGTAAGATGATGATGGTAATGTTTCGATTGATGGCTTGAACTTCGATCCAATCAAATAATTGAGGATACACATCGGCACTGGCGCTACTTACCCAATTTTCTGGTAATATAGCCTGGATGGCAGATAGGGTTTGAGGCATATTGCCAAGCTCATTCAGGTAGATTTGGTAACCTGTGATGGCATTTGGTGATTGAATGAGTTGTTGTAATAATTTTAAATCTACAAAAACATTTTTCGAATCATATTCTTCTATACCCGTATGAAAAAGGCCTACTACCGTTAATTTTCTTTCCTGTGCTTGACCGTTTTGAAAAAAATAAAGACGTACTTGGTCCCCTAATTTAATTTGTAATTTATCGGCGATGGTTTTTGAGACCATAATTTCTTTTACAATAGATAGCGGGTCATTTGACAACCTTCTTCCTTTGCTTACCTGGGGTGTAGCAGTTACATCCTCTATTCCTTTGGCATTAAGTCCTTCGATTTCAAGTTCCTTTGCTAATACCATCGGCTGATTGAGGTAAGCAGCTACTTTTTGAACAGCAGGGAGCGTTTTAATTTGTTGTACCACCTCAGGTTTATTTTCAAGTGTGGATCCGCTCACAGCACTGATTTGTACCTGTCCCCAAAATGAATAAATTTTTTGACTGATCTCCGTTTGAAAACCGTTGACAATTGAAAAAGTGAGTAAAATAGCTGCTACACTAATAGCAGTTGCTGCGATAGATAGCCTAACTATAAATCGAGTATAGTTTTTCTGTTTGTAAAAACTAATTCTTTTTGCTATTTCAAATGCGGTATTCAACAGTAAAATTTAATCAAATCTAGTTTTTTATCTTTATAATTAGCGCATTCAACTTAGATTCGTAGCTGTAAACAACTGCAACTGCAAATGAAAAAGGGCTTGCTTTTTTTAGGTATCTATTTTTTGGTCACCACTTTACAAGCACAAGTGCAGGTAGATCAGGTATTGGATTCCAATATTAAAACGGTCTTAGTCTTTCCAAAAGGCAAACCATTGGCACTGCCAGTCATTACCTTAAATTCAACAGAAACCCTGTTGATTCAATTTGATGATTTAAGGGCCCAATACCAACAGTATTTTTATACTATCGAATTATTGGATATCCATTGGAAACCTGTCCCACTGAATCCATTTGATTATATCAGCGGACTTACACAAAATAATATCAGAGACTACACTATTTCATCCATTGCACAACAAGCCTACTATCATTATGCATTTAGTTTTCCTTCTGCTTCTTCTAGGCCCACAAAATCGGGCAATTATCTAATGAAAGTGTATCGACAAGGTGGGCATAAAGAATTGGTATTTACAAAAAGGTTTTATGTAGTCGAGCAGGAAGTGCCTATTGCTGCTAGCATTCAGGAGCCATTTGAGGCGTCCATCTCAAAATCACATCAGAAAGTCCAATTGACTTTGGATGTAAAGAAACTCAGTTTTTTTCAGCCTGAATTTTTACAAGTAGCAGTGGTGCAAAATACGAGATTCAATGATGCATTGATTTCAAATACCCCAAGTTTTATAAGAGGGAATCAAATAGAGTACAATGCGGATCGTGATTTTGTTTTTCCGGCAGGTAAAGAATCTAGGTGGTTGGATTTACAAAATTTAAGGTTCAGGACAGACCGTATTGCGCAGATTCAACAACTTGGGTATGGTTCCAATATTATTTTAAAGCCAGACATCAGTAGGGCAGTGATCCCTTATTTTACCTTTAAAGATTTAAATGGTCAATTGATCATTAGTAATTCAGAATCCATCCGATCCGAAGATCAGAATGATTATGCTAGGGTTTTATTTACCTACCTTCCAAAAGACGGTTTACCATTTGAGGGTGCTTCTCTTTACCTCTCCGGTGCGCTGACTGGCAATAGTCTCGATAAATATGCCCTAATGGACTGGCATCCTCAACAAAGAAGCTATCAAAAATGGCTACTTTTAAAACAAGGCTATTATAGTTATAATTATATCCTTAGGTCGATTCAAAATCCCAATCCATTGAATGACTTCAGTGTGACCGAAGGGGACCATTGGGAGACAGAGAACAGCTATTCCATATTTGTTTACTATCGGGTGCCAGGTAATAGGTATGACCAAATTATTGGATTTTCCAACCTGAATTCAATGCAAAATTGGTAGGAAAACCGATGTGTTTTTCCTACCTTCGCACCGGCAGGTCTTACACGACCAGCTCCTGCTGAACCTCCCCAGGGTAGGAATACAGCAAGGATAGGCGGTTGAGCGGTGCGATGTGAGTAGCCTGCCACTTTTTAAAACTTGGATACAGTAGTATCTAAAAAAAAACTAAGACATGAAATTTTTTATCGACACAGGTAATTTAGCACAAATCAAAGAAGCCAATGACCTTGGTATTTTAGATGGTGTTACCACGAATCCATCTTTAATGGCTCAAGTGGGTGTGAAAGGTGAAGAAGCCATTGCTGCGCATTACAAAGCAATTTGTGAATTAGTGGAAGGCGATATCAGTGCAGAAGTATTATCTACTGATTTTGCAACAATGGTAGAAGAAGGTAAAAAATTAGCTGCGATTCATCCAAATATTGTGGTGAAAGTACCTATGATTAAAGACGGTATCAAAGCAATCAAATGGTTTACAGACAATGGTATCCGTACCAATTGTACTTTAGTATTCTCTGCTGGTCAAGCGATCTTAGCTGCAAAAGCAGGAGCTACTTATGTGTCTCCATTTATTGGAAGAATAGATGATAGTTCTTGGGATGGTATGGACTTGATTAGTCAAATCCGTCACATCTATGATGTACAAGGTTTCAATACACAAATTTTAGCGGCATCTATCAGAAACGCCCTTCATATTGTTAAAGCTGCTGAAGCTGGAGCAGATGTTTGTACCTGTCCTTTAGATTCTATCTTAGGTTTATTGAAGCATCCTTTAACGGATATTGGATTGGCTAAGTTCTTGGAAGACGCAAAAAAAATGTAATCATTTTATTTGATCCATATTTTAAAGCCCCGCAATTTGCGGGGCTTTATTTTTTAAACTCGTCATTCCAAATTTGAATACAAGTCTATCCCTCGTCTCTCAGCTCGCTTTGCTCGAATGTTCGACTCGCGATAGCTTCTACTCAAATTTACAAATGCTTTAATGCTTCGCGCTTAGATAAATTAGAAAGCTGCGGGTGTGCTTTTACAAACAGAACGACCCATTTTGGGTCTGTGTTCGCATAACTACGTAATGCCCAGCCAATTGCTTTGCGGATAAAAAAGTCTTCTTCAAATTGACAATATTCAATGTACTCGGTAAGTAAGGTAGTATTGGTTTTGTCTTTATACATCAACTGAAATAAAATGCTCATTCTTTGCAACCATTTGTTGCTTGAACGATTCCATTTAGAAGTGTATTCGACTATATATTCCGGGTAGGTTAAAAAGAATTTTCCAATCACATGACTATTCGTGCTATCAACAGAATCCCACCAACTATTGTGCGTGATCATCCATTCAATAAGGGGCAATGTTTTCTTGCTCCACATTTTCTTGTGGTGTCCTAAAAGTTCGATGGCAAAATAGTGTAACTCTCTTTCTGGTTCTCCAAAGCATTCTTTGATAAGCGTGCTTAATTCATTATGGTCCTTTATCGGATTGGCTTTGTAAAATTCCTTGCAGAGTTGTCTTCTTAATGGTGTTTTAATACCATAAAATTCAAACTGATTCAATAAGTATGCTTTTGCGCCCTTCGCATTGACCGCATCTGCATTGGCAGCGTATATTTTTTGAATCTTTTTTAAATAAGGATGTGCCATGAATAAGATAAATTAAACGCCTACCACTTTTTTATTGAAGGCACTATTTCTAGCAGCTTCTAATACACGAATAATATTAGTGCCTTCTGTTGCAGTAGTTGGCAAAGGGCCATTGTTTAAAATAGCGTCCGCCATTTTTTCATAAAACAATCCATAATTACCTGGAATGCTTGGAATCACTTTATTGGTAATAAGGCCATTCATATCAGTATATAAAACGCCATAATCTTCTGTTGCTTCAGCGCCCCAGTTGGGACTATTTGGCAATTTTCCCGCTATTAAATCTGCTTCCTGTACATCCGATCTCTTTTTAATAAAACTGCCCTTAGTGCCATATACTTTATACCCCGTGCCTTCTGTCATATAGAACATGCCACTAGTTAAAGTAATACGGTGGGATGGATAGTATAAAATCAGTGTAAAATAATCATCCACTACACCCACTTTTCTAGTAATTCTAATGTCTGCAAACACCGCTAAAGGCATACCAGCTAATAATAAAGCTTGGTCTACTAAATGAGGGCCTAAATCATACAACAAACCTGATCCTGTACTCACGGATTCTTTATGTTTCTTGGGACTTAAAGTAGTTCGATATCTTTCAAAATTGATATGCACATCCACTAAACTGCCTATCTCATCTTCTTGTATTAATTTTTGTAGGGTTAAAAAATCAGCATCGTACCTTCTATTTTGATACACTGCTAATTTCAATCCTTTCTTGTTTGCAAGTTCATTGAGTTCTTGCGCTTCTGCCGATGTATTAGTGAACGCCTTTTCTACCACCACATGTTTGCCAGCAAGTAAAGCACTTTTTGCATAAGTATAATGCGTATCGTTTGGACTATTCACTACAACTAAATCAATCGTTGGATCCGCTAGTAATTCCTCATAACTATTATAAGACTTCGTGCCAGGGTAGGCTGCTTCAATATTTTTACTAGAGCGTTCCCAGCAGCCAACTAAATTAAAATTTGGGTTAGCTGATATAAATGGTGCATGGAAAACTTTTCCGCTCATGCCAAAAGAAACAAGTGCTGTGTTTATCATGCATTAAAATTAAGCTAAAATTTTAATTGAATTAAGCTGGAGATTCATAAAGTAAAAGAAAACAAAAACCCTCTGAAAATTCAGAGGGTTTTTGAAATTTTTAGAGGTGTTTTTTAGTAGGCTTTATATTTCTTATAAAAGCCTACTAAAAATACTATCCAGCAACTTGCTTTCTGATAATGTTCAATGCGCCACCTGCTTTAAACCACTCAATTTGTTGTTGGTTATAAGTATGGTTTGCTTTGATGCTATCAGTGCTTCCGTCTTTATGTGTTAATACTAAAGTTAACGGTGTGCCAGGCGCAAAGCTTGTTAAGCCAGTTACATCAATGCTATCGTCTTCTTGAATTTTGTCGTAGTCTGCTTTGTCTGCAAAAGTCAATGCCAACATACCTTGCTTTTTCAAGTTGGTTTCGTGGATACGCGCAAAAGATTTTGTCAACACCACACGAACACCTAAATGTCTAGGTTCCATCGCAGCGTGCTCACGAGAACTACCTTCTCCGTAGTTTTCGTCACCTACTACGATTGTTCCAACACCAGCAGCTTTGTAAGCTCTTTGTGTATTCGGCACGGTATCGTAGTTGCCATTGATTTGACTCTTTACATTGTCTGTTTTTTCGTTGAAGAAGTTAACAGCACCAATTAATAAGTTATTTGAGATATTATCTAAGTGACCACGGAACTTTAACCATGGACCTGCCATAGAGATATGATCTGTAGTACATTTTCCTTTTGCTTTGATCAACAATCTTAATGAGGTAAGATCTGTTCCTTCCCATGCCGCAAATGGATCTAATAATTGTAAACGCTTAGATGCTGGATCTACCGCTACAACTACTTTTGAACCATCTTCTGCTGGTGCTTGGAAACCTGCATCTTCTACTGCAAATCCTTTTACAGGTAATTCATCACCAGTTGGAGGGTCCAATTTAACTTGTTCGCCCTTATCGTTGGTTAATGTATCCGTTAATGGATTAAAAGTTAAGTCACCCGCAATCGCTAATGCAGTTACTAATTCTGGAGAACCCACAAATGCATAGGTATTAGGATTACCATCCGCACGCTTTGCAAAGTTTCTGTTGAATGAGTGTACGATGGTGTTTTTTTCTTTTTTCTCTGCACCAACACGCTCCCACATACCAATACATGGTCCACATGCGTTTGCAAATACTTTTGCACCAATTTGACTGAATACATCTAAGAAACCATCTCTTTCAATGGTGTATCTTACTTGTTCAGAACCTGGTGTGATCATGTATTCTGCCTTAGTTGTCAAACCTTTTTGAGCAACTTGTTTTGCTAAACTTACTGCACGGCTAATATCTTCATAAGAAGAGTTGGTACAGCTACCAATTAAACCCACTTCAATTTTTGTAGGCCATCCGTTTGCAGCAGCTGCTTCTTTCATTTTAGAAATAGGGGTTGCTAAATCTGGAGTGAATGGTCCGTTTAAGTGTGGCTCTAATGTATTTAAATCTATTTCAATCACTTGATCAAAATACTTTTCTGGATTTGCATATACTTCTGCATCTGCAGTTAGATGCTCAGCAACAGTGTCCGCTAAAGCTGCTACATCTGCACGTCCTGTTGATGTTAAATAACGGCTCATGCTTGCATCGTAACCAAATGTAGAAGTAGTGGCGCCAATTTCAGCACCCATATTACAAATTGTTCCTTTACCTGTACAGCTCATGCTAGTTGCACCTTCACCAAAATATTCTACGATCGCACCAGTACCACCTTTTACAGTTAAGATACCAGCCACTTTTAAAATCACATCCTTTGGAGCCGTCCAACCGTTTAACTTTCCAGTTAATTTGATACCAATTAATTTAGGCCATTTTAATTCCCATGCTAAGCCTGCCATTACATCACAAGCATCAGCACCACCAACACCAATCGCCAACATACCTAAACCACCTGCGTTTACCGTATGTGAATCGGTGCCAATCATCATACCACCTGGGAAGGCGTAGTTTTCTAAAACTACTTGGTGAATAATACCTGCACCTGGCTTCCAGAATCCTAAACCATATTTATTAGACACAGACGCTAAGAAATCATACACTTCTTTACTTTCTGTCGTCGCAACTTGTAAGTCTTGTTTTGCTTCTACTTTTGCAGAGATCAAGTGATCACAATGCACCGTACTTGGTACAGCCACTTTTGGACGACCCGCTTGCATAAATTGCAATAAAGCCATTTGAGCAGTTGCATCTTGCATTGCTACACGGTCTGGTGCAAAATCAACATAAGAACCACCTCTTTCGAAGCCTTCTAATTTTTGGTCAGTATGTAAATGAGAGAATAAAATTTTCTCAGATAAAGTCAAAGGGCGTCCTAACATTTTACGAGCCGCTTCTACTTTTGCTGGCATTTCAGCATATACTTTTTTGATCATTTCGATATCAAAAGCCATAGTTGTCATTTTTAGGTTTAAAAACTGATGCAAAGGTAAGCCAAAATGACCCTCGGTACGAGCAAAAAATGCACTTTATCTCCACTTTTTTAGCTAGATTTGGTTCCAGTTTAAACCATCAAAATGCAAAAACTAAGAGATTTCCTAGAATTACATGCTTTTGGCGTTTGTTCCGCCATAGGAGAACGATTGGGGATTGCCAGCTCCAAAATAAGGACCTGGTTTATTTATATCTCTTTTTTGACCTTTGGATCACCAGTGATCATCTATATGGTCTTGGCTTTTTGGAGAGGGATGAAGCATTATATCCTCTTAGGCAAACGCAATCCTTTAAAGTATTAGATTACTGCCTTTCTTAAGCGTACTAATTTCTCTAATAAAGGTGCTAGTAAATCCAATTTCAACATATTGGCGCCATCACTTTTTGCGACAGCAGGATTTGGATGTGTCTCAATAAATAATCCATCTGCTCCGGTTGCAATGGCGGCTTTAGCAATTGTTTCAATTAAGCTTGGGTTGCCACCTGTGATGCCTGAGGTTTGATTAGGTTGTTGCAAAGAATGCGTACAATCCATAATCACAGGCACGTTATTCTCGGCCATGGCTGGAATATTTCTGTAATCCACTACTAAGTCTTGGTAACCAAAAGTGTTACCTCTTTCAGTTAGCATCACTTTATCGTTGCCTGCTAATTTGATTTTATCCACTGCAAATTTCATAGAAGCGCCACTTAAGAATTGTCCTTTTTTTACATTGACAATTTTTCCTGTTGCTGCCGCCGCTACCAACAAATCTGTTTGACGACATAAAAAAGCAGGGATCTGTAAAATATCTATAAACTCAGCTGCAATAGCAGCCTCTTCGTGCGCATGAATATCGGAGGTAGTAGGGACATTATAGGTTGCACCTACTTTCTTTATTAATTCCATCCCAGTGTCATCTCCAATACCTGTAAATGAATTGGCACTGGTTCGATTTGCTTTTCTATAACTCGCCTTAAAAACATAAGGGATACCTAAGTTCTTACATATGGTAGACACTTTGTCGCCTATCTCCATGACCAAGGCTTCATCTTCTACAACACAAGGGCCTGCGATCAAGAAAAAGTTATTTGGATCGTAGCTTTGTGCTTTAAATAAGTCTTGTAAATAGTTAGGTATCATAAGGAGCGTTTTGGAAAACAAAGTTAATGACTTTTGCCATTCATTGGTGGCGTACTATTATAATCCGAGTACTTCTTTCATCGTAAATACCCCTTTTTTGTTTGCAGCAAATTCCGCCGCTAACACTGCGCCCGCAGCAAAGCCTTGTCTGGTATGCGCGGTATGGGTGATTTCGATTGTGTCAATAGGGGAGCTGTAAGCAACTGTATGTGTTCCAGGTGCTGGATCTATTCTTTCCGATCTAATACTAATTTGATTTGGGTTACTTGCCGCATCGTTGATCCAATTATCTTTTCGGCCTAAGTTTGCAATAATTTGTTCTGCCAATGAAATAGCAGTACCACTGGGTGCGTCTT
>JBILQZ010000078.1:0-7711 GCA_044372935.1 Sediminibacterium sp. | reverse complement strand
AAAGTAGCTGTAGTAGGTTCTTACGGTGACGTAGGTAAAGGTTCTGCAGGTTCTTTACGTGGTGCTGGATGTCGCGTTATTGTAACTGAAATTGATCCAATTTGTGCATTGCAAGCTGCAATGGACGGATTTGAAGTAAAGCGCATGATTGATGCAGTAAAAGAAGCAGACATTATTGTAACTGCATCTGGTTGTCGCGACTTGATCAACGAAAAGCATTTTAGAGCAATGAAAGACAAAGCGATTGTTTGTAATATCGGTCACTTTGATATTGAAATTGATATGGCTTGGTTGAATAAGAATTACGGTCACACTAAAGATACTATCAAACCACAGGTTGATTTATATAATATCGATGGTAAAGATGTTATCGTATTGGCAGAAGGACGTTTGGTAAACTTAGGTTGTGCGACTGGTCACCCATCTTTTGTGATGAGTAACTCTTTCTCTAACCAAACTTTAGCTCAAATAGAATTATGGACAAATAGCAAGAACTACGAAAACAAAGTGTATGTATTACCTAAGCATTTAGATGAGAAGGTAGCAAGATTACACTTAGCAAAAGTAGGTGCTCAATTAGATGAATTAACAGACGAGCAAGCAGCTTACTTAGGTATACCTAAAGCAGGTCCATTTAAGTCTGACGCTTACAGATACTAATCTAAGTATCCACAAAACACTTGAATGCCTTGCAAACAAGTGGATAAGATCTATACAGCCCGGTTGCAGAAATGTGGCCGGGCTTTTTTATTTTCAGTACCTTTAAGCAACGACAAAATGAAACTTATGCAACGTAAAAAAATCATTTCATTCCTATTCGCTTCATTGGCTTTTATTCAACTCAATGCACAACAAATAAAGCTCATTCCAGAACCAAGTTCAATCAAGGTAAATGGGGGTGTATTTAAATTGCCCAAGCAAGTTAGTATTCAGCTTCCAACTAGTTTTGAAGGATTAGAAAAGGAAATTGCTCATAGGTTAAAGACAGCTACTGGCAAAACCATCGTTCCTGTCAATCAAAAAAATGCAACAATTCATTTTGAGCAAGTTCAAGACAATACATTAGGCAAAGAAGGCTATCAATTAAATGTAACCGAAAAAGGAATACAAGTAAAAGCACAAACTTATGCAGGTGCTTTATATGCATGGCAAAGTATTTTACAATTACTTCCTCCGGCCATCTATAGTAATCAAGTAAACAGTACTATTCAATGGACGATGCCAAATGTTCAAATAACAGACCAG
Organism: Sediminibacterium sp.; assembly: GCA_044372935.1. Lineage (GTDB taxonomy): Bacteria > Bacteroidota > Bacteroidia > Chitinophagales > Chitinophagaceae > Sediminibacterium. The sequence goes on along the minus strand of JBILQZ010000078.1, from coordinate 6,466 downwards.
CCAAGATTTGAATGGAGGGGATTTATGTTGGACGTAAGTCGTCATTTCTTTACCGTTGCAGAAGTTAAAAAAATGATGGACGAGATGGCTCTGTATAAATTAAACAGATTGCATTTTCATTTGACTGATGACCATGGTTGGAGGGTCGAAATTAAAGCCTTGCCAAAATTGACTTCAGTTGGTGCATGGAGACCAAACAGAATTGGAAAATGGCATAATATCACCAAGCCAGCAAGCGAAGAACCAAAAACCTATGGTGGTTTTTACACCCAAGAGGATATAAAAGAATTGGTTGCTTATGCCAAAACTAAAAACATCGAAATCATGCCTGAGATTGATGTGCCTGGACATAGTATGGCATTTTTAGCAGCTTACCCACAATTAAGCACCACCCCAAATTATCCTTATCAAGTGAACACAGGCGAAGAGTTTATTGATTGGACTGGCATGAATGGACATATCACTGCAAAAATTGATAACAATTTAGATCCCTCTAAAAAAGAAGTTTACGACTACTTGGATATTATATTTGGAGAACTGGCTACTCTATTCCCTTTTGAATACATCCATATGGGTGGAGACGAAACGGCAAAAAACAATTGGGCAAAAAGTGCCGACATCAAATCCTTGATGCAAAAGGAAAATTTAAAGAACCAAGAAGAGGTGCAAAGTTATTTTGTGCGTCGTGTCGAAAAAATCATGCAATCCAAAGGGAAAAAATTAATGGGTTGGGATGAAATTTTAGAAGGTGGCTTAGCTCCAGAAGCTGCAGTGATGAGTTGGAGAGGTGTAAAAGGTGGCGCTGAAGCAGCAAAACAAAAACATGCCGTTGTTATGAGCCCTAGCTCACATAATTACCTGGATTATTATCAAGGAGAAGCTACTGCAGAAGGCGCTGTTTATGCAGGCCTAAGAATGAAGAAGACCTACAGCTTCGAGCCCGTTCCAGATGGTGCAGATGAAAAATATATTCTTGGGAACCAAGGTAATTTATGGACGGAGCAATTACAGAATATCAGAAACCTCGAGTACATGGCTTGGCCTAGATTAATGGCCATCGCAGAAGTTGCTTGGTCTCAAAAATCAAAAAAAGATTGGAATAAATTTTCTAATAAAGTAGAGCACCATTTTAATATTCTAGATACTTTGAAAATTAAATACGCTAAAAGTATCTACGACCCTATTGTAACAACTTCTTTAAACACCAAAGGAGAATTGTATGCACATATGGAAGGTGAAGTGGATGGATTGGATTTTTATTACACTATAGATGAATCTATGCCAGATGAATATAGCAGTCAATTTAAAGGCCCTGTATTTCTTCCAGAAGATGTAACCATCTTGAGAGTCATTAGCTACCGCAATGGTAAATCAATTGGAAAAATGCTCAATATACCTATCGCTTCCTTAAAACAAAGAGCAGTAAAAGTGCTATAACCGAATGCGTAAATCGATTCTATTCATCACTATTTTATTAAGCTTGTTTGCGCATCATCTCAAGGCACAAACAAGCTTAATCAATAAGATTAAAGAAGCTGTCACGGGCAAAGCCCCTTCGATGACGGACAGCACAAGAATCTACTTATTCAATAACATTGCCTCTTTAAAATCCTATACAGGAAAAAGAATCAATAGTATTACGATTGAACAACATAACTTCTCATCCAGTATAGATTCTAAAGAATCTACCTTTAAAGATTTTTTCTCTAGACTCGGTAATAAATTACATTCCAATTCTAATACTAGAGCCATTAGAGAAAATTTATTCTTTAAAGAATGGGATTTATTTGATCCATCTATAATAGCCTACAACGAAAAATGGTTAAGAGACCTTGCCTATATACAAGATGCCAAAATAACTGCGATTCCAACTCCTTATGATACCAATCAAGTAGACCTGATTGTAGTCACCAAAGACTTATTCTCCTATGGCGGTGAAATACTCGTTAACAATAGCAAGGCATATAGTGCGAAAGTGAATAATATCAATCTAGGTGGCACTGGTAATAGTGTTCAATTGATTCAGAATTTTGAAAATGAAAGGACCCCAAAATCAGGATGGGGCTATGATGTTGGATTGAGTAATATTATGGGTAGTTTTATTTCTGTGAATGCAGGCATGAATGAGTTCGGAAATAACATGGCCAACAATGTTTTATCCGCCAGAAGAAAATACATAAGTGTGCAAAGGCCAATCCTCCACCCTAACAGCAAATGGCTAGGCGGAATGGAATATTTAGAAGCGAATAATTTAAATGTCTTCCCAGATAGTTGGAAAGATATTTTTGAACAACAATTGAATTACAACTTAATACATAAAGATATCTGGATTGGCTATCAGGTAACCAAGCCAAAGAAAGTTATTCAAGCAAATGAAGACAGGCAATTTTTACAGTATCGTCACCTTGAAAATAATTTTAATGAAAGACCAATCGACTATCTATTACAATTTGATAGAAACTATCAAAATTTAATTGCAGATTTTGTTTCCTATACAATTGTTCGCCAATCTGTCTACAGAACGCGTTATTTATACGGACTAGGCAGGTACGAGGATTTACCCATTGGACGAACCTTGACATGGACTACAGGTAGGTATCAAATTGAGGGAGAGATTGCACCCTATCTTGGATTTAAATTTGAACAATACAAACTTTCAAAAAAAGAAAACTACACCCATATTATTGCAAATATCGCCAGTAGTTATATGGATCAAGGCTTGCAAGATTTTAGATTCCTAGCAAGCCTAGAGCAGTTTAGTAAATTAAAATACTTAAACAATGGCTTTGGGTATCGTCAGATTTTGAACCTGAGTTTTACACAAACCTTAAAGAATAAATACAACGACCCATTAAGAATCAATAGTATTTATGGCATCCCTCAATTGAATAAAGAACAAATAAAAGGAGGTACAAGACTCACTGCCAACTGGGAAACTGTACTGTATAATAACCGAGCAATTTGGGGCTTTAAATCTGCTCCTTTTGTTTTTGGCAATATCACTTATATCAGAACCGTGGGAGACCCAATTTTAAAAGGAGATATCTTTAGTTCTTTAGGGACAGGCATAAGGGTCAGAAATGAGAACCTAATTTTTGGCACCATCGAATTAAAAGGTTTTTACTTTCCTAGAACAAATTTGCAATTAAGTCCATGGAATTTTAGCCTAATAACCAATCTCAGGTATAAGTACAATTCCAATTTCATTGAGAAGCCTAATTATGTTGAAATAAATTAATTTATTGCCCATTTCACTCAACCATTCAAGTCAAAAATTGTTGTATTTACTATGGTTCAAGCGTATAATTTTTTAGCGAGCTGGCAGCTATTTCCAGAGAAATGTGATTTCGAATACCAAATGGTGCCTAAATCAGGTAATTATAAAATAGAGACGGTGACAAACGGTCATCTGTTAAGTTTTAGCCACAATTGGGTGAATTTAGAAAATGATGCTTTCTATGCACAATACCAGGTCAATCCAAATGGACAGCCCATGGAATTCGAAAACAAAGCATTGGCTGATACCATTAGTGCCGAAATCAATAACGCTTCTTGTTTGACTGTGCAATTTTTTAAAGAGGAATCCCTTCATCTTAAAGTAACGCATGAAATTTTAGCCAACGGGTTTTTAAAAGTAACCCATGAAGGATTAAAAGAGGATCAAACACCTTTTAAGAATACCGAAGTGTACCATAAACAATTGAGTGTGCTTCCCTATGCTTCTTCTGCTGGTAGCGTAGCCATCCGTCCTACCAAAGAAGGTGTGATTAAACACAAAGCTTTGTCTGCGATGGAAGACCAAACCAATATGCAGTTGAACCAAATTAAAGAACAAATTGAATTATTGGCAAGACAAGCACAAGAGATCCGTAAACGTAAGGAATTAAGCATGATGATTTACGAAGCAAAAATCACCTTCAAGCCACAGATTGGACAGATTTACCATGTGTATGAAAAACAAGACGGCAGTCATGTATTATCAATGGTGGCTCCACATGAATGGGGCGGTGGTGCAGGACCTTTCGCTCAGTTTATTGCTACGGTTAAATTATTAGCAGACCATACTTGGATCGAAGTATCAGCTTAATAGCCGTACTTTTCTAAAATAGCATCTACCCTTTTTTCAATTGCTGCATCTTTTAATACAGGAGGTGCATGATGTGGTTTAATAGTAGCGTCAAATACCAATGGACCATTTGCAGCCCAATGTTTATTGGTGGTATAAGCGTCAATAGCATCCATATCATGAGAAGGATTTGTTCTCGTAAAAGCTGCCCACAAGAAATTATTTAATTCACTGGCCATCCAGTTAGCATCTTCTGTTCTTATAATCATCACAACCCCTTCTTGATTCAACAAAGTGGCACCCTGCCCTTCTAATGCTTTTTGCAATGCTGCGGTGGTATAAGCAGCTGAATTCACCGCAACCACTCCAGGCATTACTAAACTAGCATCCATATTCAATGCTGTTAACCTAGCAGGAACAGCCGTTGCTAAATTTCTTTTTACATCGCCATAAGCTGCAATAACCACTTTGGATCCAGTATTTAATCCATCCCCAGAATAATCTAATGTATCCATGGTGGTCTTAGTATAAAAATGAATATCATTTGCCAAATCAAGTCTAGCTAAAATGTATTCAAAATATTCCTGTACATGATGGGTAGACAATTGATTGGTTTCATCCGCCGTAATGAAAACAAATTTTGCTAAACTCAATTGCCCTGTTCCCAAAATATGATTGGCAATGGTTAAAATTTCTGCCGGTTGTTTATTGGTTAAATAGGGTGTGTAACGTTCACTTCCAATGGCTAATAATAATGGATGTACTCCTGCAGCATCTACTGCATGTACTTCTTTTAAACCGGGAATCTCATTGGATACAGCTGCACCAGTCATAGCATGAATCAATTGACCGAAACTTGTATCTTCTTGAGGAGGACGCCCTACCACCGTGAAAGCCCAGATGGCATTTTTTCTTGCATACACTTTATGTACACGCATCAATGGAAAAGGATGCTGTAAACTATAATAACCCAAGTGGTCTCCAAAAGGTCCTTCCGGTTTATTCTCTCCTGGATATACTTCTCCTGTAATCACAAAATCAGCGTCCGTGCTTAAGCAATAACCGTCTTTATAGGTATAGCCAAATCTTTTACCAGCCAATACCCCAGCAAAATTCATTTCACTTAATCCTTCCGGAAGTGGCATCACCGCAGCCACACTATGTGCAGGTGGTCCACCCACAAAGCAACTTACTTTTAAAGGCATGCCTTTTTTATTGGCTTTTGTTTGATGCACACCTATCCCTCTATGCAATTGATAATGCAACCCAATCTCTTTATCCAATTCATACTCATTGCCCGTTAATTGAATTCGATACATCCCTAAATTACTATTGGCGATACCTGGTTTATCTGCATCTTCTGTATACACTTGTGGCAAGGTTACATATGCACCTCCATCCATCGACCAATGTTTGATTAAGGGCAAATCGCTGATCTTAATTTCTTCGTATGTAACCGGTTGGCTGATTGGATTTTTGTTAGGCAACGCATGGATTGCTGCAGGCAATGCACTTAAAGCAGCCAATGGATTTTTTAACGCTGCAACAGGATCAATTTTAATTTCAATTAATTTTTTCACCTGTGGCAATGTATCTCTAAAAATAAATTCACTTCTTTCTAAAGTCCCAAAAATATTTGAAGTGGCCCTGAATTTTGAACCCTTTACTTTTTCAAATAAAATAGCTGGCCCTTTTTGTTCATGAATGCGTAAATGGATCGCCGCCATTTCGAGATGGGGATCTACTTCCTCTTTAATACGGAGTAGTTGTCCGTTACGCTCTAAATCCAATAAACAAGCTTCTAAATTAGAATAAGCCATGAGGTGATAATTGAGATGCAAAATTAACTTAAATTTGCTCATGACTCATTTAAGTGTAAACATAAATAAGATAGCTACCCTAAGAAATAGTCGTGGTGGTAATAACCCCGACCTTTTAAAAGTAGCATTGGATTGCGAGCGTTTTGGCGCACAAGGTATCACCGTGCATCCAAGACCCGACGAAAGACATATTCGCTACCAAGACGTTTATGATTTAAAACAAAATATACATACAGAGTTCAACATAGAGGGCAATCCTAAGGAACAAAAATTTGTGGAACTTGTATTAGCTACTAAACCAGCTCAAGTTACATTAGTGCCGGATGCACTCAATCAATTAACAAGTGACCACGGTTGGGATACCATTACAGAACAAGCTTATTTGACAGATATAATTAGCGTATTTAAAAAGGCTGGTATTCGCGTGTCCATCTTTGTAGATCCTAGTTTGCAAATGGTTGAAGGGGCAGCAAAAACAGGTACAGATAGAATTGAATTATACACCGAAGCTTATGCGCGTGATTTTGCCAACGGCGATAAAGTAAAAGGCATTGCCCCTTATAAATTAGCAGCTGCGGCA
>JBILQZ010000077.1:0-7725 GCA_044372935.1 Sediminibacterium sp. | reverse complement strand
ACACCTGTAGATGTTATTGAAATATTTCCAGATTGCCCATTAACTGAAGCTGTTGACAATCTAACGTAGATTGATCTTGCACTTACTGTGCCAGCTGTTGGCGCAATACTTAAATTGGAAGAATAAGTAGCGCCATCAGTGGATAATTCATAACCAGCTGGGGCGGTTAATACCATATTTGCAGTTAAATATTGAGCACTCACCGTAAATGTTTGTGCTGCAGATGCTGTACCCAAGCAAGTATTAAATGCTGTTAAAGAACCCGTTTTTGTAATTGTAGGTTCAACCACGGTCACAACATTAGTAACTGTTTTTTCGCAAACGGAATAAGTAATAGTACTTGTACCAGGATTCACCCCTGTAACTACACCAGTGGATGCATTAACAGTTGCGATATTAGTATTACTAGATGACCATGTACCACCTGTTAATCCATTTGTATAGTTTGTTGTTAATCCTTTATTTAAAATAGACTGACCAGAAATTTGAGGAACAAACCCAGCTACAAAATTGGAAGTAGACCCTGATTTAGCAAAATTTGTTAGTGTACCAGAAAACCCATTTGAGGTTCTGTCTTCAATTACAGAAATAGAAGAGTTTGATCCACCTGCAATTCCTTGGTTAAAATTGTAATAAGCCACTAAGCCAGTCTCATTAGCATTCCCGTCTCCAACTAATTCTGATAAATAAGAATTAGAAATCTGACTAGAGGTTCTACCTACATTCCATATTCTTACTTCGTCCATACTTCCATTTAAGAGAGCATGTATAGATGAAGACCCTCCAATTTGTAATGGGGCTGTAGAAGAATTAGCCGTACCAATAAATGAAATTGAAGTAGCAAGTTCAACTCCATTTAAGTATATCTTAACATTACTTCCGATTCTAGTAACTGCGATATGTGTCCATTTCCCAACTGGAATTATAGAACTATTTGTTATTAAATTTTTTATGCCTGGTGTATATTGTTGCCATAATAAAGAACCATCACTATATAACCAAAGTCCATATGTCCTTTCGTCTGGGCTACCCTTTCCAATTAACCGAACATAATCCGAAGGCATTTGATTCAAGCGAATCCATGTCTCTACAGTTATGTCACCTGTGATATTTAATGAAGTAATATTACTTGCAGTAGAAACAATATCATTTACTCCATCAAAATTTAAAGCATTATCAGTATTTACAGTGGCTGTTACTGTTTTTGAAACCGCGCCAGTAGAAGCAACAGTAAAAATACCACTTGATGCATTTGTGGCACTATTGATTAATCTTGCATAAACATTTGTAGTAGCCAATGTGCCAGAGGTTGGAGTTAATGATAAAGTAGAACTATATGTACCTGATGTAGCATTAGACACTTCAAATCCATTAGGCGCAGTAACAACGATACTCGAACTTAAATTTGTACCAGCGACTGTAAATGATTGAGGTTGTATTGTACAACCAGAACAAGAAGTAAATGTTTTTAAAGTGCCAGTTGTAAGCGAAGGAGGTGATAGAACTGTTATAGGTGCTGTAGTAACAATTGTACTATTTCCAACACTATTGGTTGCATATATTTGAAAAGTATAAGAAGTTCCACTTGTTAATCCAGTTATAGTCACTGGACTTCCAGAAGAAGTAACAGAATAATTACCCGGACTTGAAATTACAGTATAACTAGTTACAGTTGCACCTCCATTATCTGTTGGAGGAGTAAAAGTAACAGTAGCCGAACCATAACCCGCAGTTGCAGACTGAGATGTTACTGGCATGGGTACATTTGGCAAAACTGTAATGGTAAAGTTCTGTGTAGCATTACAATTTAAATCATTTGCTTTTAAAACAATTGGATACTGACCAACTTGTGGTGTTTGTGGCGTACCTGATAAATTAGCATTGGTCTGAAGTGTATAAATCTTATTTCCTGAAAAATCACCATAAAACAATGTACCATTGGCGTTTAAGGACATCCCCCAAACATAATTAGTTGCTCCTGAAACAGTAATATAAGAGCTTAAATCTGGAGTATATTTCCTAATTGGAAGCGATCCACTGAAGCTTATATATATATTATTGTTGGCGTCAATTTTTACATCTGATGGGTTAGATGATAATCCAGTCAAAACAAGTGAAGATGTTGTAGTTGAACCAGCAGCGAATTTTTTTATAACGTTACTGTTATATTCAGCAACAAACAAATCTCCTGATGCATTAAATGCAAGGCCAAAAGGAGAAGAAATATAAGAATTTGATATATATACACTACTTGTACTACTTGCTGGGCTTGCTTCATTAATTGCAATTTTATAAATTTTACTTCCTGAATAGTTGGCTCCATATAAAAAGCCATTATTATAAGTAAGACTTAAAAAATCAACCCCAGTTATCAAATCAACCCCGGTTGGATTGACGACATTAATATCATATTGAGCAATACCTCCAGTATTTGATCCTGTGTAATAACTAATATATAAATAATGTCCAATAACAATAGCACCTCCATATGTATATGTATTCCGATTTTTAATAGCAAATTGAGTTGTAGTTCCATCGGGTGCAATTTTCCAAATTTTTGTTCCTGAATTTTCAACAGCGTAAATATTTCCATTTAAGTCACCAGCAACCGCACCTGGACTACTAATTGTTCCGCCAATTTGTTGACCATTTGTTTGAGCAGAACTTGAAAGTGATAACCAAGCTGGCAAAGTAGTTGTAGAAGTAAAAGTAATTGAATTATTACTATTGGTTGTAGCAGTAAGTGAATACAAATATTGGTTTCTTGCTAATACTGTTAATACAGGTGTAGAATTAAATTGAACTGAATTGATAGTTGCTGAACCAGTAGCTACGTTTTGAGTTGTTGCACCTGTTGATGAAATTGTGATATTACCTCCAGCACCAGTTGTTGCACTACTTGAAAGTCGAACATAAATAGCTGTATTAGTAATATTGCCATTTGTAGGTGCAATTGTTAAGGATGAGCTATATGTACCATTTGCACTTAAAGCATATTCATATCCTGTTAATGAACCTATTACAATATTCGATGTTAAGTATGTTCCAGAAATCGTAAAAAATTGAGCTGCCGAAGCAATGTTGGCACAAGTTGTAAATGCACTCAATGTGCCAGAAAAAGTGATAGCTGGTGTTGGTAAAATAGTACCTATTCCATAAGCACCATCACTATTTAACACATTACTACCTGTTACTGTACCAGTATTTAAGTTAAAAGTTTTATTAGATACAGCACCAGAATTTAAAATAGGTACTCTAATTTGAATACTTGTTGCATTTTGTGCAATCGAAACTGTTGTTGATATATTTACCCAAGTACTTCCATTATAATACTGCATACTGTTAGTGTAATCTGTATTTAATGTAGCTGTAACAGAAGACACAGTAGGAGTAAATGTAGTAATCGCATTAGCAACTCTTGATAATGAAATTGTAAATACTGCATAAGAATCAGTATTATTAACAGTAACATCATTTACAGAAATAATTGGTGAAGAATTTTGAGTTGCAAGTACATCATTTAACACAGAAGCAATAGGATCTGATGAAGTACCAACATTATTTCCATCTTGAAAAGAACCTTCTTTAGAAGGTATTACCAAAATATAGCCTTCTCCAGTTACAGTAGTATAGGTATTATCAGTTGGCATGAAATTAACTGCCATAGTATTACCATTTGCTTTATTTTGTCTTGAAATAACACCATAAATATTAATTTGTTGATTGGATGAATTAGTATATGTTAGAATACCAGCAATATTATTACCAGAAAAACTAACATCAGCAGGGTTTGCAGAAGTAAACTTAAAACCTGATCCTGTTATAGAACTTATACCATTTAAGGAACTTGGTTGAATTGTATATGAACTACCATTTGCTTTATAAATATCATTAAAATAGAGCTTTGCAGCTTGTGTTGATTTGAAAGTTAAAAAAACTATTAAAAAAAATGTTAATTTAATTAAACCATCTTTTAATCGAAAATTCATATGAAATTATTTATAATATATAAGGACAAACCCCCTGCGCGCGAATTTAATAGAATTTACTCTTAGAATTTTTTCTATTATTATGTTTATAACTAGAAATATGTCTTATATAATAATATTAGTAATATGAGACTTCTTATTACCAATTAAACCATTGATTATCAATAAAATTTAAAATCCATGTGTATAATATATGCATAAAAAAGCCCCTTCCGTTGAACGGAAGGGGCTTTAAATTCAAGCTATTTTAAGGTAAATCTTACTTTACTTCTTCAAATTGAGCATCTTCTACTGTATCATTTGAAGCTTGTCCGCCTGATTGAGCACCTGCATCTGGTCCAGCTGCAGCACCACCTTCTTGTTGTGCTTTGTAAATGTCTTCACTAGCAGCAGTCCATGCAGCATTCATAGCTTCTAAAGCTGCAGTTACTTGTGTAACATCTTGTGCTTGGTGTGCTACCTTTAATGTTTCTAAAGCTGATTCAATTGGTGCTTTTTTATCAGCAGGGATTTTTTCACCAAATTCCTTCAATTGTTTCTCAGTTTGGAAAATCAAGCTGTCCGCTTCGTTCAATTTTTCTACTCTTTCTTTCTCTATCTTATCGCTTGCTTCGTTTGCTTTAGCCTCGGCTTTCATCTTCTCGATTTCTTCCTTCGTTAAACCACTACCTGCTTCGATTCTGATTTTTTGTTCTTTACCTGTTCCTTTGTCCTTAGCGCTTACGTTTAAGATACCGTTCGCATCAATATCAAAAGTTACTTCGATTTGAGGAACGCCTCTTGGTGCTGGTGGAATACCATCCAAGTTAAACATACCTAAGCTTTTATTTTGAGCAGCCATTGGACGCTCTCCTTGTATAACATGGATCTGAACACCAGGTTGGTTATCACTAGCTGTAGAATAGATTTCTGTTTTCTTAGTTGGGATAGTTGTGTTAGATGCAATCATTGTTGTCATTACACCACCCATTGTTTCGATACCTAAGTTCAAAGGTGTAACGTCTAATAACAATACATCTTTCACATCTCCTGTTAATACACCACCTTGGATACCTGCACCAATTGCAACTACCTCATCTGGGTTTACAGAACGGTTTGGTTTCTTTCCAAAAAACTTCTCTACAATTTCTTGTACTTTAGGAATTCTAGAAGATCCACCTACTAAGATTACTTCATCAATTTGAGATGTCGTGTAACCAGCATCTTTCAATGCAGCTTCACAAGGCTTTAAACAACGTGCAAATAAATCATCTGCAAGAGATTCAAATTTAGCTCTTGTTAATTTTAACACTAAGTGCTTAGGAACACCATCCACCGCAGTGATATATGGCAAATTGATTTCTGTTTCAGAAGAAGAACTCAATTCTACTTTTGCTTTTTCAGCCGCTTCTTTTAAACGTTGTAAAGCCATTGGATCTTTTCTTAAATCAATTGCTTCTTGATTTTTGAATTCGTCAGCTAAGAAATCCATGATTACTTTATCAAAGTCATCACCACCTAAATGTGTATCACCATTGGTAGATTTTACTTCAAATACACCGTCCCCTAAATCAAGAACAGAGATATCAAAAGTACCACCACCTAAATCGAATACAGCAATTTTTTGCTCTACATTCTTTTTATCTAAACCATAAGCTAATGCAGCTGCAGTTGGCTCGTTTACAATTCTACGAACATTCAATCCTGCAATCTCACCCGCTTCTTTAGTTGCTTGTCTTTGAGCATCGTTAAAATAAGCAGGTACAGTAATTACTGCATCTGTTACTTCTGCACCTAAATAATCTTCTGCAGTTTTCTTCATCTTTTGTAACACCATTGCAGAGATTTCTTGAGGTGTATACATGCGGTCTTCAATTTGAACACGCACTGTATCGTTATCCCCTTTAACTACTTTATAACTAGCTAAGCTTAACTCACTTGTTACTTCATTGAAACGACGACCCATAAAACGCTTCACACTAGAGATGGTGTTTTCTGGATTCGTGATCGCTTGTCTTTTAGCTGGATCACCTACTTTACGCTCTCCATTCTTCAAGAAAGCTACTACCGATGGCGTGGTTCTTCTACCCTCGTCATTCGCAATTACTACTGGCTCACCACCTTCCATAACTGATACACAACTATTTGTGGTACCTAAGTCAATTCCTATAATTTTTCCCATAATGATTGATTTTCAATGATTAATTGAAACCTATAGTTCAATCATTATGCCATACTGTCCAAATGCAAAAAATGGCAATAATGGCAGTTTAAAGGCACAAAATGAGCACTGAATTGGCATAAAAACCTAAAAAAATGGGAAGAAAAGGCAGTCGAACTAGTCCTTCTTAGTTTTGAAAGTGAAGTTTTTCTGACTGGTATAACTGAAAATGACCACAAAAAAGGTGGTTACGATCTTTGCAACAGTGGCATTCCAACCCATGGCATCTACAAATAGTTTCAAGAAGATATAGTTCAAAAAGATACATCCTAACACCACCATAAAATACCTAAATAACTGCTTGGTCTTACGTACAGATGTTTCCTGAAACACCACATACCTGCTCAAATAAAAGCCTATTGGAAAGGTCACTGTAAAGCTGATCATGAAAGAGGCAATATGGGGACTAATGGTCAACCAACCAATATGAACCGCTTGTAGCTCCAAAATGTAATTATAAGAGATGAAAAACAGCAGGATATCGAGTACGGTATTCCCGCCTCCACAAGCGGCATAACGAAAGGTTTGCAATGGCATCAACCTCCTAAACAATGGGTACACCCCATCAATTAGGTCTAGAATTAATTTGCTTATAAATTCGTGTAGTTTCAACATGGATGCGTAAAGGTAATCTTAATTAATTACTTTTGCGGACGGTAATACTATTTTATGCAACTGATCCAACAATTAAAGCAGGCAACTGCCAATGCACTCCAAGAAATCTATCAAGTTCAAATAAAAAGTGAACAGGTATTAGTGAATGCCACTAAGCCAGAAATTGAAGGAGATTATACCATTGTGCTTTTTGCTTTTGTAAAACAATTAGGCAAAAATCCGGATGAATTAGGCCAAGCTTTAGGGGATCATGTTAAGGCAAATATGCCAGGTATTATTACTGACTTTAATATTGTAAAAGGATTTTTAAACTTTACAATTAGCAATGCATTTTGGTTGGATTATTTACAAAACGTGAACAGTTCAAAGCTGGTTACCCCTACTGCCCAACCAAGAAAAATCATGGTGGAGTATTCCTCTCCTAATACCAACAAGCCTTTACACTTAGGTCATCTAAGAAATAATTTTTTAGGTTGGAGTATCGCAGAAATATTAAAACTACAAGGCAATGAAGTGGTGAAGACCTGCATTGTGAATGATAGAGGGATTCATATTTGTAAAAGTATGATTGCTTGGCAATTATTTGCCAACGGAGCTACGCCAGCAACAACAAATCAAAAAGGAGATCATTTTGTAGGAGACTACTATGTAAAATACAATGATGCTTATAAAGCCGAAGTGGAAGCTTTAATGGCGGGCGGTATGTCTAAAGAAGAGGCCGAAAAAGAAGCACCAATTCAAAAAGCAGCGCAAGCCATGTTATTAAAATGGGAACAAGGAGACCATGAAACCATGGCGCTTTGGAATCGCATGAACGAATGGGTGTATGCAGGCTTTGATGTAACTTATAAAAAAATAGGATCTGATTTCTTTAAAACTTATTACGAGAGCAATACTTATTTATTAGGCAAGGATCTAGTA
>JBILQZ010000076.1:0-7887 GCA_044372935.1 Sediminibacterium sp. | reverse complement strand
ATAATTCCCTAATGAATAAGCGTAATGATAATCTAACCAAGCAAATACTTTTAACTTATCAGCTACTTTACAAAAAGGCATCGCAATATTTGCAGGCAACACATTTCTGGCTTTACCGTATTTCCCATCTTTTCTAAATTGTTGAAAAGAAGGTTCTAACAAATAAGCAGAAGCCAAAAAGCTATAAGATCTAAATAATGCTTGCAAAATAAAAATGTCTTCCTCTTTTTCAATTTCAGCTACATGATTTTTTATTGCTAATGTGGGCGCTACTATCCCGTCAATCTCATTTAAATATCCAAATTCATTATCATTTAAAACAACAGGCATTTGATCTAATACCGCCTGTAAATCTGCATATGAATTGGGCAACTTAACCATGGGCGCCTTTATTGGTAGAAAACCATGGGTAGCACTTACATTAAAAAAACCATCTGTGTAGTTAGATAAAATAGACATGATTGAATATTTATTATTTTAATATTAAAATAGGAAAAAAACCTAAGACAAACTCTAACTTAAATTTTTAATTTTTTGGAGCAACGGGACCCATTCGGATTGCTTTTACTTGAGTCGGCCATTTTATAGCCTGCCCATTACTAATTAATGCTTTATCCCTTGGGAAAGTTTCATTGTCTTCACATGCCATGTACACTAAAATAGCAGTTAGAATGGCATTGTTTTTCACGTCATCAAAAATGACTTTATCGTAAGTATCTCTATTTGTATGCCATGTGTAATTAAAATAAGACCAATTTAATGCCCCTAATGAGAATCCAGGAGCGCCTACACCAATAAAAGATGCATGGTCACTGCCTCCACCACCAGGCGTACCTGGGAAAGTGGTTTTAATTGAATCTTTAATATAACTAGGCGCCGCAGCTAACCAGCGTGTAATAAAATCACCTGCATGTTGAAAGCCTTGACCAGAAATATTCACAATTCTTCCTGTACCATTGTCCTGATTAAATAAGGCTTGTAGTTTATTGACTATTTCAGGATGGTCTTCTACAAATGCCCTAGAACCGTTTAACCCTTGCTCTTCGCTACCCCAATGACCAACTAAAATAGTACGTTTTGGATTTGGGTAAAATAATTTTAACATACGCATTGCTTCCATCATCGTTAATGTACCTGTTCCATTATCCGTAGCGCCTTGGCCACCATCCCAAGAATCAAAATGCGCAGATAGCATAACATATTCGTCTGGCTTTTCTGTTCCTTTTATTTCGGCAATGGTATTAAACGAAGGCACCACCCCTAAGTCCTTAGAATCAGTTTGAATCCTGATAATTGGGTTGTCTCCAGATGCAACTAAACGATATAAGGTTCCATAATCTTCTAAAGCAATATCGACAGTAGGGATTTTAGAGGTATAGGCATTGAAAATTTTATCTACTCCAAAACCACTAGACCAGTTATTCGTTAAAATACCCACAGCACCTGCTTTTTCAAGAATTATTGGAAGCATTCTGGTGGAATAGCCTGTTTTAGCGATGCGATTACGCCAAGCTTCAGTTTGTGCAGTCCTATCTTTTTTAAGTTGATCGAAAGATGCTTTCGTTGCAAATTGTTGCCAGTTGTCATCTGGTCTTCCTGTTGGCTGATTCATTGAAATCATAACAAACTTGCCTTTTACATTAGGTAACCAGTTTGCAAAAGCAATAGAATCCGCAACCTCAGGTATAATTATAATTTCAGCTTTGACCGCCTTTCCTTTTGTAGAGGGGCTCCAAGATAATTGAGTTCCTTCTAAACTTTTCACTCTAGGAGATAACATGTCTATATGCGTGATACCTCTTTCCCATCCTTTCCATTCACCCCATTTTTCATTACGAGCGCTGATACCCCAATTTGCATATTTTTCAACTGCCCAATCGTTGGCTTTTTGCATTTGTGGGGTGCCCACCAATCTTGGTCCAATACCATCAAACAACTCATGTGCCAATGTTTGTAATTGAGATCGATTGTTACCTTCATCGATAATTTTTTCAACTACTGTTTGTGCAAATAAATTTTGAGCACTTAATAAACAAATAAGGATAAAAATTTTAGCTTTACTTCCTGTAGCACTAAAACAAAGTGATTGATTTACTTTCATAGACTTAAATGTAAGAAAAACAGTAAGCATTAACAATAAAGTTTTATAAATTAAAGTATGACCCATAAAGCAAACATCATCAAGTCACTAAAAGAGGGCGTAGATCAATTTAACGAGTTGATAAACAGCCTAAATGAAGAAAGTTTCGAAGCCAACTATCATAACAAATGGTCTGCAGGCCAAGACTTGGTTCATTTAATTAAGGTATTAGGTATCGTTAATATTGGCTTTACATTGCCAAAATTTTTATTGCGCGTCCTGTATGGTCGTAGTAAATCTGAAGCTAGAAATTTTGAAACACTAGAAGCATTATATAAAAAAGCATTGGAAGGGGGTGCAAAATCACCAAGCATTTATATACCTAAACCAGTTTTGTTTAAGGATAAAAATTCGTTAATCAATAAGCATAATGCATTGAATGAAGCATTTATCAATAAAATAGATGCTCATTCAGATTTTGAATTGGATAGTTATAGATTACCCCATCCTATTTTAGGGAAAGTGAGCTTAAGAGAACTGACTATTTTCACTTCCCTACATACAACACATCATTTAGAGTTGTCAAAACAAAAATTAGGAAAATAAATTGACTGCAAAATAGCATTTGTACTGATCCCCCTTTGTAATATTTGAATTTTTTTTGAATATATTTGCAAGCATTCAAGGGTAATTAAATAATTAAAATGAGAAAATCATTCATTGTACTAAGTATTTTTATAATAAGCGCCTGTTCTAAAACGGATGCGGTTGTTACACCAGCGCAAGCAATAAATACAACCCCGACGGCACCGACTCCTCCTGCTGCTCCTGCTACTCCTGCTGTAGATTATTCAACTAAGTATTCAACGAACCAAATTATCGGATTTTCCAAAGCCTTGGTGTTAGAGGGCATTAATCCAGAAACTTTGAAAATAATTAATTCAAATGGTAAATTACATTTAATTACTTCCGTAGCGAATAACCAATCTACCCCATTTGACTTTTTCAGGTCATTTTCAATTGACACGAGTTCTGGAGCATTAACCGAAAATACCAATAGTTTATTGGGGGGATATTATGAAGCAGGATTTCCAAAATCGCCTTTTTGGTATGAAGATTTAAATGGAGATGGTATAAAAGATTTATTCATTTCTGATCACGGTAAAGAAATTCAATCGCAAATTGTAAATAATAAATATCCTGGTTTCGTTTGTCGTTATTTTTTGGGTAAACCAGATGGCACATTTATGAAATCTGATATTGTAGATGTTACAACAATAAATAGATTCTACCACAATTCTGCAGTTGGCGATATCAATGGAGATGGGAAAAATGATTTAGTGGTGCAAAATTTTGACCAAGAAGAGATGATGTTATTTACAAATAATGGTTCAGGTCAAACTAAATTTGGTAATATAACTATAGGAAACCAAACAGGAAGTGTCTTAATCGCTGATATAGATGGAGATAAGCAAGCTGAAATTATTTCAGCACCTTATATTGACAGAGGCAATACGCCAAATACTTTTGTAAAGAAGGTGAATATATCAGGCGCTTCTTATGCTTCAACTAAAATATCTCCTGTATCCCCTTTTGGCGCAAATTATGGCTGCTATAAAATAATTGGCATGAAAAATCCAAAAGAGCCTACCAAAATGAATTTATTTTTTTTAGTTGAAGCTGGTCCTGGACAACAAAAAATATTTAGATCAAGGACAGACAACTCAAATCTATTAGATGATATTTCAACTATTCAAAGCACATTCAATTCAGGGGGCACAAGAGACTATGTAATTGCTGATTTTAATTTTGACGGCTTTGAAGATATTTTATTTCATGTAAATGCTGGTCAGGATCTAAATACTAGAGTTTGGCTAAATAACGGAGACAATACCTTTGCCAACCCAAATTGGGATATTGATACCAATTTAAAAGGAAATTTTATTCCCTTATTGTATAATGCAGCATCAGGTAGGGTTAAGTTTTTATGTTTCGTTGAAGGCGGTACTCCATCAACAAAAATTATAGACTTATACACAAAAAAGAAATAGACGTTATTAAATAGCCGCGATATAAACCGCTGCTTGTAGTTTAGTATATTGAATATAAATTAATTTACTATAGCGTCTACTTCAATTTCTACCAAATAACCATCGCCTACTAACTTAGCTTCAACCATTGTGTTAGCAGGTTGAATGTGGCCAAATCTTTCGCCATGTGCTCTCGCAATAGCTTCCCATTGATTTATATCTGAAACAAAAACTTTTGTTCTAACTACATCTTCTAATGTTGCATCTAGTGATTGTAATGCACCTTCAATTTTATCAATCACAAAATGAGTTTGAGCTGCAGGATCATTTCCCCCAATAATGGTATCTATATGCGTAGCGGTTGTTCCAGAAATGAAAATGTGGTTACCCTTTTTTACTGCTCTTGCATAACCTGCCAAAGGCTCCCATTCTGTTCCAGAGAAAACCCTTGTCTTTCCGTCATCGGACACTTTTGTTTGATAAGGTTTTGGAAACTCTTTAATATGATGACTTAAGTCACCACTCGCAGTTAAAAAGGGTGGCTTTCTATATTCATCCCCACAGTTGCCCTTGATTTTGTTCGCTTTCAATAAAACAGCTTCTATGGCAGACTTCTCTAAATCTGTTAATTGAACCGTGAGTATTTTCTTATTTTCTTCTATATGTTCAGATGCCCCTAATCTTGAACCTATTATAACTGCTCCGACTGCTGGTGCTTGTGCCATATAGGCACTCGCTACAGTTGCAATACTTGTATTTTTGGAAGATGCTATTGTTGCTAATGTAGAAAGCATTGTTTGAAACCAAGCCCACCCTCCTGCAGCATCTATAAATCTTTTGTATTTCATTTGTGACCAGGTTAAAGATTCAGAAAGCACAGGCTCCTCTTTGCCTAGCCATTTTTCCGAGAAGAAACCACCGGCCACCGTTCCATAAGCCAATAATTGAACATTGTTTTGTAAACAAGTAGCCGCCATAGCCTGGCTACCCCTTTGATCTAATAAAGAATAAGCTATTTGGTTGCTCACTATAGGTATACCTGAAGCAATGACCATGTTTAAATGTATATGATCAAAATTGGTTAACCCTATATTAGCGATCATCCCTTTTTCTCTTAATCTATTTAGTGCATACAACGCGTTTAACCAATTAGGATCCGTATAATTCCATGCATGAAATTGTAATAAATCAATTTGAGGCGATGCCAATCTTTGCAGAGCTCTTTCAACTGCTTCTACAGCTGTTTTTTCTGTAATGACCCCCGGACTTGGCACCCATTTAGTAAAAAATTGAATGTCAGCAGGCGCAAAATGTTTTTTGCAATAACCAGCAATTTCTTCTGATGATCCATAATGATCGGCCATATCAAAACAGGTGAATCCATTTTCATAATACTGCATCATAGATTTTGCAGCAATTGCTGGATCTACTTTATTGCCGGATCTTTCCATATCAGCAATTTGCCATAATCCAATAATAGCTTTTGGAACTGTAAATTGATTATTCATAAATTTATTCTTGAGGTAGTTGTTTAAAATGTTCAATTAAACCAGTGTTATGCTTCTGTAAGCGTCTCCAATAAATAAAAAATAGCAAGGATGCAATAAGCATTACAATCAACCAAACTAAACTAGGATAAAAATACCAAGATTTAGGAACACTACTAATGTCTTGCTCAATCATTAAAATTAAAAAGAAACAAAGTGAGATAATTCCTGCAACTGCTATAAATTTTTGTAGTGTTCTGTTTTTAATGATCGAAATTTCTGCTGCTAATGTTGGGTTGTATTTTGAAATACTTAGTACTGCAATCGAGATTAATATAAAATTAGCCAACATAGAGATCACCATTATGTCAATACCCAAAAATATGTCTGAGGCAAAATGGGTGCCTACAACCCCACATGTTGCTACTAATCCACTAAATATAATTGCTTGATAAGGGCTTTGATAAGTAGCATGTATTGTCATAAAGCGTTTTGGAAACAAGGCATCTTTAGACCAAGCAAAAACTAATCTGGAAACAGATAAAATCATGGATGGAAGATCTTTTAATAATGCAATACAAGCTCCACCCATAATTAAAAATGACCACCACTTTGGTAACATATAACTGAGCAAACTTGGAGCAGAAACTTCTTTCTCGATAGCTTCTTTTGCAATAAAATTCCAAGGAACTAATTGATAAATACTATAAGTAAAAACGATATAAAAAAGACCTACTAATATAATAGTGATTAAAATAGCCCTTGGTAGATTTTTAGTGGGGTTCTTAGCCTCGCCTCCGGCTTGCGCTATTGCATCAAATCCAATAAAACTTGCAAATAGAATAGCACTTGCAGAAACAATTGTTTTTAAATTCCAAGTTGCCAATTCAGAAGTAATCTGAAATCCTTTCTTTTCAAATACGCTCTGAATAAATGCTTCTCTTGTCGTACTCAATCCAAAATAAATCACTAGACCTGATAATAAAAATGTTATGATCACTAAACTAATGACAGTTACCTGATAGGTTTTAATACCCCGAATATTAATGAAAACAAAAAACCATAATAATATAAGTGCAGCCCACAATCTATTATGCCCTTGTTCAAAAAAATGAAATTGATTGTCTCCTACAACCAATACGATCATCTGATTAAAAAAAGGTATAACCATATAAGCCACTACACCCATTACTATAGATAAGCCAAACCATTGTGAAAAACTTGCTACAAACCCCCAGTAAGGATGCATGGACCTACTTGCATATACATAAGTTCCTCCAGCCCTTGGCATAGCACTAGATAGTATGGCATAAGAAAACGCTGCTAACAAGGAAGGAATAGCTGCTACAATAAATGCAATTCCAACATAGGGGCCAATACCTGGAACTGTTTTTTGAATTTGAAAGGGGACTATATAAATAGATGCGCCAATCATGGAAGAGATACCAGTAGCAATTAGGCCCATTAAGCCAAGATTTCTTTTCAAATGTTCATCACTCATTAGTTCATGATTATTTTTTTATCGACGCTTTCAATATTCCAATATTATTTTTAGTCAATTCCAGCACACCTATGGCAGGTGGCACAGACCCGATCTGGTTCATCCTGTCCAAGAAATTTTTGATTGAAAATATTTCTCCCGACAACTCCATTTCTCTAGCATATTCAGCCATTGCCTCATCAATAAGGAATTTTCCAGTAATATAGCTTGTTCCATACCCCGGTTGACGCATATAAAGATGTTGTTCAAATTTCAATAATTCCTTCTCGGTTTTCATCCATCCCCTAGGTGTATACTGTGCGTGTACTTTTCCTGCCTCCTCCATCGTCATCTCATTTGCATGTGCATATAAAGAACCCAGTCCTCTTGCTGCACGCTGAGCGATCAAGATGTAAACAATTTCTCTCACCCTTGGATTATCGTCGTAAAGCCCTGCATTCATAAACACCTCTTCTACCGCAGTCGCCATACCTTCATTTCTTGAATCAAAAATATTATACAATAATGGATCACGTCTTATTTCAGAAGCATGTGGCTCAAGATCCATTTGCGCCAACTCAAACCAATGATAAAAATGGGAAAATAATGGACGTGGGTCATAATGCATTGTAATCAAAAAGAAATTACGTTTCTCTTTTGGGACAAAACTTCCTTCATGCGCCCTTAAGGCAGGTTCATAATAGTTTTTCATTGTTAGCAATTGCTGCTGATCAAGAAATTGAAGAATACTCTTAACAGATTTCTCTTTCAATGAATCATATTCTAAAGCAGTATTCGCTTCAGCAAGCA
>JBILQZ010000075.1:0-7958 GCA_044372935.1 Sediminibacterium sp. | reverse complement strand
TCTAGCCGAGGTCAACGTGAAAGAAATTAATTATATCACAGAGACGGAAGGGGTGATTAGTAAGAAGCTTAAACCGAATTTCAAGTTATTGGGGGCTAAACTAGGTACCAAGATGAAACAAGCCTCTTCGGTAATCGCCGAATTGAGTCAACAAGCTATTGCCGAGTTGGAGCGCAATGGAACCCTTCAAATTGAAGTGGACGGAACATCTATACCATTGTTAATCAACGAAGTAGATATTATTGCCGAAGATATTCCAGGTTGGAGTGTGGCTGTCAAGGGCAATTTGACTGTGGCATTGGACATTAGTCTCTCTGAAGCCCTATTAAAGGAAGGAAATGCTCGAGAATTGGTAAATAGGGTCCAAAACATCCGAAAAGAGGCCAATTTTGAGCTCACAGACAAGATTTTACTCCAAATTGTGGATAACCCAAATATGAAAGATTCCATTAATGAATTTTCAGCCTATATTTGCCGCGAAATATTAGCGACCGAGATTGAATGGGTCTCTAGCCTTGAAGAAGGCGTTGATATTGAAATAAATGAACAAAAACTAAAGATTTTAGTTAGACAAAAAGGATAATTATGGCTACAAAAAAACCAGCACCTAAAAAAGCAGCGCCAGTTAAAAAAGCGGCACCAGCAAAAAAGGCAGCGCCAGCAAAAAAAGCGGCTCCTGCAAAAAAAGCGGCACCAGTTAAAAAAGCGGCACCAGCAAAAAAGGCAGCTCCGGTAAAAAAAGCAGCACCAGCAAAAAAGGCAGCGCCTGCAAAAAAAGCGGCACCAGCAAAAAAGGCAGTACCTGCTAAAAAAGTAGCACCTGCAAAAAAAGCGGCTCCGGTAAAAAAAGCAGTACCTGCTAAAAAAGTAGTGCCTGCAAAAAAAGCAGCGCCTGCGAAAGTGGTTGCTAAGCCAGTAGCAAAAGCTGCGCCTGCAAAAAAAGCAGCACCTTTGAAAGTAGTGGCTAAACCGGTTGCAAAAGCACCAGCAAAAGCAGTACCTGCAAAAAAAGCAGCGCCTGCAAAAGTAGTAGCTAAACCAGCTGCAAAAGCACCAGTAAAACCAGTAGTGGCTGCTAAGCCAGTTGAAAAATATGTACCTCCTGCGAAACCAGTTCCTGTAATCCCAACGCCACCTGTAAAGCCAGTGCGTAAAGCTGCAGAACCAATCAAGGATATTAAAGTACCAAAAATCAACGCAAAAAATAGTGTTCCTTATCAGCCAGGTTATGTACCAATGGAAAAGAGAAAGGAAGTAGAAAGATCAACAGAAACTTTAGTTAAATATACAGATGCTGAATTAGCAGAATTTAGAGACTTGATCTCTAAAAAATTAGAAGCTGCTAAGAAAGAATTAGTGTATTTACAAGGTTTGATTACGCGTAAAGATGAAATGGGGGGAGACAATGATGACGCAAGATACATGACGATGGAAGATGGTAGTGTGAGTATGGAAAGAGAGCAATTGGGTCAAATGGCTAGCCGTCAAATCACCTTTATTGATCACTTAGAAAAAGCGTTGATGCGTATCGAAAACAAGACCTACGGTATTTGTAGAGTAACAGGTCGCTTGATAGACAAAGCACGTTTACGTGCTGTGCCTCATGCCACTTTAAGCTTAGAAGCAAAATTAGGGTATGTTAAAAACAGTAGCGACCAATAAGCTCAAACCTGAGTAGATAGCTTACATAGCGATATTAAAAACCCGATCATTGATCGGGTTTTTTGTTGAACTATATCTAAGCTTTGGCTTTGAATGAATGTGTTACTTGACTTCCTGCATTTCAATCAACTTCTTATAGTAACCACCTTGTGCAAGCAAAGTCTCATGGTTGCCTCTTTCTACAATAGCACCTTTCTGCAAAACAATAATTTCATCAGCGTGACGAATAGTAGATAAACGATGTGCAATCACAATAGAGGTTCTATTCTGCATCATATTATTAATTGCATCTTGGACCAGTCGCTCGCTTTCTGTATCCAAGGCAGAAGTAGCTTCATCTAAAATTAAGATTGGTGGATTTTTCAATACCGCTCTTGCAATGGTTAAACGTTGACGTTCGCCGCCACTTAGTTTGCTACCTCTATCTCCAATCATCGATTCAAAGCCACCTTCTTTTTTAATGATAAAATCATAGGCATTGGCAATTTTAGCAGCTGCTATAATTTCCTCCATGCTTGCTTCGGGCTTGCCTAATGCAATATTTGCAGCAATGGTATCATTGAATAAAATAGGCTCTTGCGTTACAATACTAATGAGTTGTCTTAAGCTGTGTAAGCTATAATCTTTAATATTTTTTCCATCAATCCATAAATTTCCTGTTGTTACATCATGAAATCTTGGAACTAAATCTGCAAGTGTACTCTTGCCGGCACCAGAGGATCCGACCAATGCCACTGTAGTTCCTTTTTTGATGGTTAAATTAATATCATTCAAAATACTTGCATCTTGATAAGCAAAACCAACATGATCAAAATGGATATGATCCACAAAACCTGGCAGCTGAATTGGATTCGGACTTTCCTCGACTGTGTTGGGTGCTTCCAAAATTTCATTCAATCTATCTAAGGTAGCTGTACCTCTATTTACGTTGTAAACTGCCTGTGACAAGGCTTTGGCAGGATTGATAATTTGAGAAAATAAAGCCACATAGGTAATGAAAGAGCCAGGCGATAAGATATCGCCACTTAGTACAAGCTTGCCTCCAAACCAAAGTACACCACATAAAATAGTTACTCCTAAAAATTCGGAAACAGGCGATGCAAGGTCTCGACGATTTAAAATTCTATTTTTTAAATTAAAAATATCTTCTACTAATCCATAAAATTGGCCTTTCACTTTTCCTTCCGCATTGAACGCTTTGATGATTCTTAAACCAGACAAAGTTTCTTCCATCTGACTCAAAATCTCTCCCCATTTTATTTGAGCACTGTTGGTGTGTTTTTTTAAACTTCGACCAATACGTCCAACAATCAATCCAGCCAATGGTAATAATACAAAAACAAATAAAGTCAATTTAGCACTGATCAAGAATAAGAAAATTAATATTCCGATGATGGTCAATGGTTCTTTAATCAATCCTTCCAGAGCACTGATGACGGAGCTTTCTAATTCTGCAATATCATTGGAAGCCCTGCTTAAAATATCACCTTTTCTTTTTTCTGTAAAATAGCCAACAGGAAGTTGTAAAATTTTATCGTATAACAATTTTGAATATTTCTTAGTCACCATATTTCGGATAGGCGCTAAAAAATAAAAGGCTAGGTATAAGAATAAATTTTTGAAAAAGATAGAAACAATGATAAATAGACAAATCCAACCTAATGCATAGGCTTTGCCATTGGCTTGAATGATATCTTGTAAAAATTGATAAATGACATCTTTTATATTAGCTGTATCTGTGACTGCGGTGGGTGCAAGACTAGTAAAGGCACTATTCCCAAAGATCAGGTCTAAAAAGGGTGTTAGCATCCCTAATGAAAACAAGCTAAATAGGATGGATAACAAAATAAATAGACCATACCAGCCCATATAGGTCTTGTACTCCTTGATATAACTTACAATGCGAAAAAATTTCTTCATAATTAAAACTATTCCCTCAGAATAATCAGCAAAGTAACTAATTTTACAGCGAATCAACGACTTTCATTATGGAAGAGGGCAAAAGACAGAAACAAGTAGCTGGTGCGATACAAGCCACCATGAACGATATTTTTTTAAAATTGGGTTTAAACCATTTACAGGGCGGGATGATTTCCATCTCCTCCGTGAAAGTAACCCCGGATTTATTAGAAGCTAGAATCTATTTGAGTTTATTTCAGGTGGCCGATCAAGAAGCCTGCTTTAAGAAGATACAAGCGCAGGCTTGGGAGATCAAAAAGCATCTTCAAGAAGCCATGAAGCATCAATTAAGACGTATCCCGGTATTACATTTTTATGTAGATGATACATTGGATTATGTATTTAAAATGGAAGAGATTTTAAAAAACCTATAAGTTGCATTTTTTATTTGCTTGGCGTTATTTTAGAGGTAAACACTCCTTTCAGGCAATACAGTGGATTGCCTGGGTCAGTGTTTTTGCAATAGCCATTGGCACAGCAGCTTTAATTACGATACTAAGTGTCTCAAACGGTTTCTCTGAAATTGTAAAGGGTTTGTATGCAGATTTCTACGCGGACTTGCGCGTGACACCAACAGCTTCTAAATTCGCTTCGTTATCGAATAATCAACTGAATGCTATTGGCCAGCTTCCTGGGGTGCATTATGCTACAGGTATTGTAGAAGGGAAGGCATTGTTAAAGCGCGATGCGGCTCAAGCCGTGGTGTTTGTTAAAGGAGTAGACTCCAATTATATACATATCAATCAGGTGGATCAATATTTAAAAAGGGGTCAATTTCTGGTGGGCAATCTTGACACACCGCAATTGGTATTAGGCATTGGCGTAGAAGAGCAATTACAACTTTTTAATACGGAGTTGGGTAGCACTTTAGAATTAATTGCCATTGGTCGATCTGGAAAATCATTGCAATCCTTAGATCAACTGAATCACCTAACAGCCAAACAGTCTGGCGCCTTTTCGGTACAACAGGAGTTGGATGCAGCATATTTATTTACGTCGAATCAATTTGCACAATATTTATTTGACCTTGACACCAATCAATATTCGGCCATAGAATTATCCATTGAACCTACACAAGAAAAAAATATTGCTACATCGATCTCGGCAATTTTAGGCAAGGGATTTTTAGTGCAAAATAAGTACCAACAGAATGCAGATTTGTATAAAATCATGCAAACCGAAAAATGGATCATCTTTGTCATTCTTGCATTGATTATGGTGGTCGCTTCCTTTAATTTAGTAGGCGCATTGACGATGCTTGTATTAGAAAAACAAAAAGACATCCATGTACTCCATGCAATGGGTGCAACTGCCGGCACTATTCAACAAATCTTCCTTAGTTTATCCTTTGTATTATCTATGACAGGTGCGCTGATAGGTGGGTTATTAGCATCTGTATTGATTTTTGCACAAGCTCAATTTCATTTTATCTCCTTACAAGGAGCAAGTTTTGTAATCGATTATTATCCTGTAAAAGCAGTATGGACAGATTATATCGCAGTCATTGGCTTAGTATTATTCATTGCTTTATTAGCAGGCTGGATACCAGCAAGAAAAGCCGCAGCAAGAATTTTTGAAAAAATTGGGTAGCGCTATCGCAGCTACTCATAAAAAAAAGGGAAGCTGCAGCTTCCCTTTTTTTTATATAAGATCATTTTGTTCAATTAATAATCTCCTAAGGTCATTTCTAATTGACTCAATGCGTTTTCTAATTGTGCATCATTCGGTGCAATACCATGCCATTCGTGTCCAGTTTCCATAAAGTCAACGCCTTTGCCCATCACTGTTTTCATTAATATAACAATTGGCTTGCCTTGTCCAGTCAATGTTTTAGCATGTTCCAAAGTAGTAACAATTTCTTCCATATTATGACCATCCATATGTAAAACGGTCCAATGGAATGCTTTAAACTTATCTTCTAAATTATCCAAGTTCAGTACTTTACTTAATGGTCCATCAATTTGTTGGCCATTCACATCAATGGTAGCAATATAATTGTCTACTTTATTGTGTGCCGCAAACATAATGGCTTCCCAGTTTTGACCCTCTTGTAACTCGCCGTCACCATGTAAAGAATAAACGACACGATCGTCGTTATTGTATTTTTTAGATAAGGCAGCACCTATTGCAACACTCATTCCTTGACCCAATGAACCACTCGCGATACGTATACCAGGCAAGTGTTCGTGCGTAGTTGGGTGACCTTGCAAGCGAGAATTGATCATTCTGAAAGTGGCTAGTTCTTTCACGTCAAAATAACCAGATCTAGCAAGTACTGAATAAAAAACAGGAGAAATATGTCCATTG
The DNA here is from genome assembly GCA_044372935.1 of Sediminibacterium sp. GTDB lineage: Bacteria > Bacteroidota > Bacteroidia > Chitinophagales > Chitinophagaceae > Sediminibacterium. The sequence continues at coordinate 2,030 of JBILQZ010000075.1, read as the reverse complement.
GAAAGGAAGAATAAATCTTCTCCTTTTCCGTCCATATTAAAAGCAGGATCATGCTTTAATATTTTAAAATAGAGTGCAGTTAAAAAATCTGTACAACCTAAAGAACCACCTGGATGTCCACTTTGTTGTGCGTGTACCATTCTTACGATATCTCTTCTTACTTGTGAGGCGGTGCTGATTAATGCTGCAGTTGTCATAATACTATTTTATAGATATGGACAAAGATAGAAAATTTACCTCCATAAAAAAAGGTCAGGGAAGAATACCAAGGATTTATTAGCTTTGTGTTCGCAAAACAATGATCTTATGTCAGAGGAATTAAAGAAAATAAGTACAGAAGCTGAAAATGGCATGAAAAAAGCCATCAATCACTTAGAAATTGAATTATCCAAAATCAGAGCGGGCAAAGCAAGTCCAGCTATTTTGGAAGGGGTGAACGTGGATTATTATGGTACACCTACCCCTATTAGTCAAGTGGCAAATGTGCAAGTCTTAGACGCAAGAACCATTAGTATTCAACCTTGGGAAAAGAATATCTTAGCACTGATTGAAAGAGCCATTATGGGTGCTAATATTGGTATTACACCTCAAAATGACGGGGTAAATATTCGTCTATTTATGCCTCCTTTAACAGAAGAGCGCAGAAGAGAGATGGTAAAAAAAGCAGGTGGCGAGGGGGAGCATAGTAAAGTGGCCATCCGAAATATCAGAAGAGACCATATTGAACAAGTGAAGAAATTACAAAAAGAAGGGATAAGTGAAGATATTTGTAAAGGGGCAGAAGATGCTATACAAGCTTTAACGGATAAGCATATTGCCATGGTTGAAAAACATCTAGAAGCAAAAGAAAAAGAAATTATGACGGTATAATAGTCAGTCAAAATTTTCTCTACCTCATTCAAAGCCTCCTAATTTATTGGGAGGCTTTTTGTTTTACGAATGGAAGGAAATTCAAGTTACCTCTATTGACAATGTAGACACCTAATAAGATGACCGCTAAGCAAAGTAGTTGAAGTGGCGCTAAAGATTCTCCATAAATCAATCCCCAAGCCACTGCTACAACGGGTATGCCATAAGTAACAAGTGACCCAAACAATACGCCCGCTTTTTTTACTAAGTAGTAAAATAAAATAGACGCCATCGAAGTGCCTACCATGCCGAGTACCGCACTTGTTAAAGTACTGTGCACTACAAGTGGATTAGTGAAATCCATTTTAAAATAACCTGTAAAATACAATACAGTAGCACTTGGCAGAATCAAGAATGAAAATGCGACAGATGCAATTTGTATGGAACTAATCTCTTTAAGGTACCTGCCTACCGTATGTACATTGATACCATAAAGGAGGGTGGCAATTAAAACTAGACTTGCATAAGAAAGGTGGTCCAAATGCAATTCCTTACCCGTTAACATTAAAAAAGTTAATCCAATAAAACCAATGAGGATACCTAAAATTTTTACAGCACTTGTTTGAGCTTTATAAACAACAATACCAACCAGGATCGTAAATAAAGGCGTCAGGGAATTTAAAATTCCAGCCAAAGCGCTATCGATTTTTGTTTCTGCAATACAGAATAGGTAGGCAGGAATAAAATTGCCTACTAGTCCAGAAATTAAAACCAAACCCATTTTGTCTTTGGGTATTTTGCGAAAGGCTTTAATAGCAAAGGGCAATAAAACCAACCCCGCAAAAAACATTCTAAGTGATGCAACTTGATAGGGTGTAAAAGCCCTTAACCCCTCTTTCATTAAGATAAAAGAGCTGCCCCATACAATTGATAATAAGATAAATACAAGCCAATTAATCCACTTCTGTTGCATCCTTGCCGGTTTTCAACAAAGATGGCTCATTTTGGCTAAAAAATGGATAAATATCACTTTCTTTGCAGGGATGAATCAGCATACTAATTATTCGATTAAAGTGGACCAATTTGAAGGTCCTTTTGACCTTTTATTGTTCTTTATTGAGCGTGACGAAATGGATATATACAATATCCAGATCACTAAAATTATCAATGATTTTTTGGAA
>JBILQZ010000074.1:0-8063 GCA_044372935.1 Sediminibacterium sp. | reverse complement strand
TAATGTGGTCAACTGAATTGCAGCATCTTGCGCGGTCGCATTCGATGCTGCCACTTTGATTGTATTAGGGCTAATATCTATTGCGGATACCGTTGCAGTAGGTAATGCTTTCTTTAAGGCAATGGCAATACAACCCGAACCTGTTCCAATATCCAAAATGCGTAAAGCTTTACCTTTTATTTCGGCATAGTCAATCACCCAGTCCACTAATTCTTCGGTTTCGGGCCTAGGGATTAATACATGTTCATTCACCAAATAAGGGGCGCCCATAAACCAAGCTTTGCCGGTGATATATTGAATAGGTTTCCCTGCTTGTAATTCGGTAGCAGCAGCTTCAAATGCTTTTACTTGTGCTTCAGGTAAATCGCTGTCTTTATTTAATGCTTGTTGAAGTTGATCCCATCCTGTAATATGTTCAATTAAAATAGAGAGGACAGGATTGAGTTCAACCATATCATATTGATCCGCTAACTGTTTTTTCAATGCCTGTTTGATATCGTTTAAACTCATAGTGCAATGTTACAAATGATTCATCATTATGAACTAGCTTTGCCAAAAATTAGCCCTTTTATTTTTGAATGGACCCATTTTACTATTATACCATCGAGCAGCCATCCATGGCTGAATTCAAAGATAGGGGTAGTAAATTTTTGGCCTATGCTTACCCGGCTAAAGATATAGATACCTGTAAAAAGCTTTTGGCACAATTAAAAAAAGAACATGGCAAAGCGGTGCATCATTGCTTGGCTTATCGATTAGGAGTGGATGGTGGAACTTTTAGGGTAAGTGATGACGGGGAACCATCCGGTTCAGCAGGAAGACCAATTTTAGGACAAATTGATAGCAAAGAATTGACCAATGTCTTAGTAGTAGTGGTGCGTTATTTTGGAGGTACTTTATTAGGGGTGCCTGGATTAATCAATGCCTATAAATCTGCAACTGCAATGGCATTGCAACTGTCTCCTATTCTTAAAAAAGCGATTGAAATAGATTACGAGCTGAATTTTGACTACCAACAAATGAATGAAGTAATGATGATTGTAAAGCATTACCAATGTTCTGTGGTAGAGCAGACGGCGCAATTATTCGTTCAACTTCATATCGGCATACCAAAAAACAGGGAAGAAGAAGTCCTTGAAAAACTTGGAGAACTAAGAGACGTTATCGTAAAGACAGCTTTAAAATAAAGTCGTCTTATTTATTGTAGTCGTAAAATCCGGATCCGCTCTTCACACCCAATTTACCTTCAGCAACCATTTTAATTAATAAGGCAGCTGGCTTGTATTTATTATTTTCGAATCCAGCTTCCATGATCTCAAGAATGTTTTTACAAACATCTAATCCTATATAATCTGCTAATTGCAATGGTCCCATAGGGTGTGCCATACCTAATTTCATGATCTGGTCAATCGTAGCAGCATCACTAATCCCTTCTTCAAGGGCAAGTACGGCTTCATTGATCATAGGCATTAAAATTCTATTTGCGATAAATCCAGGCGCATCTTTTACAACACATGGAATTTTACCGATGGTGGTGCTAAGTGTTACGATAGATTCAGTGACTGCAGCTGTGGTGGCTTGACCATTGATGATTTCAACTAGTTTCATCACAGGTACGGGATTCATAAAGTGCATCCCAATCACATTGCCGGGTTTACTGGTGGCATTTGCCAATTGAGTAATCGAAATAGAAGAAGTATTGCTAGCTAAAATACAATTTGCACTAGTGTATTGATCCATTTCGGCAAAAATTGCCAATTTGATGGTACTATTTTCTGTTGCTGCTTCAATCACTAAGTCACGATCTGTTACCCCTTCTTTTAAACTAGTGAAGCAGGTAATATGAGCAAGGGTTTTTGCTTTATCGCTATCATTGATGATTGATTTTGCAATTTGACGGTCTAAATTTTTCGAAATGGTTTGCAAAGCTTTATCTAAAGCGCTTGATTGAGTATCGATCAAGTTTACATCAAATCCATTTTGTGCAAATACATGCGCAATACCATTCCCCATTGTGCCTGCTCCAATCACTGCTATCTTTTTCATCTTTATTTTTTTGATTTATAATCACCGCGTTTCCATGAATTAATAAAACTTCTCCATGCACTTGGGTTCAAAATATTCATCGGAGGTAATTGCCCTGAATAATAATACCTTGATGCTTGTTGTTGTAAAGAAGCACCTACCGCTTCTTTACCATCCCTTGGCAAAGAGGAAAGGATAATCCTTTTTTGAGCAGGGCTTGTATTTTTTCTTGCTGTCTCAAACAAATCATCATCCACTTTTGAGTTCACAAAATCACGTTCAAATTGAGCTCTTGTAGGCCTTGGTTTTAATATTGTAGCTGGTAAAAAATTGGTATCATTGATCATCAGTTGAATGACACTGTATTGATTGCCCACTAAGTTTTGAGGGATAGTGATACTTCTATTTTTAAAACCAACACAACTAAAAGTGATGGTCTCTCCTTTATTGACCGCAATTGAAAAAACACCATCATTATTGGTGATGGTACCTCTGCCTTTTTTATTGACAACTATACTTGCTAATGGAATGGCTTTCAAACTATCTGCTGTCATTACAACACCATAGAGTTGAACGACAGAATCTCTGTAAAGGTCTACCGACTGCGCCTTTAACTGTGTAGACAGCAGGGCAATAAATAGGTATAATGGCAGGATCAGCTTCTTTTTCATGTACTTGCAAATTTACGCCTCAATGTCTATAAATGGACTGATTTTTTTGTTACGAAATGAGTAGTTTTTTGGGATCAGTTCCTATTTTAGGCCCTATAAAACGGCAAAATAAGTGGTATAACGTTAACTTTGCAAGGATTCATTTTTTTTAACAAAAACTTTCATGATGACTACGGAGGAAATACTAAAAGCGTTAAGTAATGTGCAGGAGCCGGACTTGGGTAAAGACTTAGTGACTTTGAATATGATTCAGGATCTTAAGATAGAAGGCGATTCGGTGGCGTTTACCATTGTGTTGACCACACCAGCTTGTCCTATGAAGGATTTAATGAAAAATGCATCCGAAAACGCGATCAAATTATTGGTAAATCCTAATGCAAAAGTGCAGGTTAATTTTACTTCTAATACGACTTCTTTAAGAAAAGATGAAAAATCAGTTTTGTCTAAAGTTAAAAATATTATTGCGGTAGTGAGTGGGAAAGGGGGTGTTGGAAAAAGTACCGTTTCTGCGAACCTCGCTTTGGCCCTTGCCGAAGGCGGAGCGAAAGTTGGTTTGATGGATGCAGATATTTATGGTCCAAGTGTGCCGATTATGTTTGGTGTCCGTGGTCAAAGACCATTGATGAAGGACGATGCGGGTAAGGGAGTAATTATCCCATTAGATAAATATGGCATCAAATTAATGAGTATTGGTTTATTAGTGGATGAAAAAGATGCGGTGGTTTGGAGAGGCCCTATGGCAAGTAGTGCGATTCGACAGTTTATAACAGATGTGGATTGGGGAGAATTAGATTATTTAGTGATTGATATGCCGCCAGGTACAGGAGATATCCATTTAACCATCATGCAAACAGTACCAGTGACGGGTGTGGTGATTGTAACCACGCCGCAACAAGTCGCTTTAGCAGATGCTAAAAAAGCAATTGCAATGTTTGGACAAGCCAACGTGAATGTCCCAATTATTGGCTTGGTAGAAAACATGGCTTATTTTACTCCGGCAGAATTACCTGACAATAAATATTATTTATTTGGGAAAGAGGGCGGCTTAAAACTCGCTTCTGAATACGACTTATCTTTCCTTGGACAAATACCTTTAGTTCAAAGTATCAGAGAAGGCGGAGATGAAGGGGTGCCAGCCATGGTTGGAACAGACCAGCTTTCAAAAGAAGCCTTTAGAACATTTGTAGGCAATGCAGTAAGACAAATTGCGATTAGAAATGCCAATTTACCTAAAACAGCAACCATCACAGTAGCACCTTAATGGAAAAGAAAATCATTATCGCCATTGACGGCTTTTCATCTTGTGGAAAGAGTACGCTAGCAAAAGCAATGGCCAAGGAATTAGCCTATGTATTTGTAGATACCGGCGCAATGTATAGAGCGATTGCTTTATATTTTTTAAGAAACGATATTTCATTTACCGATACTGCTGCAATACATGCTGCATTGGATCAAATTGTGTTGAGGTTCAAATTCAATAGCGACTCTCAAAAAAGCGATATGTATTTGAATGGAGAAAATGTGGAGCAAGAAATTCGTGAAATGCGCGTGAGTCAAAAAGTGAGTGAAGTGGCTTCTATTCCTGCTGTCCGCGAATTTGCGGTAGCACAGCAACAAGCAATGGGTATAGACAAAGGGATTGTTATGGATGGAAGAGATATCGGCACCGTTGTTTTTCCAAATGCAGCATTGAAAATATTTGTCACAGCAGATCCTGCTATTAGAGTAGAGCGCAGGTTTCAGGAATTATTACAAACCAATCCTTCTATCAGCAAGGATGAAGTGGCTGAAAACCTTCAACAAAGAGATTTGATGGATAGTACCAGAGCACATAGTCCTTTAAGACAGGCCGAAGATGCATTGATTTTGGATAATACAAAATTGGATAGAGCAGAACAGTTTGATCTAGCAATGGGGTGGGCTAGGGAGCGAATTGCAGCAAGTTAGAGATTCAATATTAAGAAAGGATCCAATTAGATTTTACCTGCTCGAAATTATTTTCTAGTCCGTAGAAGCCAATAATTTTTTGAATCACAGATTCTACCACTGCGTCTGGACAACTTGCACCACTTGTCATTAAAATACGAATGGGGTCTTTAGCAGGTAAGAAATTTTCCACCACTTCGGTTTGTTTATTTTTCCAATTCGTTTTTTCTATTTGATTAGCGTTCAAAATTTTACTAGCATCATCAATAAAATAAGTGGGTAATTTTTGTTCACATAGTTCTACTAAGTGGGAGCTATTACTGCTGTTTTTACCCCCCATGACTATGGCTAAGTCTGCTTCTGTTTGCAGTAGCCCTAACACAGCAGATTGGTTGTCGTTGGTTGCATAACAAAGGGTGTCTCTCGTGTCCGCAAAATGTGCTGCAAGATTTTCGGCGCCAAATTTATTAATAATAACCTGCTTCAAGAAGTCAGATATAGCTTGCGTGTCTGTCGCTAATTGGGTCGTTTGATTAACAACGCCAATTTTGTCTAAATGAATTGCAGGATCAAAGTTGGCAGAATAGCGATTGATAAAGAAGTCATAAAAATACTCCATTGGCAATTCGCCACTTATGATTCTACCCAACACTTTTGTTTCTTCAATATCGTTGACAATTAAAGTAGGGGTATGTGCGGAGGTATGTGAAAAAGTGGCCCTTGTTTCTTCGTGCTTTGGCTTACCATGAATAATAATGGAATAGCCTTTTTGTGCAATTTGTTCACTTCTATTCCAAACCTTTTCTACAAACGGGCAGGTAGTATCATATTCCTGGATCGCAATGCCTTTTGCTTTCAACTTTGCTTCTAATTCTAAAGTAGTACCAAAAGCAGGGATGATGACAATATCGTCCTGCGTCAAATCTTTTAATGGAATCAATTCTTTGCCTAAAGTATCTTGTAGAAATTGAACACCTTTACTGGTTAAGTCATTGTTCACTTGAGGATTGTGAATCATTTCACTGAGTAAAAAAATGCGCTTTCCTTTATTTTCTTCGATGGTTCTATAGGCGATATCGATGGCATTCTCTACGCCATAACAAAATCCAAAATGTCTAGCTAGGTAGATTTTAACCTTGCCAAAATCGAGTTCGGTAGGTGTAAAGTCTTTTTTGAGCTTATCTGCTGCTTTGCGTTGCTGTTTAATAGCGGCAATTAAGGGGCTTCTATAGCCTGAAGGCACTTCAAAATTTTTCATCTAATAGCTTATTGTCAGATACAAAAGTACAATCTTCATTGCTTTTTCCCCTATTTTAATTTAGGGCTTGTATCTTTGCGCCATGCATTATGTATCTGTAGAAAATTTGACAAAAAGTTATGGCATTACGCCTTTATTTAAGGGCATTAGCTTTAATATCAACGAAGGGGATAGAATTGCCTTGGTTGCAAGAAATGGGGTAGGAAAGAGCACCCTTTTGCGCATTTTATCAGGGAAAGAAGTGCCAGATGCAGGAACGGCAAAAGTGCATAAAGATGTTCAGTTGGTTTTATTTGAACAGGATCCTCAGTTTATTGAAACAGCTTCTGTCACCCAGAATTTGTTCAATCAAGACCACCCTATTATGAAAGCCATTAGTAATTACGAAATGGCGATGGAGACCGAAGATGAGCAGTTGATCACTGACGCCATTATGGAAATGGAGGAAAACAGTGCATGGGATTTTGAATCAAAAGTAAAAACGATTTTAACACAATTAAATATTCATCATTTAGAACAGCCTGTTTCAAAATTAAGTGGAGGTCAAAGAAAAAGGGTGTCTTTGGCAAAAACATTGATTCAAATTGGTTTTGAGCCAAAGCATGTTTTGTTATTGATGGATGAGCCTACAAACCATTTAGACTTAAACATGATTGAGTGGTTGGAGAATTATTTGGAACAAGAGAAAGTGACTTTATTACTTGTATCGCACGATCGATATTTCTTGGAAGCAGTGACCGATGAAATTTGGGAATTAGAAAGAGAGAAATTATATAGTTATAAAGGAGATTACGAAAATTACTTAGAGAAAAAAGCGGCCAGAATTGAATCAGAATTGGCTAGCATAGATAAAGCAAAGAATACCTTTAGAAAAGAGCTTGAGTGGATGCGTAAGCAACCAAAAGCTAGAACGACCAAAAGTAAGAGTAGGCAAGATAATTTTTATGAGGTAGAAGCCAAAGCAAAACAAAAAATTGAAGACACGAGTTTGCAATTGGATATGAAAATGACTCGTTTGGGTGGAAAAATTATCGAAGCAAAAAAAGTCTATAAATCCTACGGAGACTTGGTTGTATTAAAAGGGTTTGATTATACTTTTAGCAAAGGGGAGCGTATTGGTATTGTTGGAAAAAATGGAGTTGGGAAGTCAACCTTCTTGCAAATTTTACAAGGATTGACGGAACCAGACAGCGGCAAGATCAATGTGGGGGATACGATTGTTTTTGGTCATTTTTCGCAAGAAGGGTTGACCTATAAAAAAGACATGCGTGTGATTGAGTACCTTAAAACATTTGCGGAACAATTTCCATTGGCAAGTGGGGGTTCACTCAGTGCTGCGCAATTTTTGGAACTGTTTCTTTTTACACCAGATAAACAATATACTTACCTAAGTGCGTTAAGTGGAGGAGAAAAAAAGCGTTTACAATTATTGACCATCTTATTTAAGAATCCAAATTTCTTAATCCTGGATGAGCCTACTAATGATTTAGACTTACCTACCTTGGCTGTCTTAGAGCAATTCTTAATGGATTTTGCAGGTTGTGTTTTATTGGTATCACATGATCGTTATTTTATGGATAAGTTGGTAGACCACTTGTTCATATTTGAAGGAGATGGCGTCATTCGTGATTATCCTGGAAACTATACCCAGTTTAGAATCTTAGAAAAAAGCAAACAAAGTTATACGGCTTTGAGTTCTGATATCACGACACAAGTTGAACATGAGGTAAAGAAAACGACAAGTGATAATATACAGCAACAAAATATAGCAGCGCCTCCATCCAATGACCAAAGCGTTAAGAAGCCGGCTGAGAAAATGTCTTACAAAGAGAAATTAGAATTAGAACAACTTAATAAGTCCATGCCTGCGCTCGAAGCTCAAAAAACGAAACTCACCGCTAACTTGAATGCTTCTACTGGAGATTACAACGAAATCACTCAATTGAGTGCCCAACTTGCATCAGTGACAGCTGAATTAGAGCTAGCAGAATTGAGGTGGTTGGAATTGAGCGAGAAACAATAGCCCTTTTTATAATGTTATAAATGAGGCCTATTGCGTTTAAAAATGAGGCCTATGCGTTACATGTGCATTTATTCATATAGGTAATTTAGTTGTAGAACGATATAGAAAAACATGCTATGTCTATTTCACCTCTAAATTTAAAGAACATGAAACCTATTGA
>JBILQZ010000073.1:0-8185 GCA_044372935.1 Sediminibacterium sp. | reverse complement strand
TTTCTTCGGTTCCTGCAAAAATGCTACCCATCATCACGCAATTGGCACCTGCTGCTAAAGCTTTTACCATATCGCCTGTATAACGAATACCACCATCTGCAATGATCGGAATATTTTTTCCTTTCAAGGCTTTAGCTGCTTCCATGATGGCTGTCAATTGTGGCACACCAGCTCCTGCAACAATTCTGGTGGTACAAATTGAACCTGGACCAATGCCTACTTTCACTGCATCTGCGCCTGCTGCAGCTAATGCCAATGCACCTTTCCCTGTGGCAACATTACCTGCAATGACTGGTAGGTTTTTAAAATTCTTTTTGATCAACTTCAATGCTTCAATCACGCCTTTACTATGTCCGTGTGCACTATCTAATGAAACAATATCAACGCCCACACTTTGTAAAGCAGCTGCACGATCTAACACATCTTTAGTGATACCTAATGCGGCACCTACTAATAAGCGACCAATATTATCTTTAGCTGCATTGGGGAATGCAGATACTTGTAAAATATCTCTATAAGTGATTAAGCCAATTAATTTACCTTGTTTATTTACGACAGGTAATTTTTCAATTTTATATTGACGTAATATTTTTTCTGCTTTTTTTAAATCCGTTCCTTCTGGTGCAATGATCAAATTTTCTTTGGTCATTACTTCGCTAATTTTTCTCTTGCGATCGGTTTCAAATCTTAAATCACGATTGGTTAAGATGCCCACTAATTTGTGGTTTTTGTCAACAATAGGAATACCGCCAATTTTGTTATCACGCATCAAGTTCAACGCGTCACCAATAGTAGCAGTTACTTCTAAAGTGATTGGATCAACGATCATGCCACTCTCGCTTCGCTTTACTTTACGAACTTGTTCCGCTTGACGTTCGATGGACATGTTTTTGTGAAGGATACCAATACCACCTTCTCTTGCAAGGGCGATAGCCAATTGCGCTTCGGTTACTGTATCCATAGCTGCAGACAATACTGGCACATGCAATTTGATATGCTTGGTCAATTGTGCGTGGATATTTACTTCGGAAGGGAGGATTTCGGAATAGGCGGGCATTAATAATACATCATCAAATGTCAAGCCTTGTCCAAAAATGCGGGAGGTAGAATTTCTTGTTGCCATAGGCAAAGATAGGGCAAGCCATTATTTAGGCAAAATCCTTTTTAGCGTTTACTGTAAAATGCACCCCCATGGGGTAGGATTAAGCCATTTAATTCAAGGGATAGTAAATGGGTAGAAAGCATTGCTATATTGAGTTTGAACTGATTAGCGATTTGATCTCTATGGATAGGGCCTTGTAAAACAATGTATTGTAAAATTTCTGCGCAGATAGGTGTTATAGTAAAGGGAAGGACTTTTTGGCTGACTTGCTGTGGTTCGGGTAAAGACCAGTTGAGGGATTCCAACAGTTGAGCGGGGCTGCGGTAAATTTGTGCCATATTGGATTGAACTAAGGCAATGCAACCCTTGCTTTTTTCATCAAATATTTTACCAGGTACAGCAAATACTTCTCTATGATACCCTCTTGCTAAACCTGCAGTAATCATGCTGCCTCCTTGTATAGCAGATTCAATCACAATGGTCGCATCCGACATGCCTGCAACAATCCGATTGCGTTTTGGAAATTGAAAAGGAAGTGGTGCCGTTTCGGTAGTGTTTTCTGTAAGTAAACCGCCATAGTCCAACATTTTTTTCGCCAACTGTTGGTGTTGATTTGGGTAGATGGTATCTAAGCCTGTTGCAGTTACACCCCAATTAGGAATTTTTAGCGCACATGCTTGTTGATGCACAATGCCATCTACCCCTAATGCAAGTCCACTAATAATGCCCAAATTTAAATGTGCAATACCTTCTACTAATTCTTGAATCACTTTTGTTGCGTATAGGGAATGATTGCGGGTACCAACAATACTGACCAAATAGGGTAGGTTCCATTTTCTGGATCCTTTTGAAAACAAGAGGGTTGGGGCATCTTCACATTGAAATAAACGATTCGGGTACCATGCCTCTTCTAACTGAGTAGCTTCAATACCCAGCCTGGTCATGGTTTCTAGCTCGATAGCAGCTGCTTTAAGTGGCCATGAAGTCAGGAGGGCTTCTTTGTAAATTTTATCTACCCCGGTAAAAGCGCTGATTCCTTTTTTTCTTTCTTGATAGATAGCACTTGCAGTGCCAAAAGTTTTAAGTAGGCCGCTTCGTTGATAATTATTGATGCCATGTAGTTGAGCAAATGCAATTGCGTATAAGAGCGGATTGTTCATGACCTGAAAATCCCAAGAATTAATGTAGCAAATTCAAGTATTAATACCTCTGGTATTTTACTTTAAAGTAATGGTAAAACTCGTTCTTCTATTTTTTGCCCTGCCTGCTTCATTTGTATTGTCCGCAATGGGCTGAGTAGATCCAAGTCCTTTTGTTTGTATACGCATTGCGGTAATTCCTTTTTCAATTAAATACTTAGCAATAGATATGGCTCTTTGTTGTGAAAGCAAATTATTTTGTGCAGGCGATCCTGTATTGTCCGTATGCCCTTCAATTAAGATTGCAGCATTGGGTGTTTGCATTAAATAAGCAACTAGTGCATCTAATTCTACGCCAGAGATGGCTTGTAATGTCGCTGAATTGGATTCGAAATAAACCTGGTTGAATGTTTTTGAAAATATTTTATCAATAGGTTGTAGTACAAAGCTAAAAGTCTTTCCTGCCATGGCTTTAACCGTATCCATGGGTAGTATATTGGTACTATATTCATGCCCTGCACTATTTATTTTTAATCCAAGGCTATCAAAATAAGGGAGTGCTAATAGGAATTGTCCCATACTATCCACTTTCATTTCCATAATTGGATAGCCAGAAGCAGGATCAACTAATTCAAGATCAGCAGCAATTGTTTTTTTTGTGATCGCATCTACAATTTCTCCTTTGATGTACCAGGTTTTATATGCCCTTGTTTTTTCTGCTAAAGTAATTTTGTAGATATCCAATTCGCCTCTGCTATCAACTCGATCACTTGCTATATAAGCGGTCGCACCATTGCTACGCACAGCGATACTACCTTCGTTATCAAAAGTATTAATTGGATAACCAAGGTTGATTGGTTCGGTCCAACTGCCATCCATTTTTTTTCTACTCACATAAATATCTGCGCCGCCAAAACCAGGATGGCCATTGCTTGAAAAATATAAACTCTGGTTATCGGGGTGTATAAAAGGGGTTTGGTCATCTCCTTTTGTATTGATGGTTGGACCAAGGTTCATGGCTTCTTCCCAATACCCTTTTTCATTTTTATAAGCGACATAAATATCAATACCGCCATACCCATCTGGACGGTTACTTGCAAAATAAAGGGTATTGCCATCTGGGGAAATACTTGGGGCACTCTCCCAATAATCACTATTGATGCGTTGACCAAGATTAGTTGGTGTAGACCATCCCCAGGGTGTTCTCTTTACCTTGTAAATATCATATCGTCCGTAACCTTGCTCTGCATAATCTGCAGCGTAGTAAAGCGTTTGCAGGTCTGCACTTAAACTCATGCTTCCTTTTTTTGCTGCAAAATTTAAGGTATCAGATAAGGGTAGCGCAGCTGAAAATCCATGTACACCTATAGTGCTTGCATAAAAATCTTCTCTGCTTAAATTTAACCTGCGCATGAATAAAAATAAACTGTCTTGAATGCTCACTGTCGGAAAATATTCAGAAGCGGGGCTATTAATACTATCCCCCATATTAATAATTGTTATCTCTGGCGCGATGGTTTGTGCGCTTGCATATGCAGCTACGTTATATAGGGACTGTGCTTTTTCTTTAAGATAGATAGGAAGCTTATTTTGTTGAATAGATGCGGCTAATAATTTTTCTGCAGCCTTATATTGTCCAAGACTAGCATACGCCATACCTTGTTTCACAATGAATGGCAAAGCTGCAGCACTGTCTATTTTTTGTATCCAATTGAAATAATTTAATGCAGCTTGAAAGTTTTTATTTTCAAAATGTACTTGGAATAAAGCTATAATTGGATCAAGGTATTGACTGTCTTTAGCAGCGGCTGTTGTAAAGTATTGTATTGCTTTTTTGGGTTCATTTTTTTCTAAAGCCATTAAGCCAGCTTCATATTGTTGAATGGCTTGTTTCGATTGCGCAAATAGGGCACTGCTGCAAGACAAAATGCATATAAGCATGGCTGCAACTCCTATCTGGTATCGTTTTAATAAATACATCTTACCCTAAAGGTAGTATAAGAACTTGAATGGACTATGGTACTTGTATGTACTTATGTAATTGTGCGCTTAACTCCCAGCTTGGATTCAATTTAATATAATCAATCACCAAAGGCGTCATGGCATCGGACTTATCCCATTCTGGTTGCAAATATTTTTTACAATCTATTTGAATATCCTTTTCAAAAGAATTGGCCCAATCGAAATCCGATTTATTAAAGACCACTACTTTTAATTCATCTGCTGCTTTAACCGCTTCAGGCAAGGGTGCTTTAAATTTTTTAGGAGATAAACAAACCCAATCCCAGCTACCACTCATAGGACTAGAGCCAGATGTTTCGATATGTGTTTGAAAACCTGCCGCTTTTAACGCCGTCGTTAATGGATCAAGTTCATGTAATAAGGGCTCACCACCAGTAACAATCGCAATGCGACTTGGATGTACTTTTGCTGTCGCTACAATTTCTTCTATTGTTAAAACAGGATGTTTGCTTGCATCCCAACTATCTTTCACATCACACCATACACAACCCACATCACATCCTGCGAGGCGAATAAAAAACGCTGCTTTACCCTGGTGGTATCCTTCCCCTTGTAAAGAGTAAAACATTTCCATTACTGGATAAGAATGTGTTGTATTCAATGTGTTTTAATTTATAAGCTTTGGTAAGCTTTTTATAAGCCTTGGTAGGCTTTCATGGTGTTTTTTAATAATCCTGCGATGGTCATCAACCCTACACCACCTGGAACTGGAGTCACTGCTGATGCTACCGTAATAGCAGATGCATAATTTACATCTCCTTTAATTCTAAAACCTTTTGCTGCTGTTGGGTCTGTCACTCTTGTGATACCAACGTCAATAATTACGGCACCTGGTTTGATCATGCTTGCGTCAACAAAATCGGGTATGCCAACGGCTACAACAATGATGTCTGCTTTAGAACAAAGGTCAACTAAATCTTCCTTAGGGGTGTGTCGATGACAACAAGTCACCGTGCAATTACCTTGTGGATGTTCGGCACTTAATAAGATGCTCATGGGTCTTCCAACAATGTTACTACGGCCAATTACTACAGCACGCTTGCCTTTTGTGTCGATATTAAAATGTTCTAACATTAACATCACGCCATAAGGTGTTGCCGGAATAAATGTATTTAAACCTTGAACCAGCCTGCCCACATTTGCAGGATGAAATCCGTCCACATCCTTTTTTGGATCAATGGCTTCAATCACTTTGGCGTCGTCAATATGTTTTGGTAGAGGTAGCTGAACTAAAATGCCATCTACTTTTTCGTCTTTATTTAAAGCTTCAATTTGTGCTAATAAATCAGCCTCGGTTACAGTTTCCTCGAATCGGAATAAGGAAGAGCCAAACCCAGTCTCCTCGCAATTTTTTACTTTACTTGCTACATAAGTTTCACTCGCGCCGTTATTGCCTACTAAAATAGCGGCTAAATGAGGCGTTCTTTTACCAGCTGCTTTTAAAGCGGTGGTTTGTTCTAATAAGCTTGCTTTGACTGCAGCTGAGGCAATTTTCCCGTCGAGTACTAACATGGCGCAAATTTAGTTCTTTTTAAGATTCCTTCCCACGTATCTTTGTACTCTTAATTTAGTTTATGGAACAAAACCCGAACCAGCCCTTAAATATTGAAATCAGTGAGGAAATCGCTGAAGGTACCTACGCGAACTTGGCGATTATCACGCATAGCAACGCAGAGTTTGTAGTAGACTTTGTAAATGTGATGCCTGGTACACCAAAAAGTAAAGTGAAATCTCGTGTTATATTAACGCCGATGCATGCAAAACGTTTTATGAAGGCCATGGTCGAAAATATTGAAAGGTATGAAGCGGCACATGGCGCCATTGGTGATATGGAACAAATCGAAATTCCAATGAATTTTGGAGGTCCTACTGCACAAGCATAGTTTTCTTTTAACTACCAATCCGGATGTTGTTCTGCATAACTATAATAGCCTTCGGTGCTCACGATTAAGTGATCGATTAATTTAACATCAAAAATGGCTGCCCCTTTTTTGATTTTCTGGGTCAGCATATCGTCCATCCTGCTGGGAATCAATTGCCCACTAGGGTGGTTATGGCAGATGATGAACCCGGTCGCACCATGGCTTATAACCAATTTGAATACGATTCTTGGATCCGCAATGGTGCCTGTTATGCCCCCTTCACTTAAGATGGCTTCATGAATTATTTTATTGGCTTGATTGAGTAAAAGCAACATAAAATATTCTCGTTGTTCATATTGTAATTTGTGTTGTAAATGCGCTGCTACATCTCTACTATGATGAATCGTGGTTTGTTTCTCCAATAAGTGCATTCTTCTGGAACCTAATTCTATTGCGGCTAATATTCGAACAGCTTTTATTTTTCCAATGCCTTTTATTTTTAGTTGAAGGATATCTGCCACGGTATATTTTGCAAATTTTTGTAAACTATTGGCAGTAGATGCTAGCAAAGTACGAGCCAGTTCAATGGCATTTTGTTCTGCATTGCCATGTTGTATTAAGATCGCCAATAATTCAACGTCACTTAAATGCTGGCCCCCTTTGGTGCTAAATTTATGTATTGGCTGATCTTCTTCCGCCCAAAATCGAATATTATGAACTTGCATAAACAATTTTGTTCAAATATATTTTGATGGAAGCCTTTATTTCTGCGTACAAATTCATGCTCGAAGGTGGTGGGTGTGCATAACTTAACTATTTGTTGAAAATTCGCATTGGATTGGTCAAGAATTTGTGAACGATATCAATACCTTTGAAACACATTTTACCCACCATGAATCCTTCAGTTAAAATTTTCGCGGGCACAGGCTCGCAGGCTCTTGCAGAAAAAATTGCACAACGTTTTGGCGCCCCCATTGGTAAAATCAATATTCAAAAATTTAGCGATGGAGAATTTCAGCCTATCTTTTTGGAAAGTATCAGAGGGGATTATGTTTTTTTAGTACAAAGTACTTACGCACCCACCGATAATTTAATGGAATTATTGATGATGATTGATGCGGCTAAAAGAGCAAGTGCTTACAAAATTATTGCAGTCGTACCTTACTATGGTTTTGCTAGACAAGACCGTAAAGACAAACCGCGTGTTGCCATTGGTGCCAAATTGATTGCTACCTTATTGGAAGCAGCAGGGGCAGACAGGGTGATCACGATGGATCTACATGCTGCACAGATCCAAGGGTTCTTTGATGTACCAGTAGATCATTTAGATAGCTCAGCTATTTTCATCCCTTATATAGAGTCTTTAAATTTAGAAAATCTAGCTTTTGCTGCACCGGACGTAGGCAGTACCAACCGTGTGCGTGAAGTAGCCAACTACTTTAATGCAGAAATGGTGATCTGTGATAAACACAGAAAGCGCGCCAATGAAATTGCCAGTATGGTAGTGATTGGGGATGTAACTGGTAAAGACATTGTGATTGTAGATGATATCTGTGATACGGGCGGCACTTTAGTAAAAGCAGCAGGACTATTAAAAGAGAAAGGAGCTAGAACAGTACGTGCCTTAATTACCCACCCAGTATTGAGTGGTAAGGCCTATGAGAATATTGAAAATTCAGTATTAGAGGAATTGGTGGTTTGTGATACGATCCCTTTAAAATTTGAGTCTTCTAAAATCAAGGTATTAACGGTAGCCGATTTGTTTGCTATTGCCATTCGCAATGCGTACGAGAATAAGAGTATTACTAGCTTATTTGTACATGCTCAATTGAAGGCACGAAACCAATAATTAGCTGATTTACAGTAACTTATAAATAATTAGGAGCAACTTTGGTTGCTTCTTTTTATTTCATTACCTTTGCCGTCCATATTTAAAATATAAACCATGAAGACAATTACAATCGAAGGACACTTGAGGACCGAGTCTGGCAAAAAAGCCGCCCGCCAAATCCGCTCTCAAGAAAACGTGCCAGCTGTAATTTACGGGGGTGCTAAAGAAG
>JBILQZ010000071.1:0-8200 GCA_044372935.1 Sediminibacterium sp. | reverse complement strand
GGTTTCTTAATTTCAAATGGATGCGTCAAGTCAATCACTTGAACACTTGCAGGACGAATGCCCGCTTCTTGCAAACGCTTGTCGGCATTGAACAGTATACTTTCCCTTACATCAGACACATGCATCCGAATATTTTGCATGGTATCATACATTAGAATTGTTTTACCACCACTTGCTGAACAAGCATCCCAAACTTGTATCGGTGTTTCTATACTGGTTGGCACATGATTTAATAATTCAGCTAATGCTTGAGAATTTAAATCTTGTATCACTGCCTCTTTATTGAGCGCTAATATATTTTGTAAAGAAGTGGTATTCGAAAAGGCAAAGCAGTGTTCGTTGATCACCGTATATTCAATGGAAGCTGCTTGTAAAGTTGCAATCACTTTTTCATTTTGCCAAGGTCGAATTCGAATAAATAACAACGGCTGTACCGTATGTGAATGAATAAAAACTGGAAGATCAATCTCCTTTGAAACAGCCTCCTGTAAAGGGAAATTGGCGTGCATAGTTCTAAAATGCGCATAACAAAAAGCACTAATACTTTTGCGATCCCTACTTCCATGTTTTTTATTGGCAGCAAAATATTTTTTCAAATAAGCAGCCAAAGGCTCCTGCCCTTGATAAGCAGCGATTAACTTTTGAGCGACTTCTTGGTGTTGATCTTGATGCGTCATACTATAAAAAAGGAAGTCATGTTTTGCATGACTTCCTTTTACTTATTTTTCTTACAATTATAATTCTAATAAACTTGCTACTGGATCTTTAGCAATCAATAAAAGCGCCGGATTTTCTAGCAACTCTTTTACGCGTACTAAGAACCCTACACTCTCACGTCCATCGATGATTCTATGGTCGTAACTTAAAGCCAAGTACATCATTGGCAAAATTTTCACTTCACCATTCACTGCCATTGGACGATCTTGAATTTTATGCATTCCTAAAATTGCAGATTGAGGAATATTGATAATAGGCGTACTCATCAAACTTCCAAACACACCACCATTGGTAATGGTAAATGTACCACCCGTTAATTCTTCTGCTGTTAATTTACTGTCTCTTGCTTTACCAGCTAATTC
Source organism: Sediminibacterium sp. (assembly GCA_044372935.1). Lineage (GTDB taxonomy): Bacteria > Bacteroidota > Bacteroidia > Chitinophagales > Chitinophagaceae > Sediminibacterium. The sequence goes on along the minus strand of JBILQZ010000071.1, from coordinate 7,121 downwards.
AATTACTTTTTTCTCGATACCCGCCATGCTTAAGCTTTCCACATTTCTGATCACAGGCACTGTTAAGCCTCTTGGTGTACTTACAGCGATACTGATGTCTGCATAGTCATGATATAATAATTGGTCTCCATCAATAAATGCGTTTACAGAAGGCCACTCCGTTAATGCAATGGCACAAGCCTTAGCAAAGAAACTCATGAAACCTAAATTTACACCATGTGCTTCTTTAAACTTATCCTTGTATTGTTTTCTGATTTGCATAATGCCTGTCATATCTACTTCGTTAAAAGTAGTCAACATAGCTGTGGTGTTTTTTGCTTCTACTAAACGACGGCTGATTGTTTTTCTAAGGTTAGACATTTTCTCTGGACGCACATTGCGTGAGAATAATTCTTGACCCGCAAACTGAATTTTGCCAGGGTTATTTAAAGCGTCTAATACATCCACTTTTGTAATCTTACCAGCAAAACCACTTGCTTTAATTTGATTGGTATCCACTTTCTTATCTGCAATAATCGCAGCTGCTACAGGGGTAGCCTTCAGATTATTTGGTACACTCGTCACTGGTGCTGTAGAAGCGGCAGGGGCTGCTGCTGGAGCCGCAACGGGTTCTGCCTTTGGTGCTTCACCTGCAGGCTTTGTAGCTGTCTCATCTATATCCGCAAGGATATCTCCGATCAAAATACTATCCCCTTCTTTTGCTTTATGATGCAAAGTGCCCGCTTGTTCTGCGTTCACTTCGAATGTTGCTTTTTCACTTTCTAATTCTGCAATTACTTCATCACGATCTACCCATGCTCCTTCTGGCTTTGTCCATTTTAACAAAGTTACTTCTGTGATAGATTCTCCTACTGTAGGTACTTTAATCGAAATCATGTTTTAATATTTTAGATAGAAAACGCAGTTGTTATAATTTCATTTTGTTCTTTAGCATGCACTTTAGCATAACCAGTGGCAGTCGCTGCACTTGCTTGTCTGCTAATCACACCATATTTAATTGCCTTTAAATTCATTTGCAAGAAACTAGCTGCACCCATATTCAAAGGCTCTTCCTGTACCCAGAACCAAATTGCCTTACCATACTTTTGATACAGTGCCGTAATTTGTTGAACCGGTAAAGGATACAATTGCTCTAAACGAACAATTGCAATATCATTTCTTTGTTCTGTTTTTTGTCTTTCAGCTAATTCGTAATAGATTTTTCCAGAGCAGAATAAAACTTTTTTAACGTCTTCTACTTTTGATACGAAAGTGTCATCTATTACTTCTTGGAAGCCACCATTTGTCAAATCCGTCATTGGACTGAAAGTTGCTGGACTTCTTAAATTCGCTTTAGGAGAGAAGTTAATCATTGGCTTTCTGAAGGCCCATGTTAATTGTCTTCTTAATGCATGGAATAAATTTGCCGCAGTCGTAACATTCGTGATGATCATATTGTTCTCGGCACATAACTGTAAGTAACGCTCTAAACGCGCACTACTATGTTCTGGACCTTGACCTTCGTATCCATGTGGTAATAACATGACTACCCCATTTTGACGTTGCCATTTTTGTTCGCCCGCTGCAATAAATTGATCGATGATCGTTTGTGCACCATTGGAGAAATCTCCAAATTGTGCTTCCCAAACCACCAATGCATCTGCGTTAGCCAATGCATAACCATATTCAAAACCAAGTACACCATACTCACTCAATAAAGAGTTGTAAATTCTAAATGGTTGTTGATTTTCTGAAACTTGATTTAAACGATTGAATTGTTCATTTGTATTTTCATCAACTAATACTGCATGACGATGGCTAAAAGTACCACGCTTCACATCCTGTCCACTCATACGTACTGTTTTACCTTCTGCAAGTAAAGACGCATAAGCCATCAATTCGCCCGTGGCCCAATCAATTTTTTGTTCTGTTTCGTATAATTTAACTTTCTCTTGAATCAGTTTATCTACTTTTTTCAATGGCGTAAAACTTTCAGGCCATTTCATCAAAGCTTCAAAAATTGATTTTGCCATTTCTGCACTAATTGCAGTGGCAGGAGATCTATGAAAATCTTCATTGGTTGCTTTGCGCATTGCTTGCCAAGCCAATTCTGGCGCTTGGTATTTGTAAGGCAAAGGATGTTGCTTCACTTCGTCTAATCTTGCTTGCAAATCGGACCAGAATTTCTTCTCCATGTCCTTTGCTAATTCCTGCGCACTTGCTTCACCATTTTGTAATAGACATTCTACATAAGCTTCTCTTGGGTTCTTATGCTTTTCGATTAAGCTATACAATTGTGGTTGCGTATATTTAGGATCATCCCCTTCATTGTGACCATGCTTTCTATAACAAACCATGTCAATGAAAATATCGCTCTTGTATAATTGTCTATATTTTGTCGCAATTTGAACTGCTTTCACTACCGCTTCTGCATCATCCCCATTTACATGCAATACAGGTGCTTGCACCATAGCTGCAACTGAGGTACAATAGTTCGCACTTCTTGCATCGTCAAAATCAGTTGTGAAACCAATTTGATTATTAATAACAAAGTGGATCGTTCCACCTGTTTTGTATCCATTCAATTGACACATCTGAAGAATCTCATACACAATACCTTGACCCGCTACGGATGCATCACCATGAATTAGGATAGGTAAAATTTTAGATAAATCAGAATTGTATAACACATCTGCTTTTGCACGTGCAAATCCTAAAACAACTGGATCAACCGCTTCTAAGTGAGATGGGTTCGGCATCAACTTAAGATGCACTTTTTTATTTTTAAACGTCGTTACTTCAGAAGCATAACCCATATGGTATTTTACGTCGCCGCTACCCATAGTTTGATCCAAGACTGCAGTACCTTCAAATTCACTAAAAATTTGTTCATAGGTTTTACCCATGATATTTGCAAGCACATTCAATCGACCACGATGTGCCATACCAATCACCACTTCTTCTACTCCATGTTCTCCAGCAGTGTCTACAATCGCATCTAAAGCTGCAATAGTAGATTCACCACCTTCTAATGAAAAACGTTTTTGACCAATGTATTTGGTGTGTAAGAATTTTTCGAAAATAACACCTTGATTTAATTTTTCAAGGATGTGTTTTTTCTGTTCAAGTGAAATTGGTTGACTGAATTTATTTTCCAATTCATTGGTTAGCCAGTCCACTCTTTCTTGATCAGAAATATATTTAAACTCTACCCCAACATTTTTTGCGTACGTCTTTTGTAAATGAGCGAGAATATCTTTTAAAGTTGCAGCACCTAATCCAATGGTTGAACCTACTTGAAAAGTTTTAGTTAAATCTGCATCAGATAAACCAAAAAAAGCTAAATCTAAATTAGCACCTCTATCTTTTCTGGTACGAATTGGATTGGTTGTAGCAATTAAATGTCCTTTATTTCTATAACCCAAAATCAAACGATACACTTTAATTTCATTGGCCCAATCTGCACTTACATTTGAAACAGTATTTGTTGCTCCTTGCACAGGTGCAACCGTTCCATTTTGCATGGCGAAATCGAAACCTTCAAAAAACTTGATGATATCTGGGTCTACTGATGCTGGATCAGTTAAAAATTGTTGGTACAAACCTTCTATAAAGGCTGGATGTGAGTTGGTGATGTAGGTGAAATCCTTCATTGTTTATCCTTTCGTTTATTTGTCGAAACAAGGTTTGCAAATATCGGTTTAAATGATTGATTAATAAAGTAAAATGAGCTAAAAATCTAGGTTTAATTTGACGCAAGAAGGGTCTTAATTTTTTGATTTTTGTCGCTATTTTTGAAAATGAACCTAAATAGAGCAAAAATTACATTTTGAACATATTTTAAGTTATTGATTATCAATTACTTATATTCAATTTTTATTTTTTTTAATTTTAATTTTAAATATTTGCTCAAGTCCCTTACCTTTGCCCTCCTGAAAATTAATTAGTACATGGCAAATCATTCGGCTACCAAAAAAGATGTAAGACAAGCAACTAAACGTCGCGATAGAAACCGTTATTATGGTAAAACTACCCGTAACGCTATTCGTGATTTAAAGACAATAGAAGAACAAAAAGCTTACGACGAGAAATTACCAAACATTGTTTCTCAAATTGATAAATTAGCAAAGCGTGGCATCATCCACAAAAACAAAGCTGCTAATTTAAAGAGCAAATTGGCTAAGCACGTTGCTGTTAAGCAAGTAGTTAAGAAGAAGTAATCTATTGCGCCCTGAGCGCCTTAAGACTTATATTGAAATCCTGCCTTCCTTGGCGGGATTTTTTTTGTCCCCAGCTTTTGTGTATCCTATGTGAAATACTCCCTTTCATGGAGATTCATTTTCCTTGTATCTTCGCGGTATGACTGAGAAAATATTAATCCTAGATTTTGGTAGCCAGTATACCCAGTTGATTGCTCGAGCTGTAAGAGAGGCCAATGTATATTGTGAAATACAACCTTTTCATGCCCCTATTGTGTTTGATGAAAGCTTAAAAGGGATTATTTTGAGTGGCTCCCCCGCAAGTGTCAACGAGGAGGAAGCTCCAAATGTGGATATAGAAGCGATCTTGGCTAAATTACCCCTTTTGACAATATGTTATGGGGCTCAGTTGAGTGCCAAGAATTTTGGGGGTAAAGTAGAAAAGTCAAATAAGCGTGAATACGGTCGTGCTCAATTACGTATTCAAAAGGATGATATTATTTTCAAAAACATCCAAAACAACAGTCAGGTTTGGATGAGTCATAGTGATTCTATCACTATTTTACCTAGCAACTTTGAATTATTAGCAGATACAGACAGTATCCCTGTCGCTGGTTTCAGAAAAAAGGCTGATGAAGGCAATAGCTTACACGGTTTTCAGTTCCACCCAGAAGTATACCATTCTACAGAAGGTAAGACCATGATTCGCAATTTCTTGGTGGAAATTTGCGGATGTAGTCAAAATTGGACCCCTGCCTCTTTTGTAAATGAGACAGTGGCTCAATTAAAGGAACAAATTGGAGAAGGGCATGTGATCATGGCTTTAAGTGGAGGGGTGGATAGTACGGTAGCAGCCACCTTAATTCATAAAGCAATTGGAAATCGCCTACATGGTATTTTTGTAGACAATGGGGTTTTAAGAAAAGATGAGTTCCAACAGGTACTGGACATGTACCATAAAATAGGTTTAAATGTAAAAGGGATTGACGCTAAAAATATGTTTTATGATGCCCTAGCAGGCAAATCTGATCCAGAAGAAAAGCGTAAAATCATTGGAAAACTATTTATAGATGTATTTCAAATAGAAGCTTCTAATATGTTGGAAGCCAAGTTTTTAGGTCAAGGGACAATTTATCCAGACGTCATTGAAAGTGTAAGCGTTCATGGACCCTCTCAGACCATTAAATCCCACCATAATGTGGGAGGATTACCTGACACCTTACACCTTAAATTAGTGGAGCCTTTACGTAGTTTATTCAAAGATGAAGTACGTAAAGTAGGTCTTGAATTAGGCATTCCGGCAGATATGATTCAAAGACACCCCTTCCCTGGACCAGGATTGGCGATTCGTATATTGGGTGAAATTACCCCAGAGAAAGTAGACTTACTACAAAGAGCCGATGCGATTTACATCAATGGATTGAAAGAATTTGGACTATATGATAAGGTTTGGCAGGCAGGAACCATCCTTTTACCCGTTAAAAGTGTCGGCGTAATGGGAGACGAAAGAACCTATGAGTTTACAGTTGCCTTGAGAGCAGTTACTTCGGTAGATGGCATGACCGCTGATTGGGCACACTTACCTTATGAGTTCCTTGCCCACATGAGTAATTCCATTATCAACCAAGTAAGAGGGATTAACAGAGTGGTTTATGATATTAGTAGTAAGCCGCCAGCAACCATCGAGTGGGAATAAGCTGACTATTCGAAGCAAATAACTTAGAATTTAATTTTAATAAAAATGGGTTAATTCATTAAATATCAATGAATTAACCCATTTTACTTTAAGCGACTATTGCTAATTCAGTTTCTTCTGAATAGACGTGATTTGATCCTGTAAAGTATTGACCACCCCTGCTAGTTGATCTACATTCCACATTGGCTGGGTGCCTGCTTTATGTATAATATAAACTGCCTTCCAAACCTCTACAATATCCGTTGTATTTACTTGATATGGCTCGTATAAAGGATTGTCACTCAATAGGGTAAGCTTATCTCCAATACTATCACTAGCACGGTCATCATTGGTAATGATACGCTTATAAACAACCCCATCTGTATTTGAAATGACGATATAGGTGTTACTACTTTTAACTTCTTTAAGGCTTGCAACACGCTCACCTACAATCACACTTCCACTTGGAGTAGGCAACATACTATCTCCCACAATCTCAAATGCGCGGTATTCACCTGGCGCCAACATAGGTAGGGTGAACGTATTGAGTTCATCAATAAATTCTGGGTCTGCATAACCAGCCAAATAACCCGCCGCTGCTTTCACCGGAACAAAAGACACAATTGCTGCACTATTCGAACTATCCGATTTAAGTGAACGACGGCGCTCTAAATACGAGCCCCCCATATTATATCCTTGATTCAAATCAAACTCCTCCATCTGGGATAAATCTTGGAATAAGAATATCTCCAAGCTAATATTAAACAAAGCGCAAATGGCTTCCTGTACTTCTAATCTTGGCTCTGCCCTACCTTCTTCATAAGCGCCTACTAAAGAACGCTTAATTTGAAGTTGGTTTGCTAACTCTTCTTGTGTCCAATCACGTTGCTTTCTGATGAATTTTAAATTCTTTCCTGCGTATGACATAACTAAGTATTTTAGTGCAATTTACTAATTATTTTAGTTTTTCCAAATATTTTTAGCAATTTCTTTTTTTTGAAAGGAATATGGCTTCTTGGTAACTTGCAGTATGGCTAAGAAAGTTGCAACAAAAAGGGCCTCCCCTAAAAAGGAGCAACCCGTTATTTTAATTACAAACGACGATAGTATCAGTGCCCCAGGCATCCACGCTTTAGTAAAGGCGGTAGAAGGTTTAGGAAAAGTAGTAGTAGTCGCACCAGATAAACCTCAAAGTGGTATGGGTCATGCCATTACCTTAGGCCAACATTTAAGGTTAACCAAAGTACAATGGCAGGATGATCCTTCTG
>JBILQZ010000070.1:0-8228 GCA_044372935.1 Sediminibacterium sp. | reverse complement strand
TTTCACGTGGTCAATCACGAATTTAACTTTTCGTTTGTCGTTATTGTTGTTTTTAACAATATAAACGATTTCTTTTTTTAGTGCAGGGCTGCATTTTTGTAGTATATGAATCAGGGGTAGGGTTAATTTCTTCTCTTTGATATCATTGCCTGTTGGCTTTCCAATTACTTCGTCTCCGTAATCAAACAGGTCATCCTTTATCTGGAATGCCATCCCTACATAGTCTCCAAAGTCTCTCATCTTCTGGATTATTTCCTGGTCTTGTGTAACAGATGCTGCACCTGCGGCACAACTTGAAGCAAGCAAGCTTGCTGTTTTCCCATTGATAATATCGTAGTAAACAGATTCGTCAAAGTTTAAATTCCTTGTCTTTTCTATTTGCAATAATTCGCCTTCGCTCATTTTCTTAACTGCATTCGATAAGATGGTTAGAATTTCGAAGTCTTTATTTTCCAATGAAAGCAAAAGTCCTTTTGATAATAAGTAGTCGCCTACTAGCACTGCAATTTTATTTTTCCATAAAGCATTGATCGAAAAAAAACCTCTTCTTTCTAAAGAATCATCTACTACGTCGTCGTGTACCAAAGTGGCTGTGTGTAATAGTTCTACCAAAGAAGCGGCGCGATAACTTGAGTCATTAATTTCTCCGTTGAGTTTAGCGGATAATAAAACAAACATTGGACGCATCTGCTTGCCCTTTCTTTTGACAATATATTGCATGATGCGATCAAGCAAGGAAACCCTACTTTTAACCGCATCCTTGAAATGAATTTCAAAACGCTCTAGTTCTTTGCCAATGATTTTTTTTGCTAATTCCATTTACGGATGCAATTTAACTTGTATTTAGGGAAGCGTTGTTATTTTTTTGAGCTATTTAGGCAAGCATCTCAAAATGAAGCGCACCAAAATTTTGTAAGGAAGAAAGCTTTAAGTCAGCTGCCGCCCAGTGTTCTTGTTTAAGGGCTTCTGCTGCTGGTACAACAACGCAAGTCATCCTTGCTGCTTTCGCCGCCAACATGCCATAGAAAGAGTCTTCAAAACAGATGCAAGCTAAGGGTGAAGTATGCAATGCAGTAGCACAATCTAAATAAACTTGCGGATGTGGTTTGGCATAAGGCAAATTTTGCGCTGAACAACTCGCATGAATTAAACTTCGGATGCCAAGTTTGTCTTTTACCCATTCTATTAGAGCGGTTGGAGAAGAGGTGGCCAAGCCAATTTTAAAATCTTTTTCCATGAAAAATTGAAAAATATGTTCCACGCCAGGCATTAATGTTGCTTCTTGATCGATATACAATAAGGCTTGATCTACGACTCTTTGTTCTGCCCTCCCATATTCAGATGCAGGAATTTTGTATTCATGAAGCCAATGTGCTACAAATTCTTTGGACCTTAAGCCAGTTGTAGAGGCATATTGCGCCTCTGTAAGGCTGATGCCGTATTGTCTAAAAATCTCATTAGCGGCCTTGTTCCAAAGCGGTTCGCTGTTGATTAATAATCCATCAATATCAAAAATTACGGCGGTCTTTTTCATTGTTTAAAGGTACAATTTGTTGCTTAAACAGGAAGGGTCATTTAAAATATTATGTACTATATTGCGAGTCAAATCTGCAGGTTGTATATGAGTTTAATCGATCATTTAAAGCAAATTCGAATTTTTCGATCCGTTATTTACGGCATCGTTGGATTGTTTACCTATCCTGGGCTTGCTTTATTTAATAAAATTAACATCGAAGGAACAGAGCACCTTGAATACCTGCCTAAACACAATGTACTGTTTGTGAGCAATCATCAAACCTATTTTGCAGACGTCATTACTTTTGTTCATATTTTTTGTGCTGTTAAATGGAGAAAGTTCAACCGATTAGGTATTCCTTATTATTTATTGAATCCATTTACCAATGTGTATTTTGTGGCTGCTGAGGAAACCATGAATGACAATTGGTTGACAAAACTTTTTAAATTGGGAGGAGCGTTAACTGTAAAGCGCACTTGGAGGGCAGAGGGACAGGATGTTCAAAGACAAAGAGATGTGGTAGATACTCAAAAAATAGATAAAGCATTAGCACATAGTTGGGTAATTACTTTTCCGCAGGGCACTACTAAGCCTTTTGCACCAGGTAGAAAAGGAACAGCGCATATCATTAAGAACAATCATCCAATTGTGGTACCAGTTGTGATCAATGGATTTTGGCGTGCCTTTACTAAAAAGGGGTTGACTTATAAAAAAGTAGGTACACCCTTGTCTATTCGTTTTAAAGCGCCATTGACAATAGATTATGCAGCACCTGTGGAGGATATTTTAGAGCAAGTTATGGATGCTATTGAGCAGAGCAAATCCTTTATGTTAAAGGGTAAGCACCATGAGATTAAGGCGCTTGAAAGCTAACATTGTAGCGTTTTTATTCCCCCTCTTCCTTAATAAACAAAGCCTTTAATTCTGTTGCGTCATCTGGCTTCATTTTGCCAGCTAAGATCAGGCGCAATTGTCTTCTTCTTAAAGCACTTGCAAAATATTTTTTTTCTTCTTCTGTTTCTGCAATAATCGGTGGAACTTTTAGGGGTTGCTTTTTGTCATCTAATGCGACAAAAGTAAAATAGGCTTCATTGCTTAAGACCCTAGTTTGTTCAATGATATTTTGATTCCAAACTTTTAAATGAATTTCCATAGAAGTGGTGAACGCTCTTGTCACTTTTGCTTCTATACAAATAACGTTACCTAACTTAATGGGCGTTTTGAAACTGATATTGTCAACAGAAGCAGTCATGGCTGCGGAATTACAATGTTTCGCAGCAGAAAGATAAGCGGCAATGTCCATCCAGTACATCAACTTGCCTCCCATTAAATCGCCATGGGTATTGGTGTCATTGGGTAATACCAATTCGTTCATGGTGGTATATGAGGAGCTGGCTGTTTTTGCTTCCATGGGTTCCGTTTTTATTGAACACAAAGGTACAACTATCCACTTTACAAGTTCATTAGATGGTACAAGATTCCAAATTCCGTAAATAGCTTGGATCCACTTCTGCACCGATGCCGGCAGCTTCGCCAATGTTTAAATGCATGCCATTAAATTGTACACCCCCAATGACAGGATCTACAGTGTGTCCTATCAAACAAGTATCCATATCATAAAAATGAACATTGTCCATGGCCATGGCAAAATGCATTTTCGCACTTAGTGCCACCCTGCTTTCTAGCATACCGCCCATCATACAAGGAATATGATTTGCTTTTGCAAGGTCATGAATTTTAATAGCTTCCTGAATGCCTCCGCTTTTTGAAAATTTAATATTGATAGAGTGGCATGCTTTATTTTGAATTAATTTTCTAGCATCGTGGTGTGTAAAAACAGACTCGTCTGCCATGATTTTTACTGGAGACTTGGCACAAAGTTCAGGCAGAAAATCATCATAATATTTGTGCATGGGTTGCTCACAGAATTCAATATTGAATGGGGCAAGTGCTGTTAAAACAGTCAAAGCGTCTTCTTTAGTCCAACCTTGGTTTGCATCAATTCTAATTTGAATAGATGGTCCAATGGCGGTCCTAATTTGTCGAATGCGTTCTACATCTTCCTTAGGATCTTTTCCTAGTTTCACCTTAATAATCCGCACTCCTTGTTCTACAAATTCTATAGCTTGTGCCGCCATGGCTTCTGGCGTTTGTATGCCAATCGTTAAATCTGATTCAATAGGTTTTTGCTGACCTCCTAAATATTGATACAATGGCAGACCTGCAGCTTTAGCTGCAATATCATATAAGGCTAAATCAAAAGCACTTTTTGCGGTATAATTGCCTGCAATCACCAAGTCTAATTCTTTTAATCTTGCTGGTATATCCAATGGATCTTTTCCTTTCCAGAATGCTGCAAAATCTTTTGCATGATGGTAGCAACTCAGTTGTGTTTCTCCTACAATCATTGGAAATGCGGAACATTCACCTATGCCAACAATCCCTTCATCTGTTTGAATTTGAATCAATATGTTTTGAGCATATTCCATCGTTCCTGTGGCTATTGTGAAAGGAACCATTGGAATTTTAAATTGGTAAATAGTGGTGGATAGTATTTTCATAATGGGTATAAATATACTCAATTTGAACAATTTGCCCTTAGGGATTGTTATCATAAAAATCACAAACAATGGAAGGATTAAAGCAAAAGAAAGTATTGTTACTGGGTGCTACGGGTGGCATTGGTGCACAGTTGGCCACCTTATTACATGGAAGCGGTGCGCAGCTTTGGTTGGCAGGTCGAGATGCGGAGAAATTAAATCAATTGGCATCTAATTTAGGACTTTCTACTGATCGCTTTTTTCAGGTGGATCTTGCAGATACATCAGCGGTGCAAAATTTCACCAATCAATTAAGACAATTCGATTTTGCGTTTGATGTTTTCATCAATGCGGCTGGCATAGGTATTATCAAGTCATTTGATAAGTTAACGACAGCAGAAATGCAACAGTCTTTTCAGGTAAACACCTTGAGTAGTTTTGAAACCATACAAGCAGTGTTACCAAAAATGATGGAATTAAAAAAAGGGTTAATCATTAATATTCCAGGCATATTGGGTAAAGTGCCTATGGCTGGGGCTGCTGCTTATTGCGCAAGCAAATACGCATTAGTAGGGATGATGCATTCTTTAAGAGAAGAATTAAAACGCACCGAAATTAGAATTACACAATTGTATTTAGGTGGGGTAGATTCCCCTTTTTGGGATACCATCGATTTGCGTGTGCAAAGAGATAAAATGGTGGTGGCAGAAGAAGCTGCAAGAGCTATCTGGTTTTTATGTCAACAACCAAGCTCTGGGGTAGTGAGTGAAATGGTCTTACAGCCATTTAACCACCAAGCGATTTAAACTTTGTGAACTAGAATTTTGTCCCGATATTTGCGATACGAATGAATGTTAGCATGAACCTATCTTTAAACAATACTCAGAACGCTTTTGCGTACAAATCGAATACAGATCTAAGAAAAGCAAAATGGCTTTTTACAGTGATTCAAAATCCATGGATTGTTTCATTAGGAACTAGGTTGACACCGATGTTAATGAAGTCGGGCTTGCCTATCAATGGCATTATTCGCAATACTATTTTCAATCAATTTGTAGGCGGAGAAACATTAGAGGAGTCTGCTAGAGTTACAAAAATGCTTGGCGCCTATGGGGTTCAAGTCATCTTAGATTATGGAGTGGAAGCCAAAGAAGGCGAAGAGAGTTTTGATGCAGTAACGGATCAATTTATTGCAGCCATTGAGTTTGCTGCTACTCAAGACAATGTTCCTTTTGTTAGTGTAAAGCTGACTGGACTTTCTAGCATGCATTTATTAGAACGTTTAAACGAAGCGCCAAGACTTAGAAGTGGTGTACACGATAGTGAATCAGATGATGCTGCATGGGGCAGACTACGTGAAAGAATGTATGCAATATGTGATGTGGCAGAAGAACATGGTGTTGGCATTTTGATTGATGCAGAAGAAACATGGATTCAAGATCCTATTGATCGTTTGGCAATTGAATTGATGGGTGTTTACAATAAAGAAAAGGTGGTCGTTTATAATACCTATCAATTATATCGTTCTGATCGTTTGCGTTTTTTACAACTATCTCATAAAATTGCACAGGAAGGTAATTTTATACTTGGTGCAAAATTGGTGCGCGGTGCTTATATGGAAAAAGAAAGAGCAAGGGCAGCACAGTTGGGTTATCCTTCTCCTATTCAAGTGGACAAGGCTGCTACAGATAAAGACTTTGATGCTGCAGTGGCGTATTGTTTAGAAAATATTGGTCAGATCGCTTTGATCTTGGCTTCGCATAATGAATCAAGTACCATGCAATGTGCTCAATCTATGCAGCATAAAGCTTTAGCAAATGATCATCCTATGATTCATTTTTCCCAACTTTACGGGATGAGTGACCATATCAGTTTCAACATGGCTGCCGAAGGCTATAAAGTGAGTAAATATTTACCTTTTGGACCATTGCAAGACGTAGTGCCTTATTTAATGCGTAGGGCGCAGGAAAATTCAAGCGTCAATGGGCAAACCAATAGAGAATTGCTCTTGATCAGGCAGGAAATTGCCAGAAGAAAAGCAAAATAATCCAATATTTAGCACTCATGTTGTAAATTGCAGCATGCAACAATATCTACAATTAGTCCAACATATTATTGACAACGGGACCGAGAAAACAGATCGTACTGGTACAGGTACAAAAAGCTGTTTTGGTTATCAAATGCGTTTTAATTTAGCCGAAGGATTCCCTTTGGTGACCACTAAGAAATTACATTTAAAAAGTATCATTCATGAATTATTATGGTTCTTGAAAGGAGAAACCAATATTCAATATTTAAAAGACAATGGTGTGCGCATCTGGGACGAATGGGCAGATGAAAATGGAGACCTTGGTCCTGTTTACGGAAAGCAATGGAGAAGTTGGGAAGCACCCAACGGAGTAGTGATTGATCAGATTTCAGATTTAATCCAGCAGATAAAAAAAACACCAGATAGCAGAAGGTTAATTGTTAGTGCATGGAATGTGGGTGACTTATCTAAGATGGCATTGATGCCTTGTCACAATATGTTTCAGTTTTATGTAGCAGATGGAAAATTGAGTTGTCAATTATACCAAAGAAGTGCGGATGTATTTTTAGGTGTTCCATTTAACATCGCCTCCTATGCATTATTAACGATGATGATTGCACAGGTTTGTGATTTAGAATATGGTGACTTTGTGCATAGTTTTGGTGATGTACATTTATACAATAACCATGTGGAACAAGCTCAATTACAATTAAGCAGAAAACCTTTTCCGCTGCCAACCATGAAGATCAATCCAGCTGTGAAAGATATTTTTGCGTTTAAATTTGAAGATTTTACTTTAGAAAATTACGAATGTCATCCTGGCATCAAAGCGCCAGTAGCCGTATAATTATAACAACATGAAAGTATCCTTAGTTGTAGCCGCCTCTGATAACCACATGATTGGTAAAGACAATCAATTGCTTTGGCATTTGCCTAAGGATATGAAATTCTTTAAAGAAACTACCTGGGCGATGCCTGTTATTATGGGCAGAAAAACTTTTGAATCATTAGGTAAGCGTGTATTACCAGGAAGATTGAATATTATTTTAACAAAGCAGACTGGGTTACATTATGACCATACAGAAGTTGTGGGTTCTTTAGAAGAGGCAATCGCATTCGCAGCAAAAGAGCAGTATGCGGAAGTTTTTGTAATTGGAGGAGGTCAAATTTACCAGGAAGCGATGCCGATGGCGGATACCATTTATATGACTAGGGTGCATACGCAAATTGAAGGGGATACAAGCTTTCCTATCATGGATGAGCAATGGGAATTGATATATAGTTACCCAAATCAAGCAGACGAGAAACATGCTTTTGCATTTGACTTTGAATGTTGGAAAAAGAAATAGATGGGGTATTCAGCACCAATTCAATGTATTAAATACCTGCGTTATTATTGGGTAGCCTCTAATTCAAAAGGGCATGGTATTCATTCCCCTTTTGTTTTTAAACTTATTCAAGAGCAATTCAAGGTTTCAAAATCTTCGAATGCATCCGAACATACAAGTCCAGTTATGCAGCAATTAGTGCAGGAGCTTCAATCAGCAACAGCAAATCAATTGCCGAATAAAATAATGCAATTGATAGGTCGTTTGCTTCTAAAGTTTAAACCTACTGTGTATTGTATAATTACAGCGCACGCGAATCAAAATAAATTGTCAACGATCGAAACCCTAGATTTTGCTTTCTTTGCGGCAACTGATAAAGTAGAGGCTTTTTTGTCCAATGCAAGTAAAGCATTACAAATAATGCATCCAGCAGCTTGGATGGTGGTTCAAGGCATTCACACTAGTGAAGCGATGGAGACTGCATGGGAAAAATTGAAAGCAAATGAACATGTAAGATTAACCATAGATTTATTTTCTATAGGCATTTTGTTTTGCAGAAAAGAGCAAAAAGAAAAAGAACATTTTATCATTCGTTATTAATTTAAAACTACCATTCAATACATTGTTACCAGAAAAATTCATAGCATCTTTAGCCGGGCTTCCAGGATTTGATCCAGCAGCTTTTATCAAAACGCATCAAACGCAGGCTGATTTTACGTCGCTAAGAATCAATTCGTATAAATTATTTGATACAGCCGCACATCCATTCATGCAAGCAGTTGAACCTATTCCATGGTGTGCACAGGGCCATTATG
>JBILQZ010000069.1:0-8410 GCA_044372935.1 Sediminibacterium sp. | reverse complement strand
TATTCCAAAAAACCAGTTGGTCGTTTTTACCGGTGTCAGTGGGAGTGGTAAATCCTCTCTTGCTTTTGACACCATCTACAACGAAGGCCAACGCCGTTACATGGAAAGTTTTAGTGCCTATGCCAGACAATTTATGGGGGATATGGAAAGACCAGATGTTGACCAGATTACTGGCTTATCTCCTGTCATTGCTATTGAGCAGAAAACGACCAATAAAAATCCTAGGTCTACCGTAGGAACGGTTACAGAATTATATGACTTCCTACGTTTATTATATGCCCGTGCTGGTAAGGCGTATAGTTATGAGACAGGCAAGCCCATGGTACAATTTTCTGAGGCCGAAATCATTCAGGATATTCAAAAGAAATTCAAGGACAAGAAGATTAATTTATTAGCCCCAGTGGTGAGAGGCCGAAAAGGACATTATAGAGAATTATTCGAAGAAATTAGGAAGAAGGGTTTTGTGAAAGCAAGAGTGGATGGAGAAATCATTGAATTAAGGCCAAAGTTTCAGGTGGATCGTTATAAAATTCATGATATCGAAATAGTAGTAGATCGAATCCCTGTCACGGAGGCAATGAAAACTAGATTAGCAGACAGTGTGCAACAGAGTTTGAAGATGGGAAAGGATTTGTTATTTGTCTTAGAAGAAGGGAAGGAAAAAACAGTTCAATATTCTAAACAATTGATGTGTATTGAAACTGGTTTGAGTTATGAAACACCTTCTCCCAATAGCTTCTCATTTAACTCTCCCTATGGAGCATGTCCTACATGTAAAGGGTTAGGAAATGTGTATGCGATTGACATGGATTTAATCATGCCGGATAAAACACTTAGCGTGAATGCAGGTGCCATTGCGCCATTGGGTGAAGCAAGAGAAGCAAGTGTATTTACTCAAGTGAAGCAATTTGCAAGAAAGCATAAAATAAGTTTAGATAAATCCATCGAAAGTTTAACCAAAGAGCAATTGGATTTGCTTTTATTTGGTGATAAAAATATAAGTTCTAGTTTGGGGTTGGATTTAAACGACGAAAACATTCCAGATACTTATACCGGGAGTTATGAGGGAATTGTGCCGATGTTAAAAAGATGGTTCACTTCCTCGCAAAGTACCGATCACTTAAAAGCTTGGGTGGAAAGCTTTATGGAGCTAAATACCTGTACTGCTTGTAATGGTGCTAGGTTAAAAAAGGAAAGTCTTTGGTTTAAAGTCAATGAATTGAATATTGCAGCGTTGAATGAAATGCATTTAAATGACTTGCAAGAATGGTTTTTAGCATTACCTAAAAAACTAGACAAAAAAGATACGCAAATTGCGACAGGCATATTAAAAGAAATCAATGATCGTATTGAGTTTTTAATGAATGTAGGATTGTCTTATTTGTCTTTAAGCAGGCCTTCAAAATCATTGAGTGGTGGGGAATCTCAACGAATTAGATTAGCTACACAGATTGGTTCACAGTTACAAGGCATCACTTATATATTAGATGAACCTTCTATTGGATTACATCAAAGAGATAATCAACGGCTGATTGTTGCATTGAAACAATTAAGAGATATTGGTAATACGGTTTTAGTAGTAGAACATGATAAGGACATTATGATGGCTTCGGACTACCTAGTGGACATTGGCCCAAGAGCGGGTATCCATGGAGGTCATGTGGTTGCTGCTGGCACACCAAAATCATTTTTAAAATTAAAGTCGGACACCGCATTGTATTTGGCAGGTAAAAAAGCAATTGATCTTCCGACTGAGCGTAGAAAAGGAAATGGACATTTTATCGAAATAAAAGGAGCAACTGGCAATACTTTAAAAAAGGTGAATGCGCGTTTTCCATTAGGTACTTTAACCTTGGTGACTGGGGTGAGTGGTTCTGGTAAGTCTACCTTGATCAATGAAACCTTGTATCCAATTTTATCTCAACATTGTTATAATAGTAAAACAAAGCCAATGCCTTATGCATCGGTTTCAGGGCTAGAACATATTGATAAAGTGATTGAGATAGATCAATCGCCTATTGGCCGAACGCCAAGAAGTAACCCGGCCACTTATTGTGGTTTCTTTACAGATATTAGAACCCTATTTGCTGCCGTACCAGAAGCAAAGATTAGAGGTTATCAAGCGGGTCGTTTTTCTTTCAATGTAAAAGGAGGAAGATGTGAAGTTTGTGAGGGTGGCGGTATGCGTGTGATTGAAATGAATTTCTTGCCGGATGTATACGTGCATTGTGAAAAATGCGCTGGTAAAAGATACAATAGAGAGACCTTAGAAATTAGGTATAAAGGCAAATCTATCAGTGATGTTTTAAATATGACGGTTGAGGAAGCCTGTGAATTCTTCCAAGCAGTGCCATTTATTTACAGAAAAGTGAAAGTACTTCAGGAAGTGGGATTAGGTTATATCACTTTAGGGCAATCTGCGGTGACTCTAAGTGGAGGAGAAGCGCAACGTATTAAGCTAGCGACCGAATTAGGAAAAAAAGATACGGGTAAAACTTTTTATATTTTAGATGAGCCTACTACTGGTTTGCATTTTCAAGACATTCAATTATTGATTGGCGTATTGAATCGCTTAGTAGACAGAGGCAATACCGTATTGGTCATTGAACATAATATGGATGTCATTAAAATGGCCGATCATATTATTGATATGGGTCCAGAAGGAGGATCGGCAGGGGGTATGGTTCAATTTATTGGTACACCAGAAGAGATGATCAAAAAATCAAAGACACATACAGCAAAATTTTTAGAAATAGAAATGAAGTAGATTACTTTCTGATCATTGGAATATGTTCAATGTCATCTTCGTAATACATCTCACCTGATTTTTCAAAGCCTTGTTCTTCGTAGAATTTTTTAAGGTACAATTGTGCTCCAATTTTAATTGCGCTTTTGCCAAATAATCTTTCACATTCCGCTATGGAGTATTGCATCAAAGCTTTGCCAGCACCAATGCCTCTGTATTTGGGTGAGCCAACAACACGTCCAATACTTTGATAGCCATTATAAAATTGGTCAACGTCAAATAACCTTGTACTCGCTACTAAATCTGTTCCGATCCATCCCATGGTATGGAATGCGATTTGGTCATTATTGTCCATATCTAAAAAAACACAGTTTTGTTCTACTACAAACACTTCCGACCTAAGTCTTAGGATAGCATACAATTCATCTACTGTTAGCGCTGAAAAGGGCTTTGTAACCCAATTTATGTTAGAATGGTTTGACATAGGCACAAAAATAGGGGATAAACCAAATTCATTGTTGATTAATGAGGGCAATCCCAACTTTATTTTGCAATTTTGCCCAAATTTGATCCCCACATGAGCAAAAAAGTAGCCATAATTGGTGCCGGTCCAGCAGGTTTAACTGCTGCTTATTTATTAGGCAAAGCCGCACAAGATGTAACTGTATTTGAGAAAGATCCACAATATGTGGGAGGTATTTCTCGAACAGAATCCTATAAGGGGTATCATTTTGATATTGGTGGTCACCGCTTTTTTTCAAAGTCTAAAGAAGTTGAAGATTTCTGGACAGAAATTTTATCGGATGAATTATTAGAGCGTCCAAGAAGTTCAAGAATATTTTACAATAAAAAATTCTTCTCTTATCCTTTAGCTGCATTTGAAGCTTTGATGAAGTTGGGTATTTTTGAAAGCTTTTTATGTGTGATGAGTTATTTAAATGCAAAACTATTTCCAATAAAGGATCCTCAGAATTTTGAAGATTGGGTAACCAATCAATTTGGAAAAAGATTGTTCAATATCTTCTTCAAGACTTATACTGAAAAAGTATGGGGTATTCCATGTAAAGAAATTTCTGCAGACTGGGCAGCGCAGCGTATTAAAGGTTTGTCATTAAGTAGTGCAGTATGGAATGCATTGTTTAAACCATCCGGTAAAAAGAGCAAAGGGGATGTGATTAAAACTTTGATTGATTCATTCCGTTATCCAAAACGTGGTCCAGGTATGATGTGGGAAGCCTGTGTGGTAAAGAGTAAGGCCTTGGGCGTGAAGATAGAGATGAATACAGGCGTTCAAAAAATCGAAAAGACTGGAGATAGTTGGAAAGTTTACACCAGCAATGGTGCCGTATTAGAAGGGTTTGATTATGTATTGTCTTCTGCGCCTATGCGTGAATTAATACCAGCAGTAGCACCTGCATTTAGTGCACCTGTATTACATGCGGCAAGTCAATTGAAATATAGAGACTTTTTAACGGTGGTATTGATTTGCAAAGACCAAGATGCATTTAGTGATAACTGGATTTATATCCATGAGCCAAATGTAAAAGTAGGTCGTATACAAAACTTTAAGTCTTGGAGCCCCTATATGGTTCCAGATCCAGAAATGGCTTGTTATGGATTGGAGTATTTCTGTTTTGAAGGAGATGGCTTATGGGCAAGTAGCAATGAGGATTTAATTGCGTTGGGTACCAAAGAAATAGATCAAATTGGTTTAACCAAGCCATCTGCAGTTGTAGATGGTTATGTGGTGAGACAACCTAAAGCGTATCCTGTATATGACCACGAATACAAAGACCATTTGAATGTAATTAGAGAAGCATTAAAAGCATACAAAGGACTTTATTTAGTGGGGCGTAATGGCATGCATAAATACAATAACCAAGACCATAGCATGATGACTGCGATGTTAGCAGCTAAGAATATTATTGCAGGCAAAGAATTGTTTGACTTATGGGATGTAAATGAAGATGCGGAATACCACGAGGGTGGGGACCGTGGTGCTGCTAGTGGCATTGTAGGTCGTGCTGTTCCAGAGAAATTAAATGCATAAATTTAAAATATTGAGCAAAAAATAAAGCCTCCATTAGGAGGCTTTATTTTTATAAGTACTTTATCATTATTCAAATAGGTAGTCGTATTCCTTGACTAATTTTAAAGTCATGCGAACATGTAAAATACCTGCAGCACCAATGACAAATAAAATGTAAGAGGCAGTGCGCATGATCTTTAATACAAATTGGCTATTGAATTCAGGAGGTAATCCAGATTGTTGCGCTAAAAATTCATCCACAAATCCTGTTAATGTAGCATCGTTAGAGATCAATATGCTTACTGCGTTTAAGAAAATCAAACTAAACATCAATAGACTTACAAAGGCATTTACTTTAATCCAGTCTTTTAGGGTGTTAGTTTGTATATGTTCTCTTTCAACTCCAAACTTCAAAAACTTAAAGCTTGCAAAAATATAGATGACGATACATGCCATTGCAAAAACTAAAATTAAAGCCCCTGGATTAGCTAAGGCAGAAACGAGTAAGAGACTATCTAAAAAACCAAAGAACAATCCTATTGGAAGTAATAGATAGGATAATACTAAATACAATTTCGAAGGTTGTTGCATAGGACTACTTTAAATTAAGTTTGATATGCAATTCGTCAAATTGTTTGTCGTCGATGCTACTAGGCGCATCCAACATCACATCACGACCACTATTATTTTTAGGGAAGGCAATAAAGTCTCTAATACTTTCACTTCCGCCTAATAAGGCACATAATCTATCAAAACCAAAGGCGATACCACCATGTGGAGGTGCGCCATATTCAAAGGCACCTAATAAGAAACCAAATTTATGTTGTGCTTCTTCTGGGGACATACCTAGGGCAGCAAACATTTTTTCCTGTAGGTTTCTTTGGAAAATACGGATTGAACCTCCGCCTATTTCGTTCCCATTCAACACCATGTCATAGGCATTGGCTTTGATAGTTGCATAAGGATGTTCTAAATACTTTGCAGCATCTTTGATCTCTGGTGCATTATTGATCATGATGTCGATATGATCTGGCTTTGGAGAAGTGAATGGATGATGTCTTGCCACCCAACGGTTGCCTTCTTCATCATATTCAAATAATGGGAAGTCCATTACCCACAATAATTTAAATTCATCTTCTTTTCTGAATCCTAATTGCTTTCCTAATTCTAATCTTAATTCACTGATAGCCTTTCGTGTTCTTTCTTCGGCACCTGCTAAAATTAAAATTAAATCTCCCGCTTTTGCATTTGCTGCTGTAGCGATCGCTTTCAATTTATCTTCTGTGTAAAATTTATCTACGCTACTTTTAAAGGTACCATCCGCATTACATTTGATAAAGACCATGCCTTTCATACCAATTTGTGGACGCTTTACCCACTCTGTTAATTCGTCTGTTTGTTTGCGGGTGAACTCGCTACATCCTGGAGCTGCAATCGCGATAACGGTCTCTGCTTCGTCAAATACTTTAAAGTCAACCCCGTTAATTAATGCTGCTTGGTCGGCCTTATCATAAAATACATGGGCTGGTTTTTTCAAATTGCATAATTCCATACCAAAGCGAATGTCTGGTTTGTCATTTCCATAATGCCACATAGCGTCTTCCCATGTCATTCTTTGAACTGCTTCTGTATAATCTATATTTTTAACGTCTTTAAAGATGCTTTTAATAAGCCCTTCAAACATATTCAAGATATCTTCTTGCTCTACGAAACTCATTTCACAGTCTATCTGAGTAAACTCAGGCTGACGGTCTGCTCTTAAATCCTCGTCTCTAAAGCATTTTACAATTTGATAATAACGATCATAACCACTTACCATCAACAATTGTTTGAAGGTTTGAGGAGATTGAGGAAGTGCATAAAATTCACCTGGGTTCATTCTACTTGGCACTACAAAATCACGGGCTCCTTCTGGAGTAGACTTGATTAAGAAGGGCGTTTCAATATCCATGAATCCTTTTTCGTGTAAATAATTGCGCGTTGCACGATTTACACTATACCTTAATTCAAGGTTCTTTTTTACTGCATTTCTTCTTAGGTCCAAGAAACGGTATTTCATTCTTATATCATCACCGCCATCTGTATCATCCTGAATGGTGAATGGAGGGACGATCGAAGCATTTAATATTTTAAATTCTGTGACATTGATTTCTATTTCACCAGTTGGGATGTTTGTGTTTTTACTAGAACGTTCAATCACATTTCCTTTTGCTTGTAATACAAATTCTCTACCCAAAGGCTGTGCATCAAGTTGTGCTTGTAGCGCTTCCCCTAATAATAACTGAGTAATACCATAACGATCTCTAAGGTCCACAAAAGTGATGGCACCGAATTTACGAATGGTTTGTACCCAACCAGCAAGGGTTACTTCTTGGTTGACAAATTGAATATTTAACTGACCACAATGGTGTGTACGATACATAGCTTACTATTAAATTGAAAGGTCTGCAAATATAGCCCAAATCCTATAAATTACCGATCTTTGGGCCATGAGTGAAACAAGTATATCCAAACAGTCTAGGCGTGCAATTTTATCGGGTTATTTTTTCTATACAGGTATCTGTTTTGCTAGTTGGGCTAGTAGAATCCCAGACATCAAATTGGCTTTAGGCTTGACGGATGCGCAATTTGGAGGCATGCTTTTATTTCTGCCCCTTGGGTCTTTTTTAGGGATACCCATTTCAGGAAGTTTGACGGCAAGGCATGGTAGTAATAAAATGCTCAAAATTGCATCCATCTTATATCCTTTGGCATTGGTCAATATAGGTTGGGCTGCAGAAACAATGGTGGTGCACCTTGCCATTGCACTTTTTGTTTTTGGAATGATTGGAAATTTGTTCAATGTATCTGTGAATACGCAAGCTGTTGAATTGGCTAAATTATTTGATAAAAGTATTATTTCTAGTTTCCACGGATTCTGGAGTATGGCTGGTTTTGTTGGTGGATTAATAGGGAGCTATTTTATAGCAGCATCCATGTCACCCCTCCTTCAATTTTTAGTCATTCTTTCCTTAGGCTATTTTTTTCTTTTCACTACACAAATGCATTTATTACATAGTGCTTCTAACAAAGAACCGCTCAAAAAAATGTGGACGAAGCCAACGCCTTTGATGTTTCAGTTTGGCTTGATAGCTTTAAGCAATATGATTTGCGAGGGTATGATGTTTGACTGGAGTGGGGTGTTCTATCAATCCGTCGTGAAAGTATCAGAGAGTCAACGTACCATTGGCTATATCAGTTTCATGGCTTGTATGACCACAGGAAGAATGTTTGCAGACGCACTCATTAATTATTGGGGACCAAGAAAACAATTAATGTTAAGCGGATTATTAGTCACCTTAGGATTGGTCGTAGCGATTATTTATCCGACCATTATCACAAGTACGATTGGATTTATGTTAGTTGGCTTTGGTGTATCCTCAGTGATACCAACTATCTATGGCAGTGTGGGAAAATCGGCAGAACCTGGACAAGCAAGTATTGCATTGGCTTCCGTTTCCTCTATTGGGTTCTTTGGATTTTTAATTGGCCCACCAATTGTTGGATTTTTATCTGGCGCGCTTGGATTAAGATGGGCTTTTTTAACCATCTCTTTTTTAGGCTTAGCTACTTTTATACAATCCTACCGACTCAAG
>JBILQZ010000082.1:0-7460 GCA_044372935.1 Sediminibacterium sp. | reverse complement strand
ACCATGCAAAAGCAACCGGTATCAATTTAATCATCTCTGTGGACTGTGGGATTAAATCAACCGATTTGATCGCCTATGCAAAAGAACTAGGGATTGATTTTGTAATTTGCGACCACCATTTACCAGATCCAATTCTCCCTCCAGCCGTGGCCATTTTGAATGCCAAACAAAGCGATTGCACTTATCCTTATAAAGAGTTGTGTGGTTGTGGCGTGGTGTTTAAGTTGATCACCGCCTTGGCCGAAAAATACAATTTACCTGACTCAAGTTATTTGCAATACTTAGACTTAGTAGCCACCGCGATTGCTGCAGACATTGTGCCATTAACAGACGAAAATAGAACGATGGCATTTTTTGGTTTACAAAAAGTAAACGAGGCACCGAGTCATGGTATACTTGCCCTATTAGAATTAGCGAAACAAAATAGACCTATTCGTATTAGTAATTTAGTGTTTGCAGTAGCGCCAAGGATTAATGCAGCAGGCAGGATGGATGACGCTAAAAAAGCAGTGCAACTTTTTATTGAAAAGGAATACCAAAGTGCCTTAGCGGTAGCGTCCTTATTACAACAAGATAATTTAGACCGAAGAGAAGCAGATACCACTATTTCAGAAGAAGCTTTGGCAGAAATCGAAAATGACCCTAGCCATCTGCATAAAAAATCAACAGTTGTCTTTCAACCCCATTGGCATAAAGGCGTGGTGGGTATTGTAGCAAGCAGATTGATAGAAAAACATTATAAGCCGACCATTGTATTGACACAAAACGGAGACATTGTTTCTGGAAGTGCCAGAAGTGTACAAGGCTTTAACTTATACGAAGCCTTACATGCCTGCAGAGCACATTTATTAGGTTACGGGGGCCACTTTGCAGCAGCTGGCATGACCCTATCGATTGATCAATTAGACGCTTTTAAAACCGCTTTTGAAAATGCTGTTGCCGAAAGAATCACACCCGAACAATTGGTACCTGAAATTGCCATCAATGCAGTCCTGCCTTTGGATCAAATCAATATGCAGTTCTTTAATATCATTGCACAAATGGAGCCATTTGGACCAGATAATATGCGTCCCATCTTTATTGCAAAAAATGTGCAGGATACAGGTTATTCAAAACTAGTCAAAGAGGCCCATATCAGTTTTAGTGTAACACAAGGCAATCAAACCGTCCGTGGCATAGGCTACAATATGCCAGAAAAAATAGACCTAGTTAAATCAGGCAAGCCTTTTGATATTGTATTTCAATTGCAACTCAATGAATGGCAGGGCAACCAGTCTGTTCAATTGCAAGTTATTGATCTAAAAACAGCGAGCCCAAATTAATTCATTCGGGCTCGCTGTAGTCAACTAGTTCAATTCCTATTTTCTTAACTCGTTAATTCAACAGTTCGATTGATAAAGCTGGTCAACTCAGCCCCTTTCAATAATCCCTGAGACAACAAAGCAAGGTCTGCTAAATTTCTGGCTTGTTTTTGTTGTTTATCTGTGTCGGTTTCTTTCAATAAGGTTTGATAGATAGGATGGTTGCCATTGATGGTCAATTGCACTTCGTCTGGCATTTGAGCATAAAAAGCAGTCATACCTCCACCCATGCCAGCCATGTCTTTCATACGACGCATAAATTCTGGTCTTGTTGCAATCACTGGTGCGGCATCTTTACTCAATCCCTTCACATCCACTGTCAAAGTAATTTCTGGCACTTGAAATTCAAATAATTTTTTGGCTTGCTCTACTTCGTCTTTGGATAAAATAGAATCTACATTTTCTTGCTTATCGATTAAATTATCTACTACATCTGCATCTACACGAACAAACTGCACACCCTCCCATTTCATTTCCACATTGTTTATGAAGGCAGCATCCACCATGGTTTCTAACTTAACCACTTTGTATCCCTTGCCTACTGCGGCTTGAATAAATGCATCTTGTTGAACTGGGTTCGTAGTATACAATAATACTTGTTTGCCTTCCTTGTTCTTTTGAGTTGCTTCTGTAGTCGTTTTGTATTCGTCTAAAGTGTAAAACTTGCCGGCTTCAGCAGCGTCTTCTAAAATCAAGAACTTGTTGGCTTTGTCTAAAAACTTATCATCCGTGATCATGCCATATTTCACAAACAAGCCTAAGCTTTCCCATTTTTCTTCGAACGATTTTCTGTCGCTATTAAATATCTCTTCTAATTTGTCTGCTACTTTTTTAGTGATATGCGCATTGATCTTTTTCACATTTGGATCTCCTTGCAAATAACTTCTACTTACATTCAAAGGAATATCTGGAGAATCAATCACACCATGTAATAACATCAAGAATTCAGGCACAATATCCTTTACCTCATCTGTTACAAACACCTGATTACAGTACAATTGAACCTTGTCTTTTTGAATCTCATAACTCTGCTTGATCTTAGGAAAATACAAGATACCTGTTAAATTAAATGGATAGTCTACATTCAAATGAATCCAGAACAAAGGCGTTTCACCAAATGGATATAATTCTTTATAGAACTTTTCATAATCTTCTTTGGTAAGGTCTGCTGGTTTTCTGACCCAAATTGGATTGGTATTGTTGATTGGTTTTTCAACCGCTGCAGTTTCTTCTCCAGCAGCAGCGTCTTCTTTTTTAACTTCAACAGGTGCTTCATTGGCGTCCTTAAAGTAGATGGCAACAGGTAAAAACTTACAGAATCTTTCTAAAATAGATTTCACTCTAGAAGGCTCTAAAAATTCTTTACTCTCTTCGTTAATATGCATCACGATTTTAGTACCGCGATTGCTATAGTCTACTTCATATAATTCATAGCTTGGACTACCGTCACAACTCCAGAACACACCTGGCGCGTCAGTATGGCTCTTACTGTAAATATCTACCTTGTCACTCACCATGAATGAGCTATAAAATCCTAAACCAAAATGACCAATAATGCTTGCATCCTGGTACTTAGTCACAAACTCTTCTGCACCACTAAAGGCAACTTGGTTGATATATTTGTCAACTTCTTCGGCCGACATACCCACCCCATTGTCAATGATAGAAATTGTTTTTTCTTTTGCATCCACTACAACATCCACTCTTAAGTCCCCTAACTCGCCTTTCACTTCACCTTTTGAACTTAAGGTTTTTAATTTTTGAGCTGCATCTACCGCGTTACTTACTAATTCACGCACAAAAATTTCATGATCACTGTAAAGGAACTTCTTGATAATTGGAAAGATGTTTTCCGTCTGAACTCTTATTTGACCTTTTTGCATAATAATATCGTTTGAACTACTACTTGCAAATCAAGTACCAAAGGCTAGGTTCTGCCAAGCTGACAATCCCAAGCACCCAAGAAGCTGCAATTCCGTTAATTTTTCAGCCAAGCTGCGCCAGAACACCTAGACTGGGTAAACAAAATGTCATCTGGATGACGGAGTAACAACTGCTTTTCGGAGTTAAATACCGAATAGATCCCAATGAGCTGACCATTTCCATTGGGCACCGGGGCACCTGCAAAATCTGCATAACCACTCGTCCTAAGGTAGATGGTACCCCCGGTGCAAAATTTAATGGCCCTGCTTGCCCCCAATTTATTTTTCTTATCGGCAAAAGTTTGTGCGGTGTCGTTCGCAGAAAATTCTACATCAGACAATTGAATCAATCTTCCTTGCAATGAATCATGCAGCTGTTTGAATTGGACTTTCAATGGAATGGGCTCAGATTGATCCTGAATAATTTGAATATGTTGTTTAAATAACGGAACGGGCAAGCCTCCAGTAATCAAAGCGCCCGAGCTGGTATCAACAGCCCCAACCAGTTGAACCATCCTTCGATAATCAGACAATAATAAATTTTTTACCCTGAGTCTAATCTGAGTGCCCACTGGATAATCCTGGTATAAATTTTGGCCATCCAATAACAGCATAATCCCTGCTGTACTATCCTGAATCACTAAGGACTTATACCAATTGTCATATTCGTCGTTCGCCACCACCACGGCTTGGATCATCCATTCATGTTGAATAGGTTCCACTTCGCCCATTTGATGCATGCGCTTTAATTGCTTGATGCTAATAAGACTATCACTGAATTGATCTTGCACAGGGATGGCATAAGCCGCTTTTTTGAAACAAGCATTGCAACAAAAGCTAATTAAGATCAAAACACAATAGGTCGTTAAGAAGGGGATTTTATTTTTCATAAGGATATTATTTGGACCCCAATGGTGTAGGTTCTACCGAGGTCATTGATTTGTTTCGTTGGAAATTTTTGAAGATTAAAATTTTTATAATCAAACCTAGATTGTTCAAATACCAGACTTGGTATCGATACATCCAATAGATTTCGAATAGATCCGGTCAGCCTTAGGGATATTTTATTTTTAACAGAAGGCAACTGAAAACTTTTTGATACAAAAAGATTAGACACCCATTGATCAGGCGCCCAAACAATCGCACTGATCTCTTTCCATGCATTTTCATCCTCTACATTTTCTTTTGTCCAACTACTCCGTCTAAAAAGATCTTGACTAATTGCACGTCTACTTGCATAAACCAAAGAATAACTAAAACGCAGGGCATAGGTAGGCTGATAATTTAGGGTAATAGCCTGCACTGCTTGCGGATAGGCGGTTGCTGGAAAGTTTTTTAACAACAAGGATCCCGACTGCACTTTATACAAATTATCCGAAAGTCTAATTTCATAAAGGGGCTGATTAGCGATCTGAAACCAGCCATAACTATTGGCCATGCTGAGTTGAATGGGGCTAGACCAATTGGTTTCAATAAAGGATTCAAAGCCTTGATGTATCGTTTTTATTTGACCTGCGCTTGCACTTACAAATGCATTGTAGAAGTCATGATAGAACAATTTATACTGACGTTCATTTTGATTCACTTGACGATAAAAGGAAGCATTGGCTTTGAAATTGCTACCCATCATTTGTAATTTAATTTCTGTACCTGTTTGGACTAGCGGTAATAGGAACGGATTGTGTAGCGCATGATTGGAAGGATTGGTGTACAACTCGTTTGCCGTGGGCGCCTCCCAAGATTGAAATATACGAGTCGTCAAATACCAGCGTCCATTGAATTTATACCTAATATAAGCTTGGTATTGTTGAGTAGGAAAAAGCGCCCATGCTGAGATACCTTTAGAAATAGTTGGATACAATCCATTCTGATTGTATCCTTTTCTTTGCATTTGATCTAGTCCCAGTTGAAACCCGATACCCCATTCTATTAAACGCGTGGCTCCTACCATCGAAGTCCATGCTTGAATCGATTGATTGTATAAAGCATACGCTGCACCCCAAGTTTCATTCAATTTAATTTTACGATCCGGCGATTCGATGTCATTTTGAAAGGCGGTTGCTAGTCCCTCATCATTGACCCAAGTATTGTAGTTGAAATAAAATTGTGCCCCCAACAAATCTGCCACTCGATTGGTATAATGGATCTTATCTACTTTCAAATGAAGGCCAGTAGACCAGGAATGATTTAGACCTATTGATTTATTCACTAAGACAGCGGCCCTAAGCAATTGAAGCTGTTGCACCCTTTCGTTGATGATATATTGCGCAGCGCCTGTTTTGCTTTTTGTGTTTTTTTGAATGAGTTCGTCAAACTGAATTTGTAACAAAGCAGGATTAGAGATGAATCTATTTGTCAACTCTATTTTCAATGCAGGATCCGTTGCGAAGCTTGGAAGGTATTTATAATAATCAGGCCTGGGATCGGTCGATTTAGACCAATCTAATTGCGTCGTACTTTGAGTGCCCAACACCGCACCCAGATTCAATTGAATGGTATTTCCTTTATTATTTTTGAATTCATACTGAAAGCTTAAGACAGGCGCATTGCTTTTTTTAGTATTCACGTAAAATGCTTGTCCGGCCTTCCATCCCCAACTGGGATTGTACAATGGGTCCTTTGATAAAACAAACATCTCATGCACTGTAGGTGCTCTTTTTCCTTGAACCACTGGACTCCACCAAAAACTAAAATGGAGTTGATGTTGCATTGAAATTGTTTTTTCGATAGCCCACAAAAAACCTTTTCGTTCTTTTAGTCCATTCGCTAAATAGCCCGCAGGTGTTTTTTGATAAATCGCTTCCAAGTTCATCGAAAATGGTTTGATCGATTTACCAGTATGCAATTGTATCCTAATTTCTTGCATCGAAGTCGCATTAGAAATTCTTGATGTAATCGATTTGGCTTTTGAAAATAAAGCTGGATTGGTTGCGCTATAAGAAGTACCTGCTTGACCGCTCAAGCCAAAGGCATTAATTTCATAGGCATTGTTTACTTGTTGCGTTCTTATCCCACCGTACAAACCAGCATAACTAAAACCTGGATCCCATCCGCTTAAATTTGAAGACCAGTTAAGCCCATTGATCCAATGACCGCCATTTTGTGGCAGACCCCTGGGCATCCAATTCAATGCAAAGCCTTGGTATAAGGCCATTTCACGAAGACCCGTTGCACTGGATTGTAATAAGTTTTGCATCCATTGCAATGGCTCTTGACCCAAAAGATCAAATTGTTTTGGCAAGGCGTCCGCATTTTCAATTTGTCCATAAAGTTGCGAGGACCTGCAGCATAAGCAAGTGAACAATAATAAAGTACTGATCGATTTTAATTTCATGCACACAAAATGCAATAATAAATTGAGTCATTTTTTTCGGTAAATACGCCCAATAACTTGAAACGAATCCCGCATTTTCATCAAAAATAAGATGCAAGTTTATCGCCAAAAAAATGGACTTCTTTTAATTGTGTTGCTATCGTGCATGTCACCATTATCGGCTTTAACGCAAGTGGTTGCATTTTATAACTGTGAAAATTATTATGACACAACCAATCAGCTACAAGTAAATGACGAAGAGTTTTTACCCAGTGCAGCAAAGGCTTATAGCGCTTTAAGGTATCGACAAAAAACAACCCAATTGAGTAAAGTAATTTTTGGCTTGGGTCAATTAGGCGCCAAAGAAGGTCTTGCCTTATTGGGGTTGGCGGAAATTGAAAATCAATTTGTATTGGATCAACTTATTCAAGCACCAGCCATCCTAAAATATCAATACAAATACATTCATTTTAATTCAGACGATCCTAGAGGTATCGATGTGGCATTAGTTTATCAACCTCGTTTTTTTACACCTTATCAGTACAAAACATATTCATTGAGAGATGCCCACCATTTTCAAAATTATGCCACCAGGGATATCTTATTTGTAAAAGGCTTTTTACAGAAACAAAAAGTGTACCTATTGATTAACCATTGGCCCAGCAGAAGAGGTGGCTCCAGTGAAGCAAGAAAAAACAGGATCTGGGCGGCAAGCATTTGTAAGAAAATTATGGACAGTGTTCAATTAGTGGACAGCAATGCCCATTGGATTGTAATGGGCGATTTTAATGACAACCCAACTAACAAAAGCCTTCAAAAATTGGGCATGTTCAACCCCTTTATGGAGTTGTTCAAAAAAGGGCA
>JBILQZ010000176.1:0-3745 GCA_044372935.1 Sediminibacterium sp. | reverse complement strand
GAGAGGATCGCCCTTTCTAAACTTTTTTGAATCACCTGATCAGGTACTTCTACATTGGGATCGAATTTTCTATTAGATCTCCTTTTTTGAATAATTTCATCAAATGATTGTGATAATGACATAATGGAGTATTGAATAAAAAAGCCTCCAATGAATTGAAGGCTTTAATGTTATTATGGAATGAATTTAAAATAATTTCATTGCTTTAGCAAAATAGGTAATTGTTCCAGGAAGTGCTAACCAGAAAAATTCTCTATAAACGAATAATAAAACGACTAGAATGGCGAACCATAAAAAGAATAATGCCCAATATTTTTTCGTGTTAGTTTGTGCTTCCATTTGATGCTTTGTTTTAAATGTTTGATTGCTGTTGCAAATATACAATAATTCTTATTTTGACCTATAAATTTGGACCATAGGTATATTTTAAATCTACTTTCCATCCTTTTGGGGTTTCCATGACTTTTAGTTTATGGACCTTATTGTCAAAAGAATTCTGGTAATTTATAATGGTTACAGTACTATCTACTGCACTTATTTCATTGATCTGAATGGAAGCCAACCTCAATTGCTGACGGCCTTCTTTGTCTAGTCCAAAGTAATTGCTGGCCATTTTTTCAAAGAGGGCTAGGTTCTCTTGATCTTCCAATACATAAAATTTGGCTTTTTTAAAATTGCCTTGCATGGAATTTTCAATGAAATACCTGCCCCCGTCTAGCGGGTTGTCAGCTATTTCATACTGATCTGATGGGCTGCAATGCCAAAATAATAGGGCCAGGAAAAGGTATTTTAATTTTTGTAGTTGCATAGCCAAAGTTACATCATTAGGTAGTATTTTTGAACCATAAAGCAAACGCATGAAAAATTTACTCTTATTGGCTGGATTATTGATTGGTCTGTCAAGTGTTGGACAACAAAAACACCCCGCGTTTATGGAGCAGGGGAATATCTACGAAGTGAATATCCGCCAGTATACTAAAGAAGGCACTTTTAAAGCATTTGCAGCCCATTTACCAAGATTACAAAAAATGGGGGTTCAAACGATTTGGTTCATGCCTATTCAGCCAATTTCAAAATTTGGCAGAAAAGGGTCATTGGGTTCTTACTATGCAGTAGCTAGTTATACCGATGTGAATCCAGAATTTGGAACCCTTGCTGATTTTAATCAAGTAGTAGATCAAGCGCATGCCTTAGGAATGAAGGTGTTAATTGATTATGTGCCAAATCATTCTGGGGCAGATCATCCTTGGTTAACTAAGTATCCTGATTTTTATGAAAAAGATTCAACTGGAAAACCAACTTATACAGCAGACTGGTCTGATACCAGAGAATTGAATTTTAAAAATGAAGTAATGCAAGATAGTATGATCAACACCATGAAATATTGGTTGCATGCTACTAAGATTGATGGATTTAGAGTGGATGTGGCTTGGGGTGTGCCCTATAGTTTTTGGAATAAATGTATTCCAGCTTTGAAAGCCATTAAAAACATTTATTTGTTGGCAGAAGCGGATGATGCAAAATTGCATGAGACTGGATTTGACGCGACTTATACATGGACAGAGTTTCATGTATTAAATGACATTGCTGCGGGCAAAAAGAATCTATTAGCATTAGATACGGTGTTACAAAAAATTGAAACCGATTTTATCAAAGGGGCGCATAGATTGTATTTTACAAGTAACCATGATGAAAACTCTTGGAACAAAGCGGACTATGCAACCATGCCAGGGGCAATTCATGCACCATTTGCTGTATTCACTCAAACCTATAATAGAACAATGCCTTTGATTTATAGTGGTCAAGAAGAGCCTGTTTTAAGACCACTTGCATTTTTCGAAAAAGACAGTATCGAATTTAAAAAATATGATCGTGCTCCTTTTTATACGACACTTTTAAAGCTACGTAAATCTAATACTGCTTTTGCTGAAAATGCCAGTTTCAAAAGATTGAAGGTGAATCTGCCAGGGCAGGTGATGGCATATGAAAGAACCAGTGGCAAAGACCAAGTGGTGGTGGTATTAAATTTATCGAATCAAGCACAATCAGTTACGATCGACGACATTACAAACAATACAACCTTTGAAGAATTATTTTCTAAACAAAAGTATACAAGCATTCGATCTTTACAAATGGCTGCTTGGGGCTACCATATTTTTGTAAAAAAACAATAAGACTTTACGATCCTTCCATAAATTAAATACGCATGACGCAACAATTTCTAGTAGACCAAATCAAAACAAAGCAATCTTACTTATGTGTTGGATTGGATACGGATATTGAAAAATTACCTGCAGGGTTACCTAAAAACAAAGCGGGGGTCATTGCTTTTAATAAAGCCATTATTGATGCAACAGCACCTTATTGTGTGAGTTATAAAATCAATACCGCCTTTTACGAAGCACAAGGTATTGCTGGATGGGAAGCGATGGAAGCGACTTTAGCGCATATCCCTAACACGCATTTCACCATTGCGGATGCTAAAAGAGGGGATATTGGAAACACATCTGCTCAGTATGCTAAAACATTTTTTGAGACCCTACCTTTTGATGCTATTACAGTGGCGCCTTATATGGGAAAAGATAGCATCGATCCATTTTTAGCCTATACTAATAAGTGGACCATTGTCTTAGGATTAACCTCAAATCCAGGAAGCCAAAATTTTGAACAACAAAAATTAGCCTCTGGGCAGTTTTTATATGAATCAGTTTTAGAACAAGTAGCAAGCTGGGGCAGTCCTGAACAATTGATGTTTGTAGTGGGTGCCACTAAAGCAAATGACCTTGAGTCTATCCGTAAAATTATTCCAGCTCATTTCTTGTTGGTGCCAGGTGTGGGTGCGCAAGGAGGCAGTTTGGAAGAGGTAACAAAATATGGCAAGAATGATGCTATTGGTTTATTAATCAACGCAAGTAGGGCTGTCATTTTTGCAAGTGGGGGCAATGATTTTGCTGAAGCTGCTGCGGTTGCTGCAAAAGGATATGCGGACGATATGAAAGCATTGCTATCTTTATAATACTAGTCAAGTCTTATTGTTTCTCCTTCAGTTTTTGCTATTACAATCGTTGCTGCACTGTTTCCAATGATATTAGTAATGGCTCTTGCCTCACTCATAAATTTATCTACCCCTAATAAAAAAGCAAGTCCTTCCATAGGAATTTTTTGCATCGTGGCGAGTGTGGATGCTAATACAATAAAACCACTACCAGTTACTCCAGCGGCACCTTTAGAAGTCAGCATTAAGATCAATAACATGGTCACGATTTCAGCTGTACTTAAATGCACATTGTACAATTGCGCAATAAATATAACGGCCATGGATAAATAAATAGAAGTGCCGTCTAGGTTAAAAGAATAACCAGTGGGTACCACTAAGCCAACCACCGATTTAGAGCAACCCATTTTTTCTAATTTATTCATCAAAGAGGGCATAGCGGGTTCTGAAGAAGAAGTAGCAAATACAATCAATAATTCTTCTTTTATATTTTTCAGCAGCTTAAAAATGGATAGTTTATAGTAACGTAAAATAAGTCCAAGAATTACAAATACAAACAAGGCCATCGTCACATACATTGTAACCATCAATTTAGCCAAGGGAAATAAAGTGGCCAATCCATATTTGCCAATCGCAAAGGCCATGCCGCCTAATGCACCAAGGGGCGCAAAGTACATCACCCATTTTAAGCCAATAAAAACATAATGGGTTAGCCTTCCTATTTGATGAATATAAGTGGCTCTTTTTGGT
>JBILQZ010000126.1:0-4907 GCA_044372935.1 Sediminibacterium sp. | reverse complement strand
AGAAATCCAGTTAGAATAGCGAGTAGTAAAATTTGCAAATTGGTATTGCTAGCAATAATACCCCAAAGGTCAAATTGAGTTGCCTTTGTATACTTTGTAGGGTCTTGCATTTGCAAGCCTGATTTATCAATATTGCCCGGTCGAATCCACAAAGCAACCAATACGCCAATGGCTAAAGAAATGGTGCTGACAATTTCAAAATAAACCAATGATACTAAGCCTATCCTGCCTACTTTTTTTAAATCTCCCATACTCGCAATGCCAAGTGTTACGGTTAAAAAAATAATGGGGTAGGTAAATATTTTAATGACTTGAATGAAGCCTTTTGCCAATGGTTCTAACTGTATTGCTTGTTTTGGAAAATAGACACCTAAAAATATGCCCAAAATGATGGCAAGTAAAACATAGAAACTTAAATGGGTAATGACTTTTCTCATATCAAAATGGGGTGAATTAATGCCTTGTAAATATAGTTTTTTAAGCGCTTTCTACTACCTTTATACCCTAATCATTATAATTTAAATTTACCCACCATGGCAGTAAGAGCAGATTTGTTTGAGTCACCGGATTACTATCAATTAGACGAATTGATGTCAGAAGAAAATTTAATGGTAAGAGATGCAGTCAGGACCTATGTTAAAACAGAAATTTCACCCATTATAGAAGAGTATGCTCAGAAAGCTGAATTCCCTAAACAAATCATTAAGCAATTAGGTGACCTTGGTTGTTTTGGACCAACTGTGCCTACAGCATATGGTGGTGGAGGATTGGACTATATTAGTTATGGTTTAATGATGCAAGAATTGGAGAGAGGAGATAGCGGTGTTAGAAGTACAGCAAGTGTGCAAGGATCTTTAGTGATGTTTCCTATTTATGCTTATGGCAATGAAGCTCAAAAACAAAAATATTTACCCAAATTAGCTTCTGGGGAGTGGTTAGGTTGTTTTGGATTAACTGAACCAGACCATGGATCTAATCCTTCTGGTATGTTAACCAATATCAAAGATGCGGGTGACCATGTTATACTAAATGGCGCAAAAATGTGGATCAGTAATGCTCCTTTTGCACAGGTAGCTGTCGTATGGGCTAAAAATGAAGCGGGTGAAATTATTGGATTGATTGTAGAAAGAGGTATGGAAGGATTTTCTACCCCTACAACACATGGCAAATGGAGTTTGCGTGCAAGTGCTACAGGTGAATTGGTTTTTGACAATGTGAAAGTACCTAAAGACAATATTTTACCTAATATCAAAGGATTAAAAGGACCATTAGGTTGCTTAAGCAAAGCTAGATTTGGTATTGCTTGGGGCGCTATTGGTGCGGCGATGGATTGTTATGATACTGCTTTAAGGTATAGTAAAGAAAGAATTCAATTTGGAAAGCCTATTGGTGGATTCCAATTGCAACAAAAGAAATTGGCTGAAATGGTCACCGAAATCACCAAAGCGCAATTATTAGTTTGGAGATTAGGCGTATTGATGAATGAGGGTCGTGCAACTGCAGCTCAAATTAGTATGGCAAAAAGAAACAGTTGTGAAATTGCGACCAATATTGCAAGAGACGCAAGACAGATGTTAGGTGGTATGGGTATTACTGGGGAGTACTCTGTAATGCGTCATATGATGAACTTAGAAAGTGTAATTACTTATGAAGGCACACATGATATTCATTTATTGATCACAGGTATGGATGTGACTGGATTTAATGCATTTAAATAAATTATGGCAGCGGAGCGAATATTTTTAATTGGGATGATGGGCGCAGGTAAGTCGCATTGGTTAAAACAATTGGCAAAATGGAACAAGTCAGTGGGTTATGACTTAGATGCGTTGATCGAAATGAACGAAGAAAAAACTATCTCAGAAATTTTTAACGAAGACGGGGAAGCGTATTTTAGAAAAGTTGAAACAAAAATTCTAAAATGGTTTAAAGAGAAAAAAAAATACGTTGTAGCTACAGGTGGCGGTACTGCTTGTTTTCAGGAAAATATAGATTTCATGAAAAAAGAGGGCGTGGTTATTTGGTTGGATGAATCGATTGAAGTGCTCGTCAAAAGATTGTCTTCCACCAAAGCTACTAGGCCATTAATTGCGCATCTTTCAGATCATGAACTAGCTGCATTTTTGGAACAGAAATTGGTAGAGCGTCATCCATTTTATAAGCAAGCAGACTATCGTTTAAGTTCAGAACAAATCAGTGAAGCAGGACTTAAAAAGTTAATTCAAAAACATGCATCGTAAAATTTTACTTTGGGGAATCGCTTTTGCATTAGTTGCTGTTATATTAGGGGCTTTTGGAGCCCATGCTTTAAAAGCAATCCTGAGTCCAGAAAAACTTCAAAGTTTTGAAACAGGGGTTAGATATCAATTATTCCATGCCATTGCATTGATCCTTTTAGCTTTATACAGTCAACAAAATGCAGCTCAATATTCATTAGTAAAAAGCATAGGATTTGCGGCACATTTTTTTATTGTTGGCTGCTTCTTATTTTCAGGGTCCATTTACGGCTTGGCTTTATTGTCCTTAATCGATTCTAAATGGGCCATGATACTTGGGCCGATCACTCCTTTAGGCGGGCTTAGTTTTATGCTGGGCTGGGCAAGTTGGGCAAGGGTAGTGTGGATGAATAAAGTGAATATGTAGCCAATTTCTTTTTATATTTGTCCCCATGGCAAATACGCTTAAAAGCAAAATAACTCCCAAAGGAAATACACCGGTTTTAAATCCGGACAAAGAAGCAGATGTAGTCGTGTCTGAAGTGGTGAAGGATGAACGCACCATGAAGATTTTAGGAGCGACATCTTTATTAATCAGTTTATTCTTTTTTGTTGCATTTACTTCCTATTTATTTACTTGGCAAGAAGACCAAGACATGGTTCAGTTATGGAGAACACAATTGTTTTCTACACAGGATGTAAAAGCAAATAATTTATTAGGCTATATTGGAGCATTTGTGGCGTACCAAATTATGTTCAATGGTTTTGGGGTTGCAGCCTATTTATTTTGCACTTTCTTTTTTGTGTTAGGGGTAAACTTATTTTTTACCAAACCTATTTTCAGTTTATGGCGTAACCTCAGGTATGTTTTAGTGGGTTTATTAGTTTTGAGTACCTGTTTTGCTTTTCTTACACCGAATACTGCTTTTTCTTGGGGCGGGGCTTTAGGAGAATTTAGTAGTAACTGGATGATTAAATGGGTAGGACAATTTGGAACAGGTGCCTTATTGTTTATTGCAGGCTTCAGTTATTTTATATGGAGATTTAATCCAAGCTTTAATGTACCAAATTTTGATTTCCTGATTCCAAAGAAAAAAGTCGAAGAGGCTGCTTTTGTTAGTGAAGACACAGAAGAAGCCGTAAAGCAGGAATGGGATTTGAACAATCCTGAGCCAGTTCAAGCTGCTGCAACAGGCAATATTTTAAAGGAAAATACTTCAGGCATTTCTGTTATTATGCCAGAGGCGGAGGAAGAAGAGGAACTTGGCGAACTAGGCCCTAAATTATTTATTGACGAATTATCCTTGGAAGAAGGTACAGAAAAAAAAACTCCATTAATGAGTGAGGAGGAAGAAGAAGACGCGAATGCGTCTGATGAGAGCTCGCGCCTAGCGAGTGATGGATCCGATGATGATGAAGAAGAAGATGATGACGAAGAAGATGACCTAGACATCGACGATGAATTATTAGATGACCTTGATCTCGAAATTAATGAAGTGCCTAAAGAAGCTGTGGTCGCTGCAGTGGGAAGTCTAGCAACTAAATACGACGCAACATTAGATTTAAAAAACTATAAGTATCCACATATTAATTTATTGGAGACACATGGTTCCGAAAAAATTGTTCAAGATCCAGAGGAATTAGAGACCTACAAAAATCAGATCATTGCTACTTTAAAGAATTACGATATTGCGATTCAACGTATTTCTGCTACAGTAGGTCCAACCGTTACATTATATGAAATTGTACCAGCACCAGGTGTACGTATTAGTAGAATCAAAAATTTAGAAGACGATATTGCCTTGAGTTTGGCAGCATTGGGTATTCGTATTATAGCACCTATTCCTGGTAAAGGAACCATTGGTATTGAAGTACCCAATATTCGCAAGTCTATTGTAAGTATGAAAACTTTGCTTGCAAGTGAAAAATTCCAAACAAGTCAACATTCTTTACCCATTGCGATTGGTAAAAAAATTGACAACGAAAATTTCATTGTGGATTTGGCAAGTATGCCACACTTATTAATGGCAGGTGCTACTGGTCAAGGTAAATCTGTTGGATTGAACGCCATCTTGGTTTCCTTGTTGTATAAAAAACATCCTTCTCAATTAAAGTTTGTATTGGTTGATCCAAAGAAAGTGGAATTGAGTTTATACCGTGTAATTGAAAAACACTTCCTTGCAAAATTACCAGGTGAGGAAGATGCGATAATTACGGATACAAAGAAAGTGATCAATACTTTGAACGCATTGTGTATCGAAATGGACAATCGTTATGATTTATTAAAAGAAGCAGGCTGTCGAAATATTAAAGAATACAATGAGAAGTTTACTTCCAGAAAGTTGAATCCAGAGAAAGGACATCAATACCTTCCGTTTATTGTATTAGTAGTGGATGAATTTGCAGACTTAATTATGACTGCAGGTAAGGAGGTTGAAATGCCGATTGCTCGTTTAGCGCAATTAGCACGTGCGGTAGGTATACACTTAATTATTGCAACACAAAGACCATCAGTGAATATTATCACCGGTACAATCAAGGCCAATTTCCCTGCTCGTATTGCCTTTAAAGTGTCCAGTAAAATTGATAGCCGAACCATTTTAGATGCGGGCGGTGCGGAGCAATTAATTGGTAAAGGAGATATGTTGGTGAGTTACAATGGCGAGATTACCAGATTACAATGTGCTTTTG
>JBILQZ010000068.1:0-8667 GCA_044372935.1 Sediminibacterium sp. | reverse complement strand
TGGCTTCATGAGAAAATTGGGACAACAATTCTTTTTCCATGACAGGAATAAATGCTGCCTTTAATTTTGCATCATCTGGCTGCAAGACCAATAAACCTTTGGACCCAAAAAATGCATGTACAAAATACAGTGTCGCTTCATTGATGGTCTTTCCTTTTTGATAAGCTGCTTTTAAGATCTCAAGCGCTTCTTTACCTGCTGGCAAACTAGACCAATACCCTTCTAGCTGTTGAATTAATTTTAATAAAGCCTCATCAACCTGCATTCTTCCGATAGCCCCAGTTTGTTGAGTGGCCCATCGATAAGTGTTGGCTTCTATGTTGAAAGCGCCTACTTCATCCAAATCTGCATCCTCTGAACCCATATAATAAACAGGAACAAAATTTTGCTTCGGGAACTGTTCTTTTAAACTAGCCGCCAATTGAATTGCATGAATTATTTTATAGAAAAAATAAAGTGGTCCAGAAAATAAATTGGGTTGATGTGCTGTCGTTACCACAAAAGTGTTTTCTTGTTCAAGCAACTTAATATGCTCAAGCACTGCCGACTCCTTTGGCAATGAAGCATATTGTTCGCTTAATACATCCACTAATAAAGTTCGATTGACTGGCTTAGATTGCCTGCCCTGAATGGCAGCTTGATAGCCTAGGGCATTCAGTGGATATTGAACAAAATCTTGGGCTGTTCCCTGCCCTTCCAAATAATCATTGATTAGTTTGGAAAACAATTGGGTGGTACCAAATGGGATATGCGCACAGCTTGCATTCATTGTGGGCAAATTTCGGGAAAAATGCATTGCTAATGGCATTTTATTAAAGAATGGACAAAAAATAATACATTTATGCAGCAAAAATGATTGCATACTAAAAACAGCCCCTTATGGAAACCTACGGTAAGATTTTGATTATAGCTATGCCCTTATTTTTACTATTGGTCTTATTTGAAAAATGGTACGGCTGGCGCAAAGGGTTCGACACGGTAAGAACCATGGACATGATTTCAAGTTTAAGTTCTGGTGTCACCAATTCTACTAAGGATGTACTAGGCTTAAGTGTGGCTATTATCAGTTACAGCTGGATGGTAGAACATTTTACCATTTACCAAGTGCAATCTAGCTGGTTATTATATGTGATCGCTTTTTTAGCATTGGACTTTGCTGGTTATTGGGTGCACCGTTTAGCACATACCGTTAATTTTTTCTGGAACAACCATATTGTACATCATAGTAGTGAAGAATTTAACCTTGCCTGTGCATTAAGACAAAGCATTTCGGTGTACTTTAGGATTTACGCCTTTTTATTGGTCCCTGCAGCCCTATTTGGCGTACCACAACAAGTGATTGCTGTAGTAGCTCCATTGCATTTATTTGCACAGTTCTGGTACCATACAAGACATATAGATAAGATGGGTTGGTTAGAATACATCATTGTCACTCCTGCCCACCACCGTGTGCACCATGCCATCAACCCTGAATACCTTGACAAAAACTATGGCCAAATCTTTATTTTTTGGGACCGTTTATTTGGCAGTTTTCAAGAAGAAAGAGCTGATATCCCTGCAGTGTATGGCGTAACACGTCCTGTGCGTACTTGGAACCCGATTAAGATCAATTTTATGCACTTATGGTTATTGGCAAAAGACGCATGGCATACGCAAAGTTGGAAAGATAAATTACGCGTGTGGATTATGCCACTTGGCTGGAGACCCGCTGATGTGATTGAAAAATACCCTGTAGAAAAAATAGAAGACGTCTACCATTTCGAAAAATACGATACCCCTGCACCAAAAGGCATGATGATTTACTTATGGGTGCAATTGTTTTGTTTACTCTTGTTAGTGAGTTATTTATTTGGGAACGTTGCTTCTATAGGACTTACCAATATGATGTATTACGGCCTATTCGTTTTCGTACAAGTTTATGCACTCACAGAATTCATGGACCGTAATCCTAATGCAGTTTATATAGAGCTAGTCAAAAATATGATCTGCATTGGAGGTATACTCTATTTTGGCGGA
This sequence comes from Sediminibacterium sp., assembly GCA_044372935.1. Classification (GTDB taxonomy): domain Bacteria; phylum Bacteroidota; class Bacteroidia; order Chitinophagales; family Chitinophagaceae; genus Sediminibacterium. The sequence continues at coordinate 6,651 of JBILQZ010000068.1, read as the reverse complement.
TGGTTTGGACTTCAAAATTATTTTAGCGCAAGCAGTTATATTTTGATGGGTTATTTTGTAATTAGTACTGCAACAGTAGCTGCATATACTAATCAACCAACTCTCCCTCTAAATCATAATCGTACGCTTTCGTAATCTTTACCTTGACAAAATCACCTGGCTTCAATCTTTTATTGGTATTGATCACCACTTCGTTGTCTACTTCTACACTGTCAAATTCGGTGCGGCCTAAGAAACGTCCAGCTTCTTTTTTGTCTACCAATACTTTTAGGATTTGACCTTCTTTTGCTTGATTAATCTCCAAGCTAATTTCTTGTTGCACTTCCATAATTTCTTCTGCACGACGCTGCTTCTCTGCCGCAGGCACATCATCCACTAAATCGTGGGCACTTGTATTTTCTTCGTGGCTATAAGTGAAGATGCCAACACGGTCAAATTTATGCTCTTGTAAGAACTGCTTTAATTCTTCTATATCGTCTAAAGTTTCCCCTGGGAAACCAGCAATCAATGTGGTACGAATAGCAATACCTGGAACGCGCTTTCTGATTTCATGAATCAATTCACTCATCTCTTCGCGTGTAATATTACGGCGCATTGCTTTTAACATATTGTTACTTGCATGCTGCAATGGGATGTCTATGTATTTACAGATATTATCACGTTCACGCATTACATCCAAAATATCCAATGGAAACTTAGATGGATAAGCATAGTGTAAACGGATCCACTCCACCCCCTCCACATCGGCTAAGGCATTCAATAATTTTGGTAGTGCACGTTCTTTATAAATATCCAATCCGTAATAAGTTAACTCTTGTGCAATCAACATAATCTCTTTCACACCCTTCTTTACCAAGCCCTTTGTTTCGTCCACCAATTGCTCGATGGTTTTACTCAGGTGTTGACCACGCATCAATGGGATCGCACAAAATGAACAGGTACGATTACACCCTTCACTGATTTTTAAATACGCATAGTGTTGAGGGGTGCTTAATAAACGCTCTCCTAATAATTCTGCTTTATAATCGGCATTCAATTGATTCAACATCAAGGGTAATTCCATGGTTCCAAACCAAGCATCTACTTCTGGGATTTCTGCAGCTAGGTCACCTCTGTATCTTTCACTCAAACAACCTGTTACATATACTTTATCTAATTTACCTTTTTGCTTTAAGGCAACTTGATCTAGGATGGTATTCACACTCTCTTCCTTCGCTTTGTCAATAAAGCCACAGGTATTCACTACCACTATATTATGGTCTAACTTTTTATTTTCATGTACTACATCAATGTCATTGGCAGCCAATTGGCCACTCAACATTTCACTATCTACTAAGTTTTTACTACAACCTAATGTAATGATATTGACCTTGTTCTGTTTTAAAGTTTTTGACTTCATAATATATATTTAAACGAATGATTTGATTCGTTTGACTTTTTATTTATTCACCTCATTGGTGAAGTGGAAAGTAATGTCTGGGTTATTGGTAATTTCTGTGTTTAAGAACCATTCACTTTGTGCTAAATACACAGGTGAACCGTCTTTATCTTCTGCCGCATTTTGTTGCTTATAACGCAAGAAATCATTCAGTTTATTTTTATCTGTTGAGGTCAACCAACAAGCTTTGTAAAAAGGCAAGGTCCTGAATTCGCAAGCAGCACCATACTCTTGTAATAAACGGTATTGGATTACTTCAAATTGTAAATCACCCACACAACCAATGATTTTTTTATTACCACCAAACTGTGTAAACAACTGTGCAACGCCTTCATCAGTTAACTGTTGTATACCCTTCTCCAATTGTTTGGTCTTCATAGGATCCTTATTCACTAATTCTTTAAAGATCTCTGGAGAGAAAGTCGGTATACCTGTGAAATAAAACTTTTCGCCCTCTGTTAAGGTATCCCCTATCTTAAAGTTACCTGTATCAAATAAACCCACGACATCCCCAGGATACGCATCTTCCACTATATCCTTGCTGCGTGCCAAGAAAGTGTATGGATTGGTAAATCGAACGTCCTTGTCTAAACGAACATGGGTATAATATTTATTTCTTTCAAACTTGCCACTGCATACACGCATGAACGCAATACGATCGCGGTGTTTAGGATCTAAGTTGGCATGTATTTTGAAAATGAAACCACTGAACTTATCTTCTCCAGCTTGTACCTTTCTTACATTCGTATCACGATCCCTTGGTGTTGGCGCAATTTGAATAAAAGTGTCTAGCATTTCTTGGACCCCAAAATTATTCACCGCAGATCCAAAAAATACAGGCGCAATACTGCCCGATAAATAATCAGCAGGATTCAATGCACCATATACACCATCAATTAACTCTACGTCTTCTCTTAACAAATCGGCATCCCGATCACCTACTTTTTGTTGTAATACAGCACTTGATAAATCTTCAATCGCTACCACGTCTTCGTCATCTGCTTTGGTACTTGCAGTAAACAAACGCAAACTCTTATCGTGTAAATTATACACCCCTTTAAATTCCTTACCACTATTAATCGGCCAGGTCATGGGGTGCAAAGAAATTTTCAATTCTGCTTCTATCTCTTCTAATAAATCAAACCTGTTTTTACCATCACGGTCCATTTTATTAATGAACACAATTACAGGAGTTGCGCGCATACTACAAACTTCCATCAAACGACGCGTCTGAGGTTCTACTCCATTCACAGAATCAATCACTAGGATAACACTATCCACAGCCGTTAATGTTCTGTAGGTATCTTCTGCAAAGTCCTTGTGACCTGGTGTATCCAATAAGTTGATCAAATTGCCTTTATATTCAAAAGACATCACCGAAGTAGCCACCGAGATACCTCTTTGACGTTCTATCTCCATGAAATCCGAAGTCGCATGCTTTTTAATCTTATTGCTTTTAACGGCACCAGCTGTTTGAATCGCACCACCAAATAACAATAACTTCTCTGTCAATGTGGTCTTACCCGCATCTGGGTGAGAGATAATGGCAAAGCTCTTTCTTCTGTTAATTTCTTTTTCGTACTTCATTATGCATTGTTCCTTAAAATCCTTTCAAATTATAAATTCATCCTTATTAAAAATGGCCCGCATTCAAAAAACTTTGAATCACGAGCCATTCTATATTTTATTCCAAGTTCGTTAGATATCAATTGCTTCGCCGTAAGCAGCAGCAGTTGCTTCCTTCAAACCTTCACTCATAGTTGGGTGTGGATGTATTGCATTTAAAATTTCATGCGCTGTAGTTTCTAATTTACGAGCAACTACTGCTTCTGCAATCATTTCTGTTACATTCATTCCAATCATATGACATCCTAAGAATTCACCATATTTTGCATCAAAGATCACTTTCACAAAACCTTCGGTTGCACCCGCTGCAGAAGCTTTACCGCTTGCTACAAATGGGAACTTACCAACTTTGATTTCGTATCCAGCTTCTTTCGCTGCTTTCTCTGTATAACCTACACTAGAAATCTCTGGCGTACAATAAGTACATCCTGGGATATTATTGTAGTCGATACCTTCTGGCAAATGTGCATGCTTCTTTTCCATATAAGCGATATGCTCTGCAGCATTGATCCCTTCTTTAGCAGCTACGTGTGCCAATGCTTGACCAGGAGCACAGTCACCAATTGCATAAATACCAGGTACAGCAGTTTGTTGGAACTTGTCCACTACTACTCTTCCTTTATCTACTTTGATACCGTTTTGCTCTAAGCCAATATTTTCTAGATTAGCAACCACACCAGCAGCGCTCAATAACACGTCTGCCTCTAAAGTCAAAGTAGTACCATCTGCTTTTTTCACCAATGCTTTCACACCAGCGCCAGCTGTATCTACTGACTCTACAGAAGCACTTGTCATGATCTCAATGCCTTGCTTCTTATATTGCTTCTCTAATTCTTTAGAAATATCTTCGTCCTCTACAGGTACAATTCTTGGTGCAAACTCAACAATCGTCACTTTTGTACCCATGCTATTGTATACATATGCAAACTCAACACCTATCGCACCACTACCCACAATGATCATGCTCTTAGGCTGTTGCTCCATCACCATCGCTTCTCTGTAGCCCATTACTTTTTTACCATCTTGCTTTAAGTTTGGTAATTCTCTTGAACGACCACCAGTAGCAAGTACAATATATTTTGTATCGATTACTTGTGTTGTACCATCCGCAGCTTTCACTTCTACCTTGCCTTTTGAATGTACTTTACCGTAACCCATAATCACATCAATCTTATTCTTTTTCATCAAGAACTGAACACCTTTGCTCATCTTGTCTGCTACACCACGGCTACGCTTGATCACTGCTCCAAAATCATGACTTACGCCAGTTGCAGTTACACCATAATCCGCACTGTGTTTTAAATATTCATAAACCTGTGCACTTTTTAATAATGCCTTTGTTGGGATACAACCCCAGTTTAAACAAACTCCACCCAAGCTTTCTTTTTCAATTACAGCAACTTTTAAGCCTAATTGAGAAGCACGAATAGCAGCAGGATATCCACCAGGACCACTACCAATAACGATTACGTCGTATGCCATATAGATCTATTTTAAGTGTTTATGAGGGTGCAAAAATACCCCGAAAAAGGCAAATGAAAAAACAAATAACCAACTATTCAAAGAAAACACGAACCATCTGGAAAAACCACTTATTATCGTTCGGACGTTGCTTACTAGACTGGTTTTCATCGTATTTGCTCAAACCAAATAAGCCTGCCATGTTACCCCCTCTCACCGCAATTTCCAGGTAGCCAGCAGAGTTGAACCAGGCCATCTTGTCGGCCACAGGCACAGAACCGTAGTTTTGACTCAGGGTTTCGATGGTTTCATTTCGGGTAAATACAATCTTAAATGCCCTGCCCTTGGCATGAAAATCGAACTCTTCCTTACGGATATTCACCACCACATTCTCAAATTGGTCAATGAATAAAATCTGGCCCTCCATCCAATCTGGCCCTAAAGTAGGCTGCATTGGGTAGATTTCTTGGATGGTATCCGTGCGTTCCCCTGCTTCCTCTAAACTACCCGAAGCAAAGAAATAAGCAATGGATTCCACCATACGCTCTGTCATTTGAATAAATGTATTAGCTCCTTTACAGTCGATTCTTACAATGTCTTTGGGTTTCAGCCCCAACATCATCGTCAGAAAACCATTATCAGGTGTGATAAAGTAATGCCCGTTATACTGTGCAAATAATAAATGATCTGCTGGATGTTGGAATGCATTGACCATCACCACATGCACAGTACCCGCTGGATAATACTTTGCAGCATTGTTAAAAATGTAAGCACCTTGTTGGTAATTCTTACTCGATAAATAATGGGTAATGTCTGCAACAATACAACCTGGGATGGTTGACAATAGTTGCCCTTTAACAGCGCCAATGATAAAATCCTCTTGGCCAATATCCGATGTTAAAGTTATTAATGGCATATTAAAACAATAACGAATTTATTAGCTGAATATTATACACAACAGGCTAAATTTTACATGAAAATCAATGCATTAAATCAGGCGCACCTATTTAATCAGCTGCCCATTTTTGAAAAAGAAATTGAAGGTTAATTTATCCGCTAAGCCAGGGAAAAACTTATTCATAAATACAGCACGCTTACCCGTAAAAGTGAGCACCAATGTACGTTTACGTTTTTCGATCGCATGAATAATATGACCAGCACACTCCTCGGAGCTCATCATTGCCCCTTCGTCCATAGGAGATTCCCCTTGTGCTTTTGCATCCTTGTTCAAAGCCGCATTACGGATATTAGAACTGGTGAATCCTGGGCAAACCCACATCACGTGTGTCCCAGTATGGAGCAATTCTGTTTTGATAGATTCCAACCAGCCATTTAATGCATATTTTGACGCAGAATAGCCACTTCTTCCAGGCAAACCACGGTAACCAGCAATAGAAGAAACCCCCACAATCACCCCTTTTTGTTTCAATATAGCAGGCAGCGCTGCTTTGGTCGTATACACCGTACCCCAGAAATTGATATCCATTACTTGCTTCAAAGTCTCTGTGTTTGTTTCCGTAATGAGCGCCCTCATACTGATGCCTGCATTATTAATCAGCACATCTACCTGACCCCAAGCATCCACTACGTCGGCAATAAATTGTACACATTCTTGCTCCTTACTCACATCTACCCCCTTTAAAAACAAACTTGCTCCTGGATTTTGAGTGGCCAATATTTGTAATTTATCCTGACTTCTACCACAGGTAGCCACTTTAGCGCCCATGGCTAAAAACTGCTCTACCAGGGCCTTTCCGATGCCATCTGACCCACCTGTAATAACCACTACTTTATCTTTGAATTCGGACATAAAAATGTGTTTGTACAAAAGTAATTGTTATTTGAAGATGAATTACTTAGGTGTGTTTTTAGACTAAAATAAAGTTGCCTTTTTATTTGGTTTATTTCAATTTATCCTTATTTTTGCACTCCTCAAAAGGGAAAAGGGTCAGATTCCGTAGCTCAGTTGGTAGAGCAATACACTTTTAATGTATGGGCCCTGGGTTCGAGTCCCAGCGGGATCACAAAGCTCCGACGTAAGTCGGGGCTTTTTTGTTTTAAGGCTGCGTCGGGAGCTTGCTCACGTAAGTAGACGAGAAGCAAAAAAGTAACCAGAACACGCAGTG
>JBILQZ010000067.1:0-8761 GCA_044372935.1 Sediminibacterium sp. | reverse complement strand
CATAAGGATTGTCATGACAAATCAATATTTGATGCTTCTTCCCAAAGGCAACCAATTGCTCAAAAAGCGCTTTGGTTGGACTTTGTCCTGTTGGCATATGTGGATAGTTCACCCACATCAACTTGACCTTTGATAAATCTGATTTTTCTAAATTTTCAAAGTCAGGCGCCCAACTGTTTTCGGCAGTTAGCTCATAATAAAGCGGAGTGCCACCCGCTAGTTTAACTGCACTTGTATACGTAGGATAACCAGGATTAGGGATTAACACCTGATCTCCTTCATTTAAATAGGTCATGCAAATGTGCATGATACCTTCTTTACTTCCTAATAGAGGTAATATTTCTGTAGCAGGATTTAACCCTTCTACTTTGAAATATTTTTGATACCAATCGGCGATGGCTTGTCTTAATACAGGCGCACCTTTGTAGGATTGATAAGCATGTTGGTTTTCTTTACTTGCTTCTTCTTGCAAAGTTTTGATCACTTCGGGATGTGGTGGCAAATCTGGGCTTCCAATACCTAAATTGATAATTTGCTTGCCTGATTTATTGAGTTCGTCAATTTCACGCAACTTGGATGAAAAATAATATTCACCAATCCCTTCTAATCTATTTGCTACCGTCCAATTCATGTTTATCCTTTTACAACTTTTCCTTTTTTATACACTCCAAATACTTTGAAACTATTGGTCATCGACTTTAACTCTACCAATAATTTGTCCAATTGTTTTTGATGCTCAAATTCGATATCTGCATAAAAACCATATTTAAAAGTACTGCCCGGAATAGGCATACTTTGTAACTTACTTAGGTTCGCCCCACCCTGTGCAATCTTTGCCAATACTTTGGATAAGATGCCTTTAGAGTGGTCTGTTTGAAAATAGATAGAAGCTTTATCCGCATTCGCTATCTCCATTTTTTGTTTTGCAGGCACCATAATTAAAAAACGCGTGATATTGTTTTTTAAAGTATGGATGTCTGGCTTGATCATCTCCAAATCATATAACTGTGCAGCGAACTTACTTGCAATGGCTGCAATATGTTTGCTCTTATGTTGTCGAACATGCTTTGCGCTTAAAGCGGTATCCTCTGATTCCACCAATTTCCAATGTTGCTTTTCCAAATAATCCAAACATTGAAGGATGGCCATTGGATGACTATGTACTTCTTTAATCTCTTCCAATTTCACCCCAGGGTAGACCATCAGGTTTTGGCTAATGGATAAATACACTTCTCCTATCACTTGCAATTTGCTTTTTTGCAACAAATTGTAATTAGGCAGGATACTTCCAGCGATAGAATTCTCAATTGCCATTACGGCACCATCGGATTGCTTCGCATCTTCCCCAATTCGAACCACGTCTCTAAAAGTAGCACAGGTGATCACGTCAACGTCTTTACCAAAGAACTGCCTTGCAGCCACCTGGTGAAAACTTCCCTCGTATCCTTGTATCGTTACTTTTTTATTCATCCTTTTCGTTTCCTAATTGCTTGATTCAAATAGGGTTAAAAAAAATCCCGGCTGTTTGAGCCGGGATTGTATATTTAGTTATTTCGTTTATGCTTTTACAAATACTACCCGGCTACTTTGGTTAAAGTAGAAATAAAAGAAAAAGTAAAACCAGTTGCTATTTGCTTTCATCGTGACACAAAGATAGGCTAAAACAGCCTAAAATAGGCTAAAAGCATAAAGTTTTTTACATTTTACTAACAACTATTCGTAAGATAGAAGGCTCCGCAGCCCTAGCAGGGCTGCCCATCATCAGCGTTTTTTATTTACGCCATTATTTTCTACGAAAATGAAGCTTAGCAAAAGCAGCCCAAGCAGGGCTGCAAATTATTAGAGGTTTTTTTTGCCCTTATTTTCAATGAAAAGGGTACTAAAAAAATAAAAAAAGCCACCCCGTAGAAACGAAGTGGCTTAACGATTGCTTGCCAAATGAAAATTTGTATGAATACTGTTGCTTGGCAAGCATCCACCTAAGTGGGACAACAGCTCAATATGGTTCGTCTACTACTTTGTAGCAGCAGAATCAGTAGCAGTTGAATCAGTTGCAACAGCAGCAGAATCAACAGCAACAGCAGCTGTATCAACAGTAGCAGTTGTAGAATCAGTTGTAGCTTCAGTAGAAGCACCACCACAAGCAGTTAAAGCAGCGATAGCGAAGATTGCGAATACTTTTTTCATTTGAATGAGTTTTAATTGTTTAAATTATACTCTTAATACCCTATTGGATAAAAGGTAACCTGGTTTTTGTAAAAATTTTAAAAACTGGGCATTTTTAACCCAGTTGGGTTACTTTTGTACCCTAATCGTATTAATCTCTTGAAAGCTGAACTCAACGAACAAGCCCTCTTAAAAGGGTTAGCACAAAATGACTCCAAGGCGGTGGAAGCCCTCTATAAAAGTCATTTTAGCATGATTCAGCACTTTGTTACCAATAACAATGGCTCTTTTGACGACGCAAGGGATATTTTCCAGGAGGCAATGATCACTTTGTACGAAAAGGTACAATTAGACCATTTTGCTTTAACCTGTCAAATAAAAACCTATTTATTTTCTATCTGCAAAAACCTTTGGTTAAAAAGGCTGCAACAGATGGGGAAATACAATAACCCGCTTAATGCGTTAGAGGAAACGATCTCGGTCGAAGAAGACATGGATCAGTTTGAACAAAAAGATGCTGCTTTTGCAATCATGGACCGCGCCTTGAATAGTCTTGGTGAACCTTGTAAAAGTTTGTTAGAAGGGTACTATTTGAATAAAAAAGGGATGCAGGAACTAGCTAGTCAATTTGGATACACCAATGCAGACAATGCGAAGAACCAAAAATATAAATGTTTAATGCGCTTAAAGAAACTCTTTTTTGCGCAATATAATATAGGAGAATAAACCATGGACGACATTCAATTACAGGAAACGATCGAACGATATTTGACAGGCGAGATGTCTGTTGAAGAGCGTACTCAATTTGAGGCGATCCGTAAAGCTACGCCTGAGATTGATCAAATGGTGGTGGAGCATGATATGTTCTTAAGAGAGATGGACCTTTATGTACGTCGCAAGAATTTTTCTAAACTAAGCAACCAGGTTTTCAATCAATTAGTAGAGGAAGGCACTTGGACCCCAATCGAAGATCAATCTACTTCTTTCAAGCTCATTCAATTGTGGAGTAAGTATAAAAAAGTAACTGCCATTGCCGCTTCTGTGGGTGGATTTATTGCTTTATTTACTTCTGCTATGATCCTTTTCTTTTTCCCTAGCATTAGTGGCAATCAAATTTTAGAATTAAGTAAGGCGGTAGAGAAAATCGAAAGAAACCAAAAAGTACAAGGTCATCTTTTAAATGAAGTAAAGACAAAAGTACCTGAAAACGCTAAGTTAATCAGTGGTGGTTCTGGCTTCTTGATTGATACCAAAGGATACGTGATCACCAATGCTCATGTATTAAAAGGAGAAGGTGCCATTGTAGTCAATAGCTTGGGTCAGGAATTTAAAGCAACCATTGTGTACAGCGATAAAAACACCGATTTGGCTTTATTGAAAATAGAAGACACCGATTATAAGCAAGCTAAATCATTACCATTTACCATCCGCAAAAAAGCGAGTGCATTGGGTGAAGATATCTTTACTTTAGGCTTCCCAAGAAATGACAATGATATTGTTTACGGACGTGGCTATTTAAGTGCGCAAACCGGATTCAATGGAGATAGCAATACCTATCAAATTCAGATCAGTGCTAACCCTGGTTATTCAGGCGCACCTGTGTTCAATGATAAAAACGAATTAGTGGGTATCATGAGCAGTAGACAAAAACAAGCAGAAGGTGTTGCCTTTGCAATTAAAGCCAATAAATTATTTGACTTAGTAGATAATCTTGAGTCAAACGATCTTACAAAAGACTTGAACGTTAAATTGAATAAGCAAAAGGTAAAAGGTTCAAAAGATCGTACCACGCAGATCAATAAATTTAAAAATTACATTTACAGCGTTCGCGCTTTTGACTAGTCTGTCAATTAGTTATTCCAAAGATTAGTAGGATATACTTTTGCATCGATCAATGCATCTATACTTTGTTTCACACCCGGTGCATCTTCTTTATAAGTTACTCCAAACCATTTTGCATTGGTAGGGATCACTTTGACAGCGCCTAAATTTAATGCTTTAAATCTGCCTGCTACAAAAGGGATATAAAATTCAGACTTTAACGCCTGTCCTTCTTTTGCTAAGAATGTTTTGAACTCGGCTTCGCATAAATCTATAAAGCCAGGCGCAAAACACATAAAGTTCATACTCACTCTAGTGTTTGCTTCAAGTGGTGTTTCTACGCCCTCTTCTTCAAACACAATGCCTGCACCCTCTTTTCTATAAATTTTAGTGCGCTCATTGATCTCCGTCAAATAACCTGCAGCATCTAAGCTGCAAACTCCTCTACTCACTGTACCGTTTTCACTTAATGTATTAGCCAATTCATAACCAAGAATACAATATTCTTTTTCAGAACAAGTCGTCGTTAAAAAAGTATACGCTTCTTCGAATGCTGCCTGTCCATAATAATCGTCCGCATTGATCACTGCAAAAGGCTCATTCACCACACCCTTTGTACATAATAAAGCATGCGCTGTACCCCAAGGCTTGGTTCTTTCTGCTGGGATTGAAAAACCTTCTGTATACTTATCTAAAGATTGAAACACATAAGCCGTTTCGATCTTGCCATTTAATTTTGGCTCAATCACTGCTTTAAATGCATCTGCAAAATCTGCTCTAATAATAAAAACCACTTTGCCAAATCCAGCTCGAATGGCATCGTATATCGAATACTCCATAATGGTCTCTCCACTAGGTCCAAATCCTTCGGTTTGTTTCATGCTGCCATATCTACTTGCCATCCCTGCTGCTAAAATCACTAATGTTGGTGCACTCATTTTTTCCTTTTTTTAATTGTAATTTCACGATCCATTACGGTGGACAAAAATAGTTGATTTATTTTAAATATAAAATTTTGCATCCTACGCCATTTAAGCAAGCCATCCCCTCTTTCAGTCTAGCGCATTCGGTAGATTGTTTAAGATTGGATGTCATGCATCCAGTGGTCAGTGGCAATAAGTTTTTTAAACTCAGCTATTATATCGAAGCGGCTTTAAAAAAAGAAGCCAAGACCTTGGCTAGCTTTGGAGGACCTTATTCCAATCATATTGTTGCATTGGCCTTTGCCGCAAAAGAAGCGGGCTTACAAAGTATTGGCTACATTAGAACCAATGAGAACGAACCCCTTACAACAAGTTTAGCAGAGGCTAAGTCCTATGGGATGGAATTGGTGTTTTTAGGCAGGACCGAATTTCAATCTAAGAAAGAAGTCCTTTTAAAAGAAGCCACTGCAAAACCTACTTATTATTTTATAGACGAAGGGGGCTATGGAACCATTGGCGCAAAAGGTGCAGCCACCATTTTAACAACTCATGAAACTGCGGAATACGATTATATCCTTGCTGCTGTGGGGACAGGCACAATGCTTGCTGGTTGTATCAACGCTGCATTAACCCATCAAAAAGTCATTGGCATACCCGTATTAAAAAACGAGGGCAGTATCAAGAATGAAATTGATGCGTTGTTAATTGACCCAAACAAACCTTACACTTTATTGCATCAGTTTCATCAAGGAGGTTATGCAAAAACCAATCCTTCTATGATCGCTTATATGAACACCTTATGGGAAAAGGAAAAGATACCCACTGATATCGTGTACACTAGTAAATTATTTTTTGCAGTGGATCAATTGATTCAAGAAAATTATTTTGAACAAGGATCTTCTATCCTAATTCTACACAGTGGCGGATTACAAGGGAATCGGTCTTTACCTGCAGGCAGCTTACAATTTTAAACAGCTATAAAAGTTAACCTTAGTTGGGAAAATTGATTCGATTAAACGAGCGTGCAATCAAAGATTTGCTCAAAATGAAATTTGATTTTTTGTTTGACTTCTTCGTAGTCTACTTTGCTGCCTAATTCTTTTTCTAAAGAAGTGACTGTCTTGCCTTGAATTCCACAGGGTACAATGAATTCAAAATGAGATAAATCCGTATTTACGTTTAATGCAAAGCCATGCATGGTAATCCATCGACTGCACTTAATGCCCATGGCACAAATTTTTCTTGCCACAAATGGATCCTGCGGATCCAACCAAACCCCTGTTTCTCCTGCACTTCTTTCTCCCTTTAATCCGTATTCGGCAAGTACTTGAATAATCACTTCCTCTAAACTTCTTAAATACCAACCCAGGTCTGGCTTGAATTTATCTAAGTCAATAATCGGGTACCCCACTACTTGTTGTAATCCATGGTAAGTAATGTCTCCGCCTCTATTGATATGAAAATACTCGATACCTAATACTTTTAATTGCTCGTCAGAGACCAATACATTGGCTCTATTACCATTTTTACCCAATGTAAAAACAGGTGGATGCTCCACTAAGATCAAACGATGTTGGGTGGCTGCATCACTAGCTTCCTTACCTGCTGTTCTAGCCTGCGCCTTAAGTTCAACGTTTTGTTTTAATAGTTGTTCTTGGTAATCCCAGGTAGGTTGATAGGATTGAATCCCTAAATCTTCAAAAATCACTTGTTGACGCATAGAACAAAGTTACAAACTAAGCAGCAATAACTTACTTTTGCAGCATGTCAACCGAAGAGCTACAAATAGAAAACGAAGACGTATATGAAAAGCTGACCTTTATCGTAGATAAGGGCCAAGAACCGATGCGTATAGATAAGTGGGTTCAAATGAGGATCGAGGGCCTTACTAGAAGCAAATTGCAGAACGGCATTGAAGGTGGTTTTTTAACCGTGAATGGGAAAGTGGTTAAAAGCAATTACCGCACGCGTCCAGGGGACGAAGTGGTCTATATGAGCTATGTCAACCCAGACTACACAGAATTGAAGCCAGAAGAAATGGCCTTGGATATTGTATATGAAGATGACGCCTTAATGGTGATCAATAAACCAGCCAATATGGTGGTGCATCCTGGTATTGGCAATTATACAGGTACCTTGCTCAATGGCGTTGCCTTTCATTTATTGGCACAGAATCCGAACTTAAACGAAGAGATTTTACCAAGATTTGGTTTAGTACACCGTATTGATAAAAACACTACTGGCTTAATTGTACTTGCAAAAACACCAGAAGCTGCTAGTCATTTAGCGAAACAATTTTTCAACCATACGGTAGAACGTAAATACGTGGCCTTGGTTTGGGGCAATATGGAAGAAGACGAAGGCACCGTGAATGCGCATATCGCACGACATAAAACTTTCCGTAAAATGTTTGATGCTTACCCAGAGGGTGAAGTAGGCAAGCATGCCATTACGCATTATAAAGTAATAGAACGTTATAACTATACCAGTTTAGTGTCTTGTGTATTAGAGACGGGCAGAACCCACCAGATTCGTGTGCACATGAAACATATTGGTCATACTTTATTCAATGACCAAGAATATGGTGGAGATAGAATTTTAAAAGGCACCATTTATACCAAGTACAAACAATTCGTTGATAATTGTTTTGATGCTTGTCCTAGATGCGCATTGCATGCAGCTACCCTAGGATTCATACATCCTACTACAGAAGCGATGATGCGCTTTGATAGCCCATTGCCAAGTGATATGGAAGCAGCTATTACTAAATGGAAAAACTATAAAGCAGCTGCACATACTTAATAAATATTTTACTCAATGTGCTCCATAAAAAAAGCCGCCTCGAAATCGAAGCGGCTTTTTTATTAACTATATTTTAAGCTTACTTTTTATTTTGACTCGCAGCCATTGGAGACAATCCAATGGATTGACCTCTTGTAAATCCTTTAGATTTGAATAAAGCAAATTTACTTGGAGCAGCTACATTTGGCCACTTGTTATTGCTTTCGTCAATATCAGCAGTTTCACGCATTGGATCTAATTGAATAGACACTGCTTTCTTGCTTGTCAAGAATACTTTAGTTACTTTATTTTCGTTCTTTCTCCAGATTTGTGCTGGTAAACGTTGTGTTTCTTTCGTACCATCTTCAAATGTAAATTCTACAATGATTGGCATGACTAAACCGCCTTTGTTCAAGAAGCTAACTTCATACAAATTCGCATTCGCATATTTTGCTTTCTCTGTTTCTGTTAAGGCTTCAGGAGCAGGCATTGCCATTGCTGGTTGCTTGGTTGCAGTATCATAAGGTTCTAAACCTCTGTCATATCTCCAATAGAAATCTCTTAATGTCGTGTCTACATCTGTTAAGAATACAATAGACTTATCGTTTCTGTTTCTGATTTTTGAAATGTCCTCGAAGCTATTTACTTCTGGCTTTGCTAAACCTCTAGCTGGCATTGTTCTGGCTGCTGGTGTTGCTGCACTTGCATCAAACACAGCATGCTTTACTGTATCAATCGCAATGTCTACTGGATCAATGCTGTAGAACCAGCCTCTCCAGAACCAATCTAAATCTTCGGCACTTGCGTCTTCGATTGTTCTAAATAAATCTGCAGGGGTTGGGTGTTTGAATGCCCATCTTCTTGCATATTCTTTAAATGAATAATCAAATAATTCACGTCCCATAATAGTTTCACGTAAAATATTCAAACCAGTTGCAGGCTTCGCATAAGCGTTAGGTCCAAACTGGATGATGTTTTCGCTATTTGTCATGATAGGCTCCAATTGATCTTTTGGCAATTTCATATAATCTGCAATTGCAAAAGCAGGACCGCGACGGCTAGGGAATTTA
>JBILQZ010000066.1:0-8781 GCA_044372935.1 Sediminibacterium sp. | reverse complement strand
TTGTTCCCAATTACGCTTTACTTCTTCTTCGTCTTGAACTTTCACATCTCCATAAATATGTGGATGACGGTGGATCAATTTTTTAGAAATCGCTTCAATGGAATCTTGCAGTGTGAAATGGCCTTGCTCCGTGCCAATTTTTGCATAGAATAAAATATGCAAAAGGATATCCCCTAATTCTTCTTTGATGCCCTCCCAATCTTCATCAATAATGGCATCAATCAATTCGTACAATTCCTCAATAGTATTGCTTCTTAAACTTTGTATCGTTTGCTTTTTATCCCAAGGGCATTTTTCACGAAGGGTATCCATGATTTCAACCAATGCTAAAAAACTTGCTGCAACTTTATCTTGAGACATGACTAAAAAGGTTTAAAATTCAATTGAGTGCTAAGATACAAATTTTGGTAGTGTATAATTTAATGTGACTGCCGTTTTTCGCTTTGCTCAAAACGTCTTCCTCGTTAATCGGTCTTACCCAAAGCCTCTCAACTAAACGCTACGGGACTGCCGTTTTTCGCTTTGCTCAAAACGTCTTCCTCGTTAATCGGTCTTACCCAAAGCCTTTCAACTAAACGCTACGCGTTCAGTTGGCTTTTTTTATACTCACTAGCATACAAGAGCTTGCTCTAGACGCTGCTCGCATAAAAAAAGCCTCTCACTTTCGTGAGAGGCTTCGTGCCTCAGGCGGGAATCGAACCCGCACTCGCGTTGCGGCGAACAGGATTTTAAGTCCTGCGTGTCTACCAGTTCCACCACCAAGGCGTCTGTTACAGACTTAAAAAAAATCCCGTCCGAAGAACGGGATTTTTGAGCGGAAGACCAGGCTCGAACTGGCCACCCCGACCTTGGCAAGGTCGTGCTCTACCAAATGAGCTACTTCCGCTTGAACAAGAACTAATTTTTGGAGTGCGAAAATAAGGAATCAACGCACACCAACAAAATTTTTTTCTATTTATATTCAGGTTTGTACTGAGAACTTGTGTTCACTTCTACTTCTGGCTTTTCAAATCCAGAACTAAACAGCTTTGTACAATTTCCTAAAACCAATGATAATAGTGCGAAAACAGATACATAAAAGATAAATCTTGAAGAACTTACCCAGTTCTTAGTGATGTCTTTCTCTGTTGATGTTTCTTGGATTTCTTGTGCCATAGTAATTTTATTACGAGTGCAAAAATAACAACAAGTTCTTAATAATGAGCCTGTTTGGTGACAATTTTATCAAATTCTTGCCTGTTTTTTACAAAGTATTGAAAAACGACCGAACCTTGATAGACCCCACCTAAAGAAGCCAATGGTTTAAGATGCTTCGTTCTTTGGACTTTCCCCGTTAACCAGTAGCCCATTAAAGCAAAATGCGCTTTGGCAATCGCCGTAAAAAAAGACCTATCCCCACTTAATAACCCTTTCCATGCAGACAATCCATCTAATGCAAAACGTAGGGGTAATTTCCAAACTAACTCCTGTAATGGCAGGTTTTTACTTAGCATGATGAGGTTGTTTCTAAAGTTCAAATACACTTTTCTGCCCCCTCTTGGCAAAGTGCCCGCACCTACATGGTAGACCACGGCAGCTGGACAAGCAAATAAAGCATACCCTGCTAATTGCATACGCCAACAAAGATCTATTTCTTCCTGATGCGCAAAAAAGGAAGCATCAAATCCACCTAATTCATGAAATAAATTGGATCGAATCATCATCGCCGCACCAGAAGCCCAGAAAATGCGTTCATTTTGATTGTACTGTCCATTGTCCTGCTCGCAAACATCAAATACCCTGCCTCTCGAAAATGGGTACCCTAAACTATCTATCCATCCACCACTTGCACCGGCATATTCAAAACTACTAGGATCTTTTTGTGCTAAAATTTTTGGTTGACAAGCCCCTATATGGGTATTTGATTCCATTAATTCTACTAATGGATTTACCCAATTCGGGTCAACCTGAACATCTGAATTCAATAAAATGTAATATTTGGCATCTACTTGTTTTAATGCCCAGTTATACCCACCAGCAAAACCTTCATTGGTTGGATTTTGTATCACTTTAACCGTTGGAAATTCAGTTGCCAATAAGGATAAAGAGTCATCCGTTGAACCATTGTCTGCAACAACAATTTCCTTATGCTCGTAGCTGGTCGCCAATACGGAGGGCAAAAAAGTCCTCAAGTATTGAGCTCCATTAAAATTTAAAATAACAATTGATACGAGCGGTTTCAAAGCGAAATTATTTATGCGAATGTAAGTCCAATTATGGGAAAATTAAGTAAAAACCCTATCTTAGAGCCATGATAAAGGCAAAATTCTTATTTTCTAATTTAGATTTTCTGAACCATCCCTTTGGGTAAGATTAATTGAATTCTATTTCGCAGTTAAGATCAGTTTTTATACAACTTGATCTGTCCAGTTTTTATCATTTTAATTAAAAAAATTATAACATGTCTACTACACTCCAAACGAGTGCAAATACTGCTAAGTATATTGCCCTCGAAGACCAATATGGTGCCCATAATTACCACCCAGTTCCTGTCGTACTTGAAAAAGGCGAAGGCATATTTTTATACGATGTGGATGGCAAAAGATACTTCGATTTTTTAAGTGGCTACTCGGCCGTAAACCAAGGACATTGCCATCCAGAAATTATAAAAGCCTTAACAACACAAGCACAAAAGCTAACCCTTACTTCAAGAGCCTTTTACAATAACCAATTAGGGGTGTATGAAAAATATATCACCGAATACTTTGGATATGATAAAGTGTTGCCGATGAACACAGGTGTTGAAGGTGGAGAAACAGCAATTAAATTAGCAAGAAGATGGGGTTATGCAGTGAAAGGCATTCCCGAGAATCAAGCAAAAGTGATATTTGCAGAAGGCAATTTTTGGGGAAGAACTTTAGCAGCTATTTCCTCTTCTACTGACCCTAGTAGTTTTAAAGGCTTTGGCCCTTATATGCCAGGATTTGGGCTAGTACCATATAATGATTTAGCAGCTTTAGAAGAAGTTTTAAAAGATCCTACAGTAGCCGCATTCATGGTAGAACCAATTCAAGGTGAAGCTGGCGTTGTGATCCCTACAGATGGTTATTTAAAAGGGGTTCGTGCTTTATGTGATCAATACAATGTTTTATTTATTGCAGATGAAATTCAAACAGGTTTAGCTAGAACTGGAACCATGTTGGCCTGCGATCACGAAAATGTTAGACCTGATATTTTAATCTTAGGAAAAGCATTAAGTGGCGGTACCATTCCAGTGGCTGCAGTATTAGCGGACAACGAAGTCATGTTACAAATTAAACCAGGCGAGCATGGTTCTACCTATGGTGGCAATCCGCTTGCATGCGCTGTTGCCATGAAAGCATTGGAAGTGATCAAGGACGAAAAAATGGTGGAGAACGCTTATAAAATGGGGGAAATATTAAGAGCAGAATTAGCAAAATTAAATTCTCCATTTGTAGCTTCCATCAGAGGTCGTGGTTTGTTAAATGCAATTGTAATCAAACATGAAAATCCTGAAGCTGCATGGGATTTATGTTTACATCTAAAAGAATTAGGCATTTTAGCAAAACCTACACACGGTGACAAAATAAGATTTGCTCCACCATTGATTATTACAGAAGCTCAAATTAAAGAAGCGGTACAATTAATTGGTCAAGGACTTGCAAAATTAGCATAACAATATATTACAGCTTTTGAATAGAAATAGCCCTCCCAAAAAGAGGGTTATTTTGTTTTTAACTTAGGGAGAAAGGTCATGATCAAAATACCCGCACTCAACACAACGCAAGCATACAAAGCCCATTGCTTTTGAGGACACTCCCCCATGGCACAGGTAGATAAAACTAAGAAATTACGAATACTCCAAGCTAATAACAATGCCGCCCATGCCATATTGAAACGTTTTACATTGATGGATGGTATCGCAAAAAATAGGATCGCTAAAATACCTATATAAAAAAGAAATTTTCCTGATTGACCAAAATTGGTAGCACCTGCATCCCATCCTGTCACTACCCAGTTTTTACTTTCAATAACCACTAATGGCTGTGTGGTACAGAAGAACAATAATAAGGTTAGGACAATACCGATAGTTTGAGAATGTTTCATGGGTGCAAATTAATCAAAAAATAACAAAATGCATATATGAATTCATACGAGTATTTAAGAATAATAGTTTAGACCTAATTAAATCCAACATGGAGTTCTTGAATGTTGATGATATCCAAATTGTTTATGAATTTTTTACTCATAAATTGTTCCATCTTTATTAATAAGAGTTATAAAATGATTACTCACCCCTCTATAATAAATAAACCCTCCAGTTAATAAAATTCTCCCATCAGTATGTGGAGAGATATTATAAGTAGCGACGTTATTTAAGGAATTATTTAAATCATTAAACCCCTCTTTACTATTAAATGTATTATCAATACTTCCATCAGAATTTAATCTTAATAAATGATTCTGTGTTGTGTTATTGTATTTTGTAAAACGACCTGCAACTAAAATTTTTCCATCATTTTGAATCTTAATCTTTTGAACAATGTCATTAAATCCAGAACCAGTATTAAAAGTTTCATCAACTGTTCCGTCAGTATTTATTCTTACAATATTGTTTGTATTTATTCCTTTTATATTTGTAAATAATCCTCCTAAAATAATTTTTCCATTATTTTGAATTACAGATGTTATTAAAGAGGGGTAGTTTGTACTATTAGGTTGCTTTTCACCAATAGATTTGTAAATGGCAGTATCAATACTACCATTTTGAGAAATGGAAAACGGAAATCTATAAACATTGTTTGAAATGCCATAATTTATAAGTAATAAATTATCATTGGATAGAAGTGAATTAGATTTATAAGAATCTGAACCAGTAAATAATACTTTTGGAATAAATGTTTCGTCAAGACTTCCATCTGACTTTATTTTTACCATTCCAGAACATATTTTTGAATTGTAATTATCAAAACCACCTAAAACGAATAAACTACCATCTTTATTTGGGATTAATTGAATAATTTCTGCCCCTTTAGGATTTCCATTACCATCAAAACTAAAATTAGAATTATACCCATCATTAGAATAACTAAAACCTTTTCCCGTATTGAATGTATTATCAATACTTCCATCTTTATTTAATCTGAAAAATATAGAATTATCTCCTCCTACAATTATTTTTCCATCAGATTGGATTACAATATCTCTAATTAGGCTATTAATATCTTTAGGAGCTGTAAATGAATTATCCAAACTGCCATCAGCATTTAATCTAACTATAAAATTAACTGATTTTCTATCATAAGTTCTAAAGTTTCCAGCACAAATAATTTTCCCATCTTCTGTCCAATCGGAAGCTAAAACAGTATTATTGAATCCATCACCAATAGAAAATCTAGGAACAGTAGGAGTTGGTGTGGTTGGAGTAGTTGATGATGGTGGAGGAGGTGTTGGGCTCAAAATTTCTTTAGTTGCAGTTTTAGTACAACTAGCAATAATTACACATAAAGAAATAATTAAAAGTACTTTATTCATAAATAATTTATTTACACAATGTTAACCCCTTAGTTAATTTTAGAAAATCATCTGAACTAATTTTTGTCATAAATTTATCTACACCAGCAGTACTATTAATTTTATTTGAAATTATTATTGGAGTTTGATTTATAGTATTTGGCTCATAACTTCCACTATATTTAAACAAACTATTATCTAATGAAAAAACTACAAAATTTTTAAAAACATTGTTTATATCTGCCAACTTAGAATCATTATTCCATCTAATATAGTCTAATCTTCCTCGTTCAATATTTTTTAATTCGGAATTTGTAAATTTCAATGCACAATTATTTTCTACAATAAATAATTCGTATTCATTATCATTAAATGGAAGCATATGTAACAAAAATAAAGTGCCACTTCCTTCTTGATATTTAAAATAAGAATCTTGAAAATATTCTGAAAAAAAGTATTCATTATCATTTAGCTTAGTCTTGCTAAATGTTTTTGAGGTAGTAGGTAATATTCTAGTTTGAAATTCAGATTCTGTTTGAGAAATAAATTTATTTCTTCTCTTTGTTGAAATTTCTTTTAAATAATCAGGGCTAACAGTTATTCCTGAAGAACTTCTAGTAGAACCACGTTTTTTAAATTCAGGATTAAGAATACTCGTTTGTCCAATATATACATTAGGCTTATAAAACGAATTAATGTCCCAAAATATTTTTAGTGTATCTAGAATATTCTTAACTAGCCTACCTTCTACAAAATCATCATATGAAACTTCAAATTCAATTTCAGAAAATGATTTTTTAATAATTTTAGTTTGTTTTAAATTTTTATAATAAAGTAACCCTGAGTTAAGAGGTGCATCAATATAACTTTCATTATTTCTTGAAAAATATCTGTTAGTGACTGTATTTATGAAATCATACTCTTTGTAATTAAATAAAACATTAAATCCAGCAGAAACTAAAACATTATATTTCAAAACCTCTAAAAAATCTTTTGGATAACACCCTTTATATGAAACCAAAGAATCAATTGAAGTATTTGCACATTCATCATTTATATTATAAATACCATCTTTATCATCGTCTTTTGGTTGAAAAAGTGCTTCTACTTCTATATCTGAATTAATAATTAGTTTTAATGGATTCTCCGTTTGATTACCTGGCATCCACTTCAAAAAATCATAATCTTTACCGGGATTAGCAGTTACAGAAAATGTACTGCCTTTTGCAAAGGAACCTCCAGATGAACTAATCGTTCCACCTTCTTTTGCAGTAATAACAACTTTGAATTTTTCAACATCAGGAATAGGAGTTTCTTTTTTACTGCATGAAACAATTATGAACATTGACAATAAAACATAGAATCTTTTTTTCATATTAAATTTAATTGTATATAAAATTAGCTTTATTTAATCAGAATAGTTAATTCGAAAAAAGAAGATTTGAGATTAAAATTTGATTTCTCAAATTTGATTCAAACTCAACGCAGAAGGGGTTTAGTAAGCAAAGTTTAAATGAATGAATCATAAATTAATTAACACCCAAATGTTGTACCTAAAAAATAAAGCATTGAAAATCAACGCCTTATTTAACACTCGTCAGCTTACAAAAGCAAGCTTGTTTCGCGGCTTCGCATTAAAAAAGCCTGTTACTTTCGTAACAGGCTTTGTATCGAGGTCCCGAGCGGATTCGAACCGCTGTAGAAGCTTTTGCAGAGCTCTGCCTAGCCACTCGGCCACAGGACCCTTTTGGGACGCGAAAATAACGCAAAGATGTTAATTATAAAAGAATTTTACTACTAATTCCATTTAAGCGACATTTGTACCCTAAAACTTCCCTATGCAACAGCCAATTGGTGCTTCAGAATTAATCATTAACCCTAGAGGTGCTGTATACCATTTAGACCTTCGTCCTGAGGAAATTGCGGATACCGTGATTACTGTAGGCGATCCAGAGCGCGTTGGTCATGTAAGTAAATACTTTGATCGTATCGAACACAAGTCTGCCCATAGAGAATTCATCACGCATACAGGTTATATCGGTCAAAAAAGAATCTCTGTAATGAGTACCGGGATTGGGCCAGATAATATTGACATTGCTTTGAATGAGGTAGACGCATTGGTGAATATTGATTTTGATACGAGATGCATTAAAGAGACTAAAAAATCAGTTTCTGTGATTCGTTTGGGTACTTGTGGTTCATTGCAAGGAGAAGTAGGCGTCGATCAATTGGTAGCAGGCACACATGGACTAGGGGTGGATAATTTAATACACTTCTACCAGCCTAATAACAATGCTGAAGAATTGGCCATTTTAGCCGCTTTCGAGCAACATACAAATATTGCTACACACCATATCAAACCTTATATATCTAGTGCGAGTGCTGGCTTATTGAAACATTTTACAGATGGGTATAGTCATGGTATTACAGTGACTTGTCCTGGTTTTTATGGCCCCCAAGGTAGAATCTTGAGGTTGCCTTTGAAGATGCCTAATTTAGTAGACCAAATGACTAGCTTCCGTTTTGGCAATCACCATATTGCTAACTTTGAAATGGAAACCAGTGCGATCTATGGTTTATGCAATTTACTTGGTCACCAATGTTTAAGTATCAATGTCATTGTGGCTAACAGAGTGAAAAAAGAATTTAGCAAAGATGGTGCAAAAGCAATTGACCATATGATTCAAAAAAGTTTAGGCATCATCGCAACTATATAATTATACATCATGGAAATCCAATTTTCAAAATACCAGGGCACAGGGAATGACTTTGTGATTATTGATAATCGAGATGGTAATATCTCTTTGTCAAATCAACAAATCGCTTTTTTATGCGATCGAAAATTTGGTGTGGGAGCAGATGGCTTGATGTTATTGGGTACCGCTACCGGTTATGATTTTTTGATGACCTACTACAATGCAGATGGCACAGAAGGTACCATGTGTGGGAATGGCGGCAGGTGTTTGGTGCAATTTGCCCACGACAATGGGATTGTAAAAGACAAGTACCTTTTTATTGCAGTTGATGGCCCACACGAAGCATCGATCCAAGCAGATGGTTGGGTGCATTTAAAAATGATGGATGTGGATGCTGTTGAAACTGGTTCAGATTTTTTTGTGATCAATACAGGCTCCCCTCATTATGTCAAAATGGTAGAGGGCGTTGAAACATGGGATGTGTATACTAATGGAAAATCTATTCGTTACAATGAACGCTTTGCAGCAGCAGGAATCAATGTGAACTTTGTAGAATTTCAGAAAGAACATT
>JBILQZ010000065.1:0-8788 GCA_044372935.1 Sediminibacterium sp. | reverse complement strand
ATAGAAAAAGCATTCAACGATGCGAAGATGGAAGCTGCAGCAAGTTTTAAGAATGATGGTTTGTACATGGAGAAATTCGTAGAAGAACCAAGACATATCGAGATTCAAGTTGCGGGTGATCAGTTTGGAAATGTTTGTCATTTGAGTGAGCGTGATTGTTCTATTCAGAGAAGACACCAAAAATTAGTGGAGGAATCTCCATCCCCATTCATGACAGCAGAATTACGTCAAAGAATGGGAGAAGCTGCTATTAAAGCGGCTGCTGCAATTAATTATGAAAGTGTGGGTACGATCGAATTCCTTGTGGACAAGCATCGTAACTTCTACTTTATGGAAATGAATACGCGTATTCAAGTAGAGCATTGCGTAACAGAAGAAGTAGTGAGCTATGACTTGATCAAAGAGCAAATTAAAATTGCTGCTGGTGAAAAGATTTCTGGTAAAAACTATGAACCACAATTACATGCCATTGAATGTCGTATCAATGCGGAAGATCCTTACAATGACTTTAGACCTTCACCAGGCAAAATCACTGTATTGCATACCCCAGGTGGACATGGTGTTCGTGTAGATAGTCATGTGTATGCTGGCTATGTCATTCCTCCTTACTATGATTCTATGATTGGTAAATTAATCACCGTAGCACAAACGCGTGAAGAAGCGATTAATACCATGTATCGTGCATTGAGCGAATATGTAATTGAAGGCGTAAAAACTACTATCCCTTTCCACTTACAATTAATGCAGAACGAAGATTTTAGAAAAGGAAACTTCACTACTAAGTTTTTGGAATCGTTTAAGATGAAGTAATTTTTAGATAGATGATATTAAAAAGGCTCCGATTGCTCGGAGCCTTTTTTTTGGTTCACCTTTGGGGATCATCCTTGATATTTACTATCTCAAGAATAACAATTCTCTGTACTTAGGTAAAGTCCACAATTCATCGTCTACCAATTGCTCTAATTTGTCAACGTGGTAACGGATTTTATCAAAGTATTGTGCTTTTACTTTTGCTTCATAAGCAATGGCTTTTTCTCTTGTATTTTCAATGTTATTTGCCACTTTACGCGCTTCTACCATTTCATGTACATTATCGTACACTTCTTGGATATGTGTGCTTACTTCTTTTAATAAAGTCAATTGACCTTTGTATAATTTTTCAGGTAAAGAAGCTTCACGCAATAAGCTTACATTCTTAAGCAATTCATTTTGATACTTAATAGAAGCTGGAATAATATGATTGGTTGCTAAATCACCCATCACACGTGCTTCAATTTGTACTTTCTTAATGTACTTCTCTAATTCAATTTCATGACGTGCTTCTAATTCAGAATGCGTGTAAATGCGATTTTCTACAAATAGTTTTTTCGCTTTTTCTGTCACCATTGCATCTAAAGCAACTGGCGTCGTTTTTAAATTAGGCAAACCTCTTTTTTCTGCTTCTTTATGCCAAGCTTCGCTGTAACCATCGCCTTCAAATAAGATTTTCTTACTTGATACAATGTATTTTTGAATCACTTGCATGATCGCAATTTCTTTCTTGTCTCCTTTTTCAATCAATGCATCTACTTCTGCAGCAAATTTATTCAAGGTATCTGCCACAATGGTATTTAAGATAGTCATTGGTAAAGCACAGTTGGCAGTAGAACCTACCGCACGGAATTCAAATTTGTTTCCTGTGAATGCAAATGGAGAAGTTCTGTTACGATCTGTATTGTCAATTAACAATTCAGGAATACTTCTGTGTAAGTCAATCTTTAAGATAGCTTCATCTTGCTCATCGAACTTAGAACCTACGCGTGTTTCAACGTCGTTCAACACTTTTGTTAAATAATCTCCAACAAATACAGAAATAATTGCAGGAGGGGCTTCATTAGCGCCTAATCGGAAATCGTTAGAAGCAGAAGCAATAGATGCTCTTAAGATATCTGCATAATCATGTACTGCTTTAATTGTATTCACAAAGAAAGTCAAGAACATTAAATTCGTCTTAGGTGTTTTACCTGGTGCTAATAAATTAACGCCAGTATCTGTTGCCAAACTCCAGTTATTGTGTTTACCACTTCCGTTAATACCAGCAAATGGTTTTTCATGTAATAACACCACTAAACGGTGTCTCTTTGCCACTCTTGTCATTACATCCATTAATAGAATGTTATGGTCAACAGCAATGTTTACTTCTTCAAAGATGGGTGCACACTCAAACTGAGCAGGCGCTACTTCATTGTGTCTTGTTCTTAAAGGAATACCTAATTTATAAGATTCATTTTCAAAATCACGCATGAAAGCATAAACACGCTCCGGAATAGATCCAAAATAATGATCTTCTAATTGTTGACCTTTTGCTGGGGTGAAACCAAATACAGTTCTACCGCATTGAACTAAGTCTGGTCTTGCATTCACCAAGGCTTCGTCAATTACAAAGTATTCTTGTTCCCAACCTAATGTTGGCGTTACTTTAGTTACGTTTTTATCAAAGTAATTACAAACTGTAACGGCTGCCTTATTTAAAGATTCAACTGCTTTCATCAATGGCGCTTTGTAGTCTAATGACTCACCAGTGTATGCAATAAATATAGTAGGGATACATAATGTTTTACCATTACCAATTTCAATAATGAATGGGGGAGAAGAAGGGTCCCAAGCAGAATAACCTCTTGCTTCGAATGTCGCTCTCAATCCACCATTTGGGAAAGAAGAAGCATCTGGCTCTTGTTGAATCAACGCAGCGCCTTCAAATTCTTCGATAGCAGTGCCATCTCCTTTTAAGGTAAAGAAAGAGTCATGTTTTTCTGCAGTCGTTCCTGTTAATGGTTGGAACCAGTGGGTGTAGTGTGTAACACCTTTACTTTCTGCCCAAGCACGCATGCCTGATGCAATCTGTCCAGCAACTTGTCTGTCAATTTTTTTACCACCTTTAATACTTGCAACTAAGCTTTTGTAAGCTTCATCACTTAAATATTCTCTTGCTGTTTTTTGAGTAAATACATTTTCACCAAAAACGCCAGTAATTTTTGCGCCCTTGATATCAACTGAATTTACATTTCCATGACTTACATGGTTGACTGCATCGGTTCTTAATGACATATATTATTTATTTTAAATATAAATGATTAGGTCAAAGATATTGCCTTTTATTAATTCTTATACTTTAGTATTTGTAAAAAAATCCAAAATGTGCATAAAATATAAATATTATAAAATTATTAAATATAAATTCAATTTACAATTGATTGATTATCATATGCATCTCTTTTTTCACTACTAACAATACCGAGTTTGAATGTTGGTAAATCCCTTATGACTTAAGTTACTCGTTTTGTAACTTCGCCAAATCTATTCAAGCACAAGCCCAAATCATGGAAATTACTGTCAAAACAGCTCAACAATTAAGATTAACCGAAGCGGAATTTGAACTTATCAAAGAGAAACTAGGTCGTACACCTAATTTTACAGAGCTATGTGCATTTAGTGGCATGTGGTCTGAACACTGTAGTTATAAAAACTCCATTAAATGGTTAAAGACTTTACCACGTGATGGTGGTAGAATGTTGGTGGCTGCTGGTGAAGAAAATGCTGGCTTGATGGACATCGGTAATGATTATGGAGTTGTATTTAAAATTGAATCTCATAACCACCCAAGTGCATTGGAACCTTTTCAAGGTGCAGCTACAGGAGTAGGGGGTATTCAAAGAGATATTTTTACGATGGGTGCGCGTCCGATTGCGTCTTTGAATAGTTTACGTTTTGGAAAATTAGAAGATACAAAAACTAAAAGATTATTAGCCGGTGTAGTGCATGGCATTGGTCATTACGGCAACTGTTTTGGTGTGCCTACTGTTGGTGGTGAATTATATTTTGAAGATTGTTACCATACCAACCCATTAGTGAATGCAATGAGTGTGGGTATTGTGAAGGCAGGTAAAACAGTGAGTGCGATTGCATTGGGCAAAGGCAATCCTGTATTTTTTGTGGGTAGTGCAACCGGTAAAGATGGCATTGGTGGTGCAAGTTTTGCCTCTGCAGAAATCACTGCAGATAGCGTAGAAGAATTACCAGCGGTTCAAGTGGGTGATCCTTTTCAAGAGAAAAAATTATTAGAAGCTTGTTTAGAAGTGATAGAAACAGGTGGTGTAGTGGGCATGCAGGATATGGGTGCTGCAGGTATCATTTGTTCTACTGCAGAGATGAGTGCAAAAGGTCAAGTGGGTATGCGTATCGATTTAGATAAAGTACCTACACGTCAACAAAACATGAAAGCCTGGGAATTATTATTAAGTGAAAGCCAGGAAAGAATGTTGATGGTGGTTGAAAAAGGAAAAGAAGCACAAGTGTTAGCAGTGTTTGAAAAGTGGGATTTATCTTGTTCAAATATTGGAGAAGTAACTGACGATGGTTTATTGAATTTTTATATGCATGGGGAATTAGAAGCTTCTTTACCAGCTTATGAATTAGTACTTGGTGGAGGCGCCCCTCAATACACACGTGAATATAAAACACCTGCTTATTTAGATAAAGTGAATGCATTTGATATGCAATCAGTAGCGGATACGACCAATTTACAAGATACGGTTAAAGCAATGGTGCAATTGCCAAATATTGCATCTAAGCGTTGGGTCTATACCCAATACGATAGTATGGTGGGTGCTGCGAATACTTCTACAAATGCACCAAGTGATGCGGCAGTAGTGTTGGCAAAAGGCACTGGCAAAGCTTTAGCAATGACGGTAGACTGTAATAGTAAATATGTATTTGCTGATCCTGAAAAAGGAGCGATGATTGCAGTAGCAGAAGCAGCAAGAAACATTGTTTGTTCTGGTGGAGAGCCAATTGGTGTAACCAACTGTTTGAACTTTGGTAATCCTTACGATCCAGAAGTATACTATCAATTTGTGAAATCTGTTGAAGGTATGGGCGCTGCTTGTAGAAAATTCAATACACCAGTAACAGGTGGTAACGTGAGTTTTTACAATCAAAATCCAGACGGTCCAGTTTTTCCAACACCAACAATTGGTATGGTTGGTATCGTGGAAGACATGAACAATAGAATGACATTGGACTTTAAGAACGAAGGAGATACTATTGTTTTATTAGGTCAACAAAGAAATGATATTGGTTCTTCAGAATATTTAAATAAAATTAAAGGCGTTGCATTTTCACAAGCACCACATTTTGATTTAGAAGAAGAGTTTCAATTACAACAATTTGTGGCAGGATTGATCCTTTCAAAACAAATTAAATCAGCGCATGATATTAGCGAAGGAGGATTGATGATTACTTTATTAGAGTCTGCTTTCTTTAATCATAAAGGTTTCAATGTAAGTTCTAATAATAGCACTTTAAGAAAAGATGCATATTGGTTAGGGGAAGCACAAAGTAGGGTGGTGATTTCTTGTACTGCCGAGCAGCTTACACAAATAGAACAATCGGCTAAAGCAGCTGGAGTAGTTTCTACAGTGCTTGGTAAAGTAACCAGTGGCGAAGTGGTAGTGGACAATGAAAATTGGGGCACTATTGCTACTTGGAAAAATGAGTACGACACTGCGATAGAAAAAAAATTATAAATCGCTATTAGCACTCAAAAGAATCACTCCATGACAAAACAACCCATCATTGTTGTAACAGGAGCCGCTGGTTTCATCGGTTCGGTTTTTGTTCAATATTTAAATGAACATGGATTAGATCAATTATTGATTGTGGATGATTTTGGAGTAGAATCAAAAAGAAAAAATTGGGAGTCTAAAAAGTTCATTAAGGCTATTGAGCGTCAAGCATTTTTAGCGCAATTAGAAGCGGATGAACATGAAATTGATTTAATCGTTCACCTTGGTGCAAGAACGGACACCACCGAATTTAATTATGCGATACATGAGGCATTGAATGTTGAATATTCTAAAGCTATTTGGCAGTATGCTACCAAAAAAAATATCCCATTGATCTATGCTTCTTCTGCAGCGACCTATGGCGCAGGGGAACATGGGTACGAGGACAGTCATGCTATCTTAGATCAGTTAACGCCATTGAATCCTTATGGGGTAAGTAAAAATGAATTTGATAAATGGGCTATTGCGCAGACCAGTGCGCCACCTTCTTGGACGGGTTTGAAATTCTTTAATGTATACGGTCCAAATGAGGGACATAAGGGACGAATGGCCAGTGTTATTTTTCACGCATTCAATCAAATTAAAGACACAGGACTTGTCAAATTATTTAGAAGCCATCGTCCAGATTATAAGGACGGACAACAATTGCGTGATTTTATTTATGTTAAAGATTTAGTGTCAGTAATTGGTTGGATGTTACATCATATGTATGCACAACAATGGGATGCCTCAAAAAATGGATTATACAATTTAGGTACAGGCAAGGCAAGGTCTTTCTATGACTTAGCAGCCAATACATTTATAGCACAAGGGCTTGAGCCCAATATTGAATTTATAGATATGCCCGAAGATATCCGAGATACATATCAATATTTTACAGAAGCCAATATGGCTAAATTGCGTGCCGCAGGATACGACAAACCTTTTTCAAGTTTAGAGGAAGGGGTTAAAGACTATGTAGCAAATTACTTAATGCCAGGTAAACAGTATTAATCTTACTTTAAAAGTTAAAGAGAAAATATACTATTCCGTAGCGATCGTTTGTGCTTTAGAGCGAGAGAAAAGTTGACTCGTTTTTTTCAAAAAAGATAAAGAGAAAATATACTATTCCGTAGCGATCGTTTTCCCGAGAGCCTAGGGATAGTATATTTTCTCTTTATTAAGTTGAAAGAACTAGTGTGATTTTAAGAAAGCAATTGCTTTAACATAAGCGTCTTCTTTAGCAGCAGCATTGAAGCTAGGATTGCTAGGATTCGCAAATCCATGACCAGCTTCGTATTTGTAAGCAGTTAAACTTTTGCCAGCTAATTTCATGTTGGCTTCAAAATCATTCACCATTTCTGGAGAAGGAGATTTATCAAGGTTGCCAAAGAATCCAATGACATCGCATTGAATAGATTTCAATTTATCCATATTGGATTCTGGACGACCATAATACATTACAGCTCCTTTAGCTTGAGGTCCAGCTAGAATAGCAGTTTGTAAACTCCACATCCCTCCAAAGCACCAACCCACACTATAGATAGCAGCTTTTGGTCCAGCATGTTTAATGGCACCTTGAATCAAAGCCACCATTCTATTCATATCAGCCCCACGCATTAATTTCATGGCACTATCTGGGGTAGCAGCAACTTTTCCGTCGTACATATCCACGGCCATCACGTTCACATCTCCTAAATCCTTATAATAGGTATCTGCTTCTATTTTAATATTGTCATTTAAACCCCACCATTCTTGAATCACAATCAACCATTTGTCTGATTTCTTTTTTGCAGGTATAAAATAAGCCTGACCTGGTCGTCCATCTGCGGCATTGAAAGGTACCACTTTACCCAATAAATTGCTGGGATCAACTTGGATTGGAGCCAAATGCATTTTTGCAAAGGTAGACTGACTTGCCTCCAATTGGTAGGCTTGTTGGGTCTCCATATTTAAACATTCAATGACTTCCCCTTTGTCCAATGCAGGGTGTTGTGTTTTTTCCCATTGCCAACTCAATAAACTGATGGTAGTGAATAGGAAAAACAGGGTATAAAGGGTCTTTTTCATAGAATTATTTTTAATTTGATTTAAGATGTTCACTTTTAAATAACAGTTATAAACATTTATTGTTCAGGGGGTTTTATTCATTTTGTAGCCGGTATTTTTTAGCTTATTTTTGTATGACCTCTAAGCAATTTTCCAGAAAAAAGGCGGTCACATTAAAAACCATTGATTTGGGCACTCCTCAATAGACAACTATTGCAGGGATTCCTTTTTCAATATTATATGAATTTAAAGTTATGGCAAAGTATATTTTTGTTACGGGTGGTGTTACTAGTAGTTTAGGTAAGGGTATTATTGCCGCTTCTCTAGCTAAGTTATTACAAGCTCGTGGCATTACAGCTACGATCCAAAAATTTGACCCGTATATTAATGTGGATCCAGGTACTTTAAATCCATATGAACATGGAGAATGTTATGTAACGGAAGATGGCGCTGAGACCGACCTTGATTTAGGTCACTATGAGCGTTTTTTAAATATCCCTACCTCTCAAGCGAACAATGTGACCACAGGTCGTATTTATCAAACCGTAATTAATAAAGAAAGAGCGGGTGAATTCCTTGGTAAGACTGTTCAAGTTGTACCTCATATCACAGACGAGATCAAACACCGCATGTTGTTATTAGGTAAAGAGGGCAAATTTGATGTGGTGATTACAGAAATTGGTGGCACTGTAGGTGATATTGAAAGTTTACCATTTGTAGAGACTGTAAGACAAATACAATGGGAATTGCCAGAAGAAGATGTGATGGTGGTTCATTTAACTTTAGTACCTTATTTAAAAGCGGCAAAAGAATTGAAAACAAAACCTACGCAACACAGTGTGCGTATGTTAAGTGAAGCAGGGGTGCACCCAGATGTGATTGTTTGTAGAGCAGAAGAGCCATTGAATGATGATATTAAAAGAAAAATTGCACTTTTTTGTAATGTAAGAGCAGGAAGGGTCATTGAAGCGGCAGATGCTTCTACTATTTATGAAGTGCCCTTAAAAATGTTGCAAGAAAAATTAGATTTAATTGTTCTTGAAAAATTAAAGATTACTAAATACAACGAACCTGATTTAACAAAATGGAGTTTGTTTTTAGATAAATTAAAAAATCCTAAAGCGACTGTTAATATTGGTTTGATTGGAAAGTATATT